>CAJYXO010000115.1 GCA_913778765.1 uncultured Massilia sp. | reverse complement strand
CATGGCCTCCTTGCCCAACATCCATCCTGGCGACGTGCTGCGCGACGAGTTCCTCGTCCCGCTGGGCATTAGTCAGAACGCACTTGCCCGCGTCACCGGCGTGCCGCCGCGCCGGATCAACGAAATCATGCTGGGCAAGCGAGGCATCACCGCCGACACGGCCGTGCGCCTGGCCGCGGCGCTGGGTACCACCGAACGATTCTGGCTGAGCCTGCAGGCGGACTACGAATTGGAAGAGGCGCATCGCCTGCTTGGCGATCTGCCGGCGAGGATCAAGCGATTGGCGGCTTGAGGCAAGATTATGGGACCTGCTGGAAAACCGGGGTCAGAGTGCACTTCTCCTACAGCAGCTTCAGGCATCGTCCGATGGGTCGGCCCCCTTTGGACAAGGTCAGGCTGGTAAAAAAGTGCACTCTGACCCCGGTTTCTCTATCTTCCCGCTTTGATCCCAGCTTTCGACTGCAATCGGCTTGATTTATCCGGTTTTTCGATACTCTTCTGGCAATTTCAGCTTTGGGTCAATCACCATTAACTCTACACCCACTCGTTTAACCTGGGCCGAGTAGTTCAGGCTGAGGTTGATGCTGGGATATTTATTGTAGAGAAGTTGTATTTCCGGCGCATTGTCGTAAGTAACCATCCAATGCTGTTCGATCATAGGAATCACGCGTGCCAAGCTAGCATGGTCCTCGTACTTGTAAAAGCTGCAGTATAGGTCGCGCCCTTTACTGTAGTAGGGCGGATCGATATTGACTAGAGCTCTACTTGAGATTTTTGGCAGATTGCACAGGATGAAATCCTCGGCGTCCATCTTAGTCAAAGTGACTTGATCCTTGTACTTTGCTATGCGTTGAATCTTACGTAATAGATCGGCCTTGTTGAATCGACAGTCCAGTGAATAGTTACTCTCTTGGTTTTTGCCTCCGATCACGCCCCCTTTAAGGATCCCAGACCGATTGGTGCGATTGAGGAATAGCGTGGAGAAGCCAAGCTCTAGCTGACGTGCGCGCTGGTCCTGCTGGACTGCCTTTTGTTTGTGCCATTCCTCCATCGTCACCGACGTCGTCTCGATCAGCTCGCAAAGATCGTCGGTCTTACGTAGTACCGACGCCCAGAATGCGTAAATTGATGGATCGATATCGTTGATATGGATTTCTGACACATAGGCATCCAGTAGTAATTTCCAAGCAATACCGCAGCCGCCAGCGAAGGGCTCGATGTAGGAGCCGTAAAAAAGATCGTTCTCGCGCAGGATCTCGATGACGAAGGGGGAAAGCTGGGTCTTCCCGCCAGGATAGCGAAGCGGCGAATCAGTAACGGGCATGCGTGCGGACCAATGGACAAGACAGGGAATTTAGCGAAAGGGTGAGAGTTTGGCCAGCCCTCAAGCTAAGCCGTCAGCTAGCAGACGCAATCCGGGCTCCAGCGTGTCCCAGCGGCGATTGATCTCCGCGCGGGTTGGGATGGAACTGGCATGCACCCAGCTACCCAGTGAATCCGGCGAAGTGCGTGAATAGCGATCCGAAACCATTCCATTCCAGGGCTGTAGCGCGGATTTGAGTGCTTTTGCCTCGGCGATCGGTGGATGCGCCTCGATGTGCTTTACGCATCGATCAATTACGTTGTGAAGGTCACCTTCCATACCAAGGCGATGGCGCTTGGCGTATAGCTTCACCAGTCGCTCGATGAAAGCACGTAACAAATACGCGGACGCGAATGAATGCTCGTTGGCGTCGATGCTGCGCAACTCGCGGAATAGGCGGCTCAGGATATTATCAGTGGCAAAGCTATATCGGAAGTCGGCCGATACAATTGAGCTGCGCTTATCCGGATTTGCCGGTCGAGGGTTGACCTTCGTTGCTGATGGCTTCGGCGTCTTCAGCGGTACAGCTTTAGGTAGACGCGTCTTCGGCGCGGTTCCATCGGTGGTCAATTCTTTGGCGTACGCTTTCCAATCTGCTGCTTTCGAGCGAGAGTGCACCTTAGGGTCGACGCCAGTGACACTTTTGGGCAGCGAGTCGCGGATAAACACCTTTAGTGCAGCGTCGAATTCTTGCTGCGGCACGTCGAGGTCGGGCTGTTTGGCCGAAGCCAAACCTAGCGTGTGGCGAACAATCGGGTTACCCAAGTAGCGGGTCAGCGTGGTGACAGGTACTTCTTGATGCTCGTCCGCTGTAATTAGCCCGGCTTTCAAAGCGTGATCCACTAGGCCCGCGGCTAATTGGTTGACGGTGGCACCGCCTACCTTTTCGGCATGACGGGCCTTGCCAGTTACGTCCCAGGGACGCAGCCCCTTCCCGCCATCTTCGCCACGATGACGCATGCTTATCCAAGGTTCCGCCTCTTCCTCCGTGTCGAACTGCACTACCTCAATCCGCGCTGGGATGGCCTGTCCCTTGGTCTTGTAGTCCAGAACTCTCCGCTTATGGCTGTCGGGTGCTTTGTCTGGGTCGTGTAACATTTTCAACGCACAGACGCGCCGGTTTCCCTCGATAACAACATAAGAACCTTTAATGGTTGGGTGGGCGACCACGCCGATTCGCTCAAGCGGGTTCAGAGCGCCTGCTTCGGCGATGCTTTTGGCTACCTCGCCAGCTTTTTCCTTCTTCAGTAGTTGCGCGATAATCTCTGCTTCATTGTCCATTGGGTCATGTCGCGCATTAGTTTTGTCGAGGAGTAGCTTGTTTACTCCAACGGTAATTGTCTTAAATGCCATTTAGGGCTCCATTTTTTGATTTATTTGCCAATTTGTTTTGCAAGGACTGGCTATTCCAGTTCTAACTATCAGGGTAAGGGCCGATTTGTCTGGATTCTCGGCATCGCGGAAACTGACTGCAGCCAAGAAATGCTTCGCCCGTGCGTCTGTTGATCCGCTGTACCAGTGCGCTTCCACACTTTCGGCACTTGGGCGAATGAGCCGTAGCGTTGATCGGGACGAGCATCGGATCGACGCCAGCCTTGCGAAGCATCTCATTCGTACTATTACGTTTTTCAGCCTGGATCATCCCCAACAGTTGATCACCATCGATCAGCTCGATAGGTTTGCCCCGTGCAAACGGTGCGGCGTCTTTCGTATAGCTACCAACACAAACAATCTTCACCGCATCGGCTTGGTGATGTGTAAGCAACCCATACATCTCGCGCACGACGCTGACGCCGACCTGCTGCCGCTTCCATTGCTTGCATTGCACCAAGGTGCGACGCCCGTCCTTGCGCAGGATCAGATCGATGCCGCCGTCGGCGCCGCCGAGGCCGGTCTCTTCGACGGCGTAGCCCTGCCGGCGGAAGGCTTCGCCGACCAAGAGTTCGAATTGGCGCCAGCCGCCGGCGGCCAGGCTTTCCAGGGTGGTGCGGGTGTCCAGCAGGCGGCGGCGATGCCGCGCTTTGAGGAATGAGGCAAGCGCCGCCAGCCAGCAGAGCAGCAGCAAGATCCACGCCATCGGAATGAATGCGCCTTCCGCTTGCCGGGCGATGGCCTGCGACAGCGCGCCGTCGTGGCGGGAGAACCACCAGGGGATGCCGTCGCGCACTGCGAAGAAGCCGGCGATGCCGGCTATGATTCCCACTGGCCACGGCAACGCCGCCAGCGCGTCGAATCCTGTTTTCCCCTGTCTGCGTCCCATGCGACCCCCGTCCCCGGATCGACCATAGACCTGTGTGCGGCAGATGTCTGTACTGTTAACTGTGTCGTCTACAAAGCGAGACACAATTTGCATTTAAGGCTGGGTGGTGGCGTCTCGATCGGTAGCCGGATCGCCTGTGCTGATCGGCGAAGCGACGTGTGCGGCAGCGTTCTCGGACGCGCCTGTCCGCCGCCCGTCGCCGCCTTCCGTGGCACCGAGACGTCCATGCTAGCGTCGCGCTGCCGACGGTCCGGCGCACTGTGGGGCAGGGAATGAACAGCGAGCCGACGCGCCTCCACCTGGCGCCATCACGCACCAAGCCAATCGTGCGCCTGGCCTTGTGGCTGCTCTGGCTCGCCCTGGCCCTGTTCGCCGCGGAGTTCGTGCATTCCGTCTATCTGAAGTACGCCTCGCTGCAGTCGCCGGCCTATGCGATGTTCCTCACCCGCCGCGGTTGGCTGTGGTGCCATCTCGGTGGCGGGGCCGTCGGCCTGTTGCTGGGGGCGCTGCAGTTCGCGACGCAGCGGTGGCGGCGTTGGCCGCGGCTGCATCGTTGGGTGGGGCGGGTGTATTTCGCTGGGATGGCGGTGGCGATGGTCGGGGCGGTCGGGCTGATCGCGACCTCGCCGGCGCCGCCTGCGATCCGGGTGGCGTTCGCGGCCACGGCGCTGGCGTGGCTGGTGACCGGGTCGGTCGGGCTGGTGGCGATCTGGCGCGGGCGGGTGCTGCGGCATCAGCGCTGGATGGTGCGCGCCTATCTGGTGACGCTGGCGCCGGTGGTGTTCCGGGTGGCGTTGCCGTCGGCGATCGGCCTGGGCCTGACGCCGTCGCCGGGCTTGATCGCGCTGCTGCTGTGGGCCAGTTGGGTGGTGCCGTTGTCGGTGTATGGCGTCGGGCGCATGATCGCCGATGCGCGGGGCCGGCGAAGGCAATCGGCGACGCTGCCGCGTGGCGCCGGCCTCGGCGCGGGGTGATGGCCGGGCGTATGGGATCGTATGCCGGCCGGTGATTGCCACTGCCGGTATCGCCACGCCGATCTGCCGTCATTCCCTCCTGGGTCGGGTGTGCCAGCGCACGCGCTGGCGCGCAGCTGCGCACAATGCGCGGTCATCGTCGGCCCAGCATCGGCGCCCGCATCGTGTAGCGCCGGCATCGAGAAGCAAAACACTGCCACGCCTGCGCCCAGGCGTGGCAGCCAGCGGGACGGACGGTCGCAGGCGCCGGGGGAGGAGTGCGCCTGCGTTGTCGCCCGCCGCGACCTCAGCGGAGCTTGTCGAACAGTTGCTGGCGCACGGCGATGGTGCAGGCGTCTTCGGTGAACAGGTGTTCCAGCGCGCTGTTGTCGCTGGGCTTGCCGGTGCCCAGGTCGAGCACGGTCGCCTGGTTGCTGCCGCGGG
>CAJYXO010000114.1 GCA_913778765.1 uncultured Massilia sp. | reverse complement strand
AGGCCCGGCGCGCATACCCCGGGAACTGCCGACCTCGCTCAGACAAGCCATCGCGCGTCGACACGAAAAACCGAACAACCCCATGCACGACACAGGCGTCGTGCATGGGGTCGAGACCCGATGCCGGATTCCAAGCTAGCGCTTGGCGCCCGGCACCTCTTTCCTGTACTCATTCGGCGAGAACACCCACATGCCGGAATAGCGCTGCAGGTTGCGCACGCGCATCCGCATCATCCAGCGTAACCCGAGCATGCGGAAGATCATCTCGTCTCGCTTGGTCATCTGCTGCATGACGAAGACGATGACCGGAATGAGCAGCAGCAGCCACATATCGAAATAGATACCCATCAGGAAGCCGCCACCCGCGCCGATGAAAAACGGGATGTACGGCACCCCGAAAAACATCGCCGGTCGGGTGCAACCCCGGAAAAGCACGTTCTTATGCATAGTGCAGAACGTGCTGGATCATATCGATCGCCGCAGTGGCCGTGCACTGCTTCTGGCCGGTGTCGCCGATCAGCATCTTGGCCAACTGGCCGGCCGCGCCGATCAGCACGCCACCTAGCAGCACCGGCGCCACTTCGGAAACGCGCTTATGCGCAAACGCGATCTGGTAGCCGGCGAAGACGACCGCGATCGTCACCACCACGATGGACGCCATGTTCAGGATATTGTTGGTCTTGCCGAGGAAGTTGCAGACCTTGGTATCGGCACCGGCATAGTCCTGCGCCATCGCGAAGCTGGACGCGAGCAGGGCCACGGTGAACACCGCCGCCTGCAACGCCGCCGTGCCGATGACCTTGGCGTTCGACTTCATCTGATTGTTCTTGAACATCGTGAGTATCTCCTTGACTGGAAAACAGGGGGTGATCAAAAAGCCATTTGCATGGCCGCGCTACTGCATCTGGCTAGAATACGAAGGCCCCGTCGCCAGGCGTCGGCGGCGGCGTACTTGCGCCAGGAACGGTCGCTCCCGCCACGGCCTGAGGCGCGTGTGCGGAAACGTGCGGAGCTGGGGACGCTCCGCCACCTGCAGGAACCGCCACTCCTTTGCCGGCGCCTGTAGGTCGTATTACGTAGAGATCGGAATCTGCAGCGGACAGTTGCGCCGCTGGTGCGGCCGCAACTGTCCCAGCGGTCTGCTGCGTTGGCGCCGCGACGGCAGCCTGAGGGCGCAGAGATGGCTGACCTTGCGCGGCCAGGCCGCTGGCAAGCTGGTTCGCCGCCGAGTCGATGCGCCGCGACACGATCGAATCGACTTCGCGCACCGCCGCGGCCTTCACCGAGTCGTTGAGCGCACGACGCACGCTTCCGGCCGGGATCACCGGGATCGCACCAGCGGTGGACGCGGCGAGCGCCCTGCCCTGGTTGATCGACGCGTAGACCTTCTGCACGTAACCGTGGCGGTACCCGGTCTCGAAGTTTCCGGAGTAGTAACAGCTGAACGACTTGCCCCAGTTACCGCCGGAGCGGCTATAGCACTCGGCCAGGATCTTCGAGGCGGCCTGCAGATTGGGACAGGTCTTGAATGCTTTTTCGTAGGTATCCAGGCCGTACTTGATCAGGTTGTAGCGGTTGACCTGCCCGAGACCGAGGGAGAAATTGTAGCCCTTCTCTTCCAGCATCCGCGCCGTGGCCACCGCTTCGGACAGGTTCTGCGGCTGGCGCACCAGGCGCCCACCGACCACACCGATCGCAAACGGATTGTGCGACGACTCGACGCGCACAACGTGCTGCATGACTTCAGCCGGAACCGCCATTTCGGGACAGCTGAGTAGTTCCATGCCTGGCAACATGCCGTGGTTACTCCCTATGCATCGGCGTCGTGGCAAATCGCCCAGAACGCCGCAGATGTCGCAAATCAATCGTGTTGGAAGAAAAATTCAAAGTCAATCGGCGCTGTTTCGCCCTATCACCTTAATGAACACATTCATCCCCCACCCGACTGCATGCGTTCCGGATCGAAATCGATACCGGTGATATAGCGCCGGCCCGCGTGCGATTTGATGTGGACAACGATGTCGATGGTCATCATCAACAACCGCTTGATGACGGCGAACTCCAGGCCCGACCCTTCGGCCGACGCCTTGACCATCAGCGCCAACTGATCCCAGGTCTGCCCGATGCTGCCAGCATGGCAGCTGGTGATGGAACCGGGATGACCGGAGGCGCAGTTGCGGATGAAGTAGAACGACTCGTCGCCGCGCAGCTCCGCAAGGATGATGCGGTCCGGCTTCATGCGCAGGCACGCTTCCATGCAGCTCTTCGCGGTGACGTTGCTCGAGCTTTGTCCGCCTTTCGAGTAGAGCAAATGCACGGAATTGGGCTGGCTGATGAAGAGCTCGCGCGCGTCCTCGATCGTCACCAGCCGCTCTTCGTGCGGGATGTGATTCACCAGCGACTTCATGAAGGTGGTCTTGCCGCTACCGGTGGCCCCGGCAACCACCACATTCTTCTTGAACAGCACCGCCTTCTTGAAGAACTCGGCGTAATCGCGCTGCCGCCGGAGCTCGAGAAGCTCACGATCCTGCTCGCTCAGACCCGACTGCACCTCCAGGA
>CAJYXO010000113.1 GCA_913778765.1 uncultured Massilia sp. | reverse complement strand
GAGCGCGGCCTGGACCCGTCCGCGCAGCGCCAGCAGGCTCCGCAGATACGCTGGGTCGGCGGCGCCGGCGCCGGACCCGGCCAGGCAGTCCCGCACGGCGGCGGCCAGGCGCGCCGGTTCGACCGGCGTCATGAGGTAGGCAGCGGGACCGTAGGCCTCCAGCAGCGGCAGCCAGCGCGCCGTCGCGAAGGGGCACAGCAGCAGGACCGGGGCGCCGCCGCGGCGCGCCAGCAAGCGGCCCAGCGCGGCCAGGTCGAGACCCGGCTCGAAGCGCTCGAGGTCGATCGCCAGCAGGTCCGGGGTCTCCTCGTCGAGCAGGGCCAGGGCGGCGTCGACGCTGTCGGCCAGGTGCAGGCGCGCGAACAGCGGCCCGCAGGCCTGGGCGAAGTCGGCGCGCCGCTGCGCCATCGGGCTGACGACCATCCCCGTCCTTACTGCATGCTGCTGCGACATCTGTACCCCTTCGAAGTGCTGGAAAGCCGTGCTTGTGACGCCCTCAAGTTTGCCACAAAGCACATGGCGCGGCCAGCAAATGCGGCGCTGTGTGTGGAAGCGCACGGTCGCAGGCGCGCTGCGGCGTGAATACTGCGGGATCAGGCAACACCGAACGCACAAGGAGATCGGCATGGCAAACCAGGATGATGTAGCGAACAAGCAGAAGGCGATTCAGAACCGCCAGGACCAGCACGACGCCAGCATGCAGAAAGGCGACAAGGGCAGCGGCGGCGGCGGGCAAGACGCGGCGGCGCAGACCGGCGTCCGGCAGCCGTCCGGGGACTTCCCGGCCCAGCACCTGGCCAAGCCGGGCCTGGAAGCGCAGATGGAACTGAAGCCGAAGTTCATGGCCGAGGGCTACAAGGGCAGCGGCAAGCTGGCCGGCCAGGTGGCGATCGTCACCGGCGGCGATTCCGGCATCGGCCGCGCGGTGGCGATCCTGTTCGCACGCGAAGGCGCCGACGTCGCCATCCTCTACCTGAACGAACACGAAGATGCCGCCGAGACCCAGCGCTGCATCGAGGCCGAAGGCCAGAAGTGCGTGACCGTGGCCGGCGACGTCAAGGACATGGCGTTCTGCCAGCAGGCGGTGGACCAGATCGTCGCCAAGTTCGGCCGCCTCGACGTCCTCGTCAACAACGCCGCCTTCCAGGAGCACGCCGAGTCGCTGCTCGACCTGGACGAAGCGCGCTTCGACGAGACCATGCGCACCAACATCTACGGCTACTTCCACATGGCGAAGGCCTGCCTGCCCTACATGAAGCGCGGCGCGGCGATCGTCAATACCGGTTCCGTGACGGGCCTGAAGGGTTCGAAGAAGCTGCTCGACTACTCGACCACCAAGGGCGCCATCCACGCCTTCACCATGTCGCTGGCGGCCAACCTGCTGGACAAGGGCATCCGCGTGAACTGCGTGGCGCCGGGCCCGGTGTGGACGCCGCTGAACCCGGCCGACCAGTCGCCGGAAGACATCACCAAGTTCGGCCAGCAGACCACCTTCGGCCGTCCGGCCCAGCCGGAAGAGCTGTCGCCGGCCTATGTGTACCTGGCGTCGAGCGTGTGCTCGGGCTATGTGACGGGCGTGGTGCTGCCGATTACCGGCTCCGTCGGCGAATAACGCACGGGAGACCAAGCCATGGCGAGAAGCATGTGGAAAGGTGCGATCAGTTTTGGACTGGTCCACATCCCGGTCGAGCTGCATCCCGCGACCAGCGAGCACTCGCTGGACCTGCACATGCTCGACCGGCGCGACTTCTCGCCGATTGGCTTCAAGCGCTACAACAAGAACACCGGCAAGGAAGTCTCCTGGGACGACATCATCAAGGGCTACGAGTACGCCGATGACGAATACGTGGTGCTGTCCGACGAGGACCTGCGCCGCGCCAACCCGGAAGCGACCCAGACCATCGACATCCTGGCCTTCGTCGACGCCGGCGAGGTGCCGCTGGTCTACTACGAGCAGCCCTACTATCTCGCGCCCGGCAAGGGCGGCGACAAGGTCTATGCGCTGCTGCGCGAGACCCTGCGCGACGTCGGCAAGATCGGCATCGCCAACGTCGTCATCCGCGTCAAGCAGCACCTCGCGGCGCTGGTCTGCGTGGAGGACGCGATCGTCCTGATCACACTGCGCTACCCCGACGAGATCCGTCCGACCGACGAGCTGAAGATCCCCGGCGAGCATTCCAAGGCGGCCCTGGTGACCGCAAAGGAACTGCAGATGGCCAAGGCCCTCGTCGAAGGCATGAGCGAAAAGTGGAAGCCGCAGCAGTACCACGACACCTACCGCGAAGACGTGATGGCCCTGATCAAGAAGAAGGTCAAGGCCAACCAGACCAAGACCATCACCAAGCCCGAGCCGGAGAAACAGAAGCCGGCCAAGAGCAACGTCATCGACCTGGTCTCGCTGCTGCAGGCCAGCCTGGGCAAGAAGCCGGCGGCTGCCTCCGCGGACGACGATGACGACGACGACCCGCCGCCGCGCAAGTCGCGCAAGCCGTCCAGCGACGACGACGATGCATCGGATGCGCCGCCGCCGCGCGCGCGCAAGTCGCCCGCTTCCCACGGTGGCGTGCACGCGCGGGCAAGCGCGGCGAAGAAACCGGCTGCGAAAAAGACTGCGGCAAAGAAGGCCGTCGCCAAAACCGCCACCGCGGCCAAGGCCCCGGCCAAGCGCAGGAAGGTGGCCTGAGTGGATTGGGATACGCTGATCGACTTCCTGCAGTGGCCCGCGATGGCCATCACCCTGATCGCCGCCTTCCTGGTCGGTGCGCGCCACGCCCGGCGGCGGATCTTCGGCTTCTATACCTTCATCCTGTCGAACCTCCTGTGGATCGTGTGGGGCTTGCATGACGAGGCCTGGGCCTTGATCACGCTGCAGGCGGGCTTGTGCGCGATGAATGTGCGGGGGATTTTCCGCAACTACAAGGATGCTATAGCTCAAGAACCGGACGAAGAGCTTACCAAGCCGGTTCGCAGCTGATCTGAAATCACCCGCCCTCCCCTGGTCCTAAGTACCCCCAACTAAATTCTGGCGATATCCGGCTTCCATCAGGGACGCGCTGCGGCATTATCTAACGCTGGCAGTGCTCGCATTGCGTCGCGGCGGGCGCCTTACATCGCATCTCCCGCTGTTCGCCGTAAACTTAAAATCATTTCTTGAATTACCTAGCGCTTTTCCCTGCCATTTCAGAGAGTTCGAAACTTCACCAATCAGCGTGGTGATATCGAAGCCCCGCCCGGCGTACACCGCAGGGCGCCCCCCGGCGAGAAAAATTCCCTGCAATTCAGCCGCCGACGAACATGCGATCCATTCGGACCGTCGCCTGCGCAGCAATCCGTTATTCCCTCGTTGAAAGCTCTAGCAGCGTATTTTCACTTTTCACAACATCAGCTTGACAAGCAAATGAAGTGATAAAAAGTGAGATTTGCTGAGCGCGCATATATATGGATTTTCACGTTGGACCGTGACAAACCGCGCGATTTAAATGTAAAAAAAAGCGCGAATATTCACGTAAAAAATTTTTATAATTGTATTGCTGCCCCTTAACAAACCATGCTAGTCTCGTTTGGCCAATTTTGGCATTTAATAAGGAGGACTCAAGATGTTGAGCTTAATCTCGAAACTCAAAGCGAAGCCGCTGTCCGAAATGCAGATGAAAGCCGTTGCCGGCGGTGAAACCTGCGAGTCTCAATATATCGACACTTACCAGACCCGTTGCAACAAAGTGACTGGTGAGTGTGTTAGCGAATATCTTGGCCTGGACTACAACGGCGAAATTTGCTACTAAGCTGCAATTCGACATGCCGGTTATTCCGGCATGTCGTCATGCCTTGCGCACTTGCTCCGGGATTAGGAACCCGGGAATCGATGGACTCGCAGCGCGAGATCAGACTGCTAGTTGACGCTTGAGGAATTTCAGTGTTTCCATTGGATTATCAATTATTGCTGGGGACAAGCAGCGCAATCGTGTTTGGCGTCTTCTTCTCCTCTTCCCTTTTAAATACTGTCAATGCGCATGCAAGCACTCTCAAACGCTTGAGTAGTGCACTCCTCCTGGCATGGTTCACCATCATTTTCTTTGCCAAAACTCCGGTTTCAATAATGATGTTGAATACCAGTGGATTTGCGGTCTTCATAGGCGGTCGACTATTCACACGCATGCGAAGGATTCCCTGCGATTGTTTTGGTGGCTTGAGCGAATGGGTCGAGCGTACGGCGCCATGGTTGATTCCCGCGTTGGGAATGGTAACCCTGACGAATCTTCTCCTGAGTCTATTTTACAAACCGCTTCCTATCGAAACGCCAGCCATCAAGTTGGCATTATGTGTCCTGTTGAGCATCGTGGTCATATTGAGCTGGCGTGGGCAGC
The DNA here is from genome assembly GCA_913778765.1 of uncultured Massilia sp. Classification (GTDB taxonomy): domain Bacteria; phylum Pseudomonadota; class Gammaproteobacteria; order Burkholderiales; family Burkholderiaceae_D; genus Telluria. Next base: position 15,575 of record CAJYXO010000113.1, on the reverse strand, counting down.
TCCGCGTTTCAAAGCCACGGACAGCAAGCAATCCGTCACCGGTCACAAATATTTCCATTAAAGCCACGGAGTTAGCTGAATTACTACACCCCAAAGACTTGTCGGGCACGGAGACGGAGGCCCCCCGGGGTCTTGAAGATCGGGACCAAGTGCATCTGATATTTGTAAGTCATCATTGTACGAGCTGTACGACCTTAATCAGTAGGTTGGCTTCACATGCTGGAGCCGAGTTGGTGCGCAATCTGGTCGTGGTCGTTGACGATGCAAACTTCCCTATTGCCGAACCATTAACTTCTTCAGTCGATAAAGATGCCCGCCTCGCCCGGCGCTTTGGCATCCGTCTGACTCCCACTTTGGTATGCCTGATGTTCGAAGAAGGGATGTACAAGGGAGAAAGAATGGAAGGCAATTTGCCAATCCTTGTCAAGATGTTTGGATTAGAAGACATGTTCACTCTAAAAAAGGCCGCTTGATGCGTCATATCGCTCAAGCTGAAGGCGCAGAGTGCGGCCTGGTTTGCCTGGCCATGGTCGCCGATCACTACGGCATGCGATGTGATCTGGAATGGTTTCGTGAAAAGTTCACAACCACACAGCGTGGCGCGACCATCAAGCAACTCCACGACATGGCGGCAGAACTTGGTTTTGCCCCCCGTGCGCTGCAAGTCGACCTGGAAAACCTACGATACATGCGCATGCCATGCATCCTCCACTGGGAGATGAAGCATTTCATAGTCATGTCCAGAGCCAGTCGCTCAGGTGTTACCGTGTTCGATCCTGCTAGAGGCAAGCGCCGACTGAGCTGGAGCGAAGTTGGTAAAGCATATACCGGCGTCGCCCTGGAGTTGATTCCGAGCCCAACTTTCGCAAAGAAAGACTTGCGCACGAAACGGTCATTCACAATGGTCTTGGGCAAGCTATACGGACTGAACGGACCGGTTGCGCAGATCCTCACGTTTGCCCTTTATCTTGAACTTTGTGGATTGGTTTTACCGCTGTTTGGCAAATGGCTGCTCGATGACGTGCTGCCAGGTGCCGATTATGACCTGTTTACCCTGCTGATTGCAGCCCAGCTCTTATTGCTCGCTGTGCGATCGGCTACACAACTGCTGCGCTCGCGGACGATCAATTACCTTACCGCAGAAATGATGCTCCAATGGGGGGGCGGCCTGATTGCAAAATTATTACGCCTGCCGATCCCCTATTTTGAGAAAAGAAGCCTGGGCGACATTAGCCATCGTATCAGTTCTTATAGCGCCGTCGTCCGTTCGCTCACCAATGGAGCGATCGAACTTGCGCTGGATGGGGTGATGGGCCTAGTGTCCTTCTTCGTCCTGTATTTCATAAGTCCTTTGCTCGCTGCTGTATCGGCCGGCTTCCTGCTCGTCTACATTCTGGTAAAGATTGTTACCAGCCATCGTATCGAGCATATACAAACCGAAAACCTGGCGGCGGCCGGACGATCCCAGACACTAATGGTGGAAACGATTCGTGGAATAACCGCGATCAAACTCAACGGTGCGGAAGACGAGCGGCTCGGGCGACACCGAGACTTGTTGATCACGGAAATCGACAGATTCAAGGCTTTTCAAGACGTGATGGCGAACGTCTCGCTCCTCAATTCCTTGATCGGAGGCACCCGCGAACTTCTCATCACTGCGATCGGCATTTATTCGGTCTTGGCGGGCGGAATGACTCTTGGAACGTATACTGCAGTAGCTGCTTATAGCGCGACATTTTCGTTACGAAGCATGACGTTGATCGACAAGGTAATCGAATTAAAGATGCTGAGAGTGCATCTGGACCGGATCTCGGATATCACGCAGTCCGCACCAGAGTTTCCCGCCGAAACAGCTTCCGGTCCGCCCTTGCCTCAAGCGAATCCCAATGCACCGAGTATCGAATTCCGCAATGTGTTTTTCCGGTATGCGGAAGGCGAACCATGGACACTTAACGACCTTTCGTTGACGATACACGCGGGGGAAGTTGTCGCAATTACTGGCGCATCAGGCGTCGGCAAGACCACTCTTTTGAAACTGATCTTAGGCATCTATTCGCCCACCTCTGGTGTGATCTTGGTGGATGGGATTCCACTTCCGCGCTTCGGAATAAAACGCTTACGTGCGATGACTGGGACGGTCCTCCAAGACGACACGCTTTTCAGCGGAAATATCGCGGAGAACATCGCATTCTTTGATTCTGATCCGGACATGGAACGTGTTCGCCAATGTGCCGCCCAAGCTGCCATTCACGACGACATTCAACAATTTCCGATGCAGTATCGAACACGTATCGGTGACATGGGCTCGGCCCTGTCCGGAGGGCAAAGGCAGCGTGTGATTCTGGCCCGTGCGCTCTATCGGCAACCGCAAGTGCTTCTGCTCGACGAAGCAACCAGCCACCTCGATTCCGAGAATGAAGATCTGGTGAATGCCGCGATGGCGAACCACCGCGCCACGCGGGTCGTGATCGCCCACAGGCTGACAACCATCCGCAAGGCAGAGCGTGTCATTTGTCTGGATGCGATGGCAGATGCAAGGAGAGTAGTCGCGTGAGTGTCCAAGAACTATTCCGTCACGAGGCAAGGCGAGCGGAAGCCGGCGCGATCAATGAGCGGCGGCTGGCGACAGGCCGACCAGGAAACCACCTGCCCATCTGCCTGTTAGCTGCGGTTTTTCTAGCAGCCGCCGTCTTTCTATGTGCTTTCGATTACAAAAGGAAGGTCCGGCTGGAAGGGTTGGTTATTTCCAGTACAGGCATCTCTCGCCTGTACGCCCCCGGTAGCGGATTCATTGCATTAGGCAACCTGCATGAAGGTCAAATTGTCGCCTCTGGCACTGTACTCGGATATTTGCGCAGCAATAAGGATGTTTATGAGTCGGCGTCGATGGCCACAGCCGATTTGGTCGTGAAAGAGAAAGAGGCAATCTTGCAGCGTGATGCGCGGCGCAATACCTTACAGCACGAAAGCAAGATGCGCTCGGCCCGCGCCGCACGCCAGGAAGCGCAAGAGCAATTGACCGTTCTGAAGCATCAGGAGGAAATCGCCGCCGTCCAGCTTACGGCCACTGAGCGTCTTTACCAACGCTTTGTAGACCTGCATCGGGACGGATTCATTTCAATGATACAACTTGAAGAAAAGCTTTCTGCTGTAACCGAGGCGAAATTCAAGGTCCAAACCTTGCAGGCCCAGGAAGCTAGCGCACAAAAAAACCTGGTGGACACGGATGAAAATCTGCGCAATATGGAAATATTGCGTACCGTCCAGGACGACGATTTGGGCATGCGTTCACGTGAACTGGAACGCGAACGCTCAGTCCAGACTAACGATCGACGATTCAACCTTGTGGCGCCGGTATCCGGCGCGTTGTCCGCTGTCGCTGTGCGCAACGGCCAATATCTGACTGAAGGCAGTCCCATATTATCTATTATTCCCAATAATGACCCTTTGACCGTGACCTTGTTCGCGCCGTCAGAAAAAGCTGGATTGTTACGCGCAGGACAGCGTGTCGTCCTTCGCATTACCGCTTTTCCGTATGAGAAATTCGGTTTCGTAAATGCTGTGGTGCGGGAAGTCGCCACTACCCCACAAGCCGCAAGCGATGCAGCATATGAGCATGCCGGCTCGTCCGGCCAGACGCAGGTCTATCGGATACTCGTCGACGCTGACCTGCAGGCTTTCGCGCGCAAGAATAGCCAGATTGTCTTGCGCCCAGGCCTCAGCCTGGAGGGTGACATCATCGTGGAAAAACGCAGATTAATCGAATGGGCGTTCAGCGCCTTGTTTAAATTGTTGGAGAGAGCATGAAGAATAACGGCGTATTAATCCTTTCTCACAGGTTTGATGAGCACGCGTCAATTATCCAGCATTGCTTGAACCAGGAAGGGGTTCGATCTTTCTACTTTTTCTCCGATTTGTTTGCCATGCGGAACAAGATGAGCTTTTCGATCGCGAATCAAGAACCGGGAGAGTGGCTCCTGGAAGATAGCGGAGAAGAAATCTGTTCGACAGATGTCGGCACAGTGTGGAACCGGCGTTTTGTCAACCCAGTCGTACCAGACGGCCGTTTCACGGATGCGGAAAAGAAATTGGCTGTATTAGAACTGAGCGTTTTCTCACAAAGTATGTTTTCATCGCTATGCCTGCAAGCAAAATGGGTTAACTCTATCGAAGGCGAAACGCGAGGGCGATCCAAGATCCTGCAACTTCTCGCCGCGAAGAGCGTCGGATTGTCCATTCCACGAACGATTATTGGAAACCACCCCGGCGAAATTCGACGCTTCGTTTCTGCAAACGATTCTGTCTGCAAAACATTCGTGCCTCACGTCTGGAGTGAACTAAATCAGCAGCTGGCCACCGAGACAGTACCTGTTGCCGATACAGACCTACCATCCGACGATCTTTTGCAGTTGGTACCGGGGATCTACCAGGAGCGCGTCCGGAAACGTAGCGACGTACGAGTATGCATATTTGGAAGTGAGTATGCAGCAATCGAGTTGCCATTAACTGACAATCCTGCAGGAGCCAACGATTTCCGGATCACTCCCCTGGCGGAGAGAAAAGCCCGACTCTCCGAACTACCCAAAAGGATATTCGAGCAATGTCGTTTATTGATGGACCAGCTGGGAATAATCACTGGTTCGTTCGATTTCTTGATCGATGAATCAGGCGAATGGATCTTTCTAGAGGTGAATAGTTCCGGTCAATTTCTCTGGCTCGAACATTTAGTACCTGAGACGCGCATCCTCGCCAGGTTTCTCGATTTCCTCACTGACTCGCGCGCATTCGATCAATACCGTCTCAAGGATGTGATTTCGAAAGCTGTTTTGATCGACGGTGCAGCTGGATTAAATTTCGGAAACTGACTATGCAACTTCGCGATGTCTTACCACCAGATTCTTTTGTCCCTTTTGTCACAAGAAGATTAAACAATCCAGGCATCGTGTGGCAAAGCCCCTATATGAACAATGCGAATTTTGATTCATCCGCAATTTACTGCATGCCTTATGCAGGTGAGCCGGAGGCGTTGTACGGATCTGATACTCGGGTCATGCTTGCAGAGCGCTATGGGGGTGAAGGGGTAGGACGAAATGGGGGAGGAGCACGATGTGGTTTGGATGGAACGCTACAAATCAAAGGCATAGGCAAAAACCCTCTGGCTGGCGAGGACAATCATTTCTGGCATTCGCACGGTGGCTGCGCCCTCGAGCTAGCGGTGCGGGAAGCAATTTGGGGTGAGGTATGCCACACCGCATTGCCATACGGTGGTGCACGGGCCTATGCCATCGTTAGCACAAATACTGAAGTCCCTTACCCATCCCATCAAGGGCGTCGAGATGCCCGTCGTGCGCTTCTTTACCGGCAGCCAAAGCTGAGACCTGCTCACTTCCTCCGGTCCATATTTTTTTCGCCCGCGCCAGCAATGCGTGGTTTGCCGACAGATAGTGTACGCACGATGTTTGCGGTCGAAAAATTCTGGCACGCTATGCAAACAATGGGCATCATGAGAGAAGATTGCCACGAAGACAATGCCATCGATGAAATTCTTCGTCGATCTGCTCAACAGATCGCTACGGCGCGTGCCAAAAAGTTGATGCATGGCGGTCTTTCTCCGTCAAACATCGCGCTGGACGGTGCCTGGTTGGATTACGACACCATAACCACCGTCAGCGATTATGGACGTGTGATAATGGGTGGATTCGACATTGCCGACTTCTGGGGAGAGCATTCGCAGTTACCCAAGGCTTTTGAGGAGCTGTTTTTCACATTGAAAAAATATGGCGACAGGCATCATGCGCCGATAAATATCAGCTCAAGTTCAATTAGATCGAGATTTTCTTGTTTTTTTGCTCCCGCACTCGCTCTGGAGTTCGCAAAGCTGACAGGTGTACCGGTTTCCGTACTAAAAACGCTGAAACCTTCCCAACTCCTGGAAGCGTTCAACGCAATATACGCAATTACTGCCGAAGGCAACAGCCGGCCATTTTATTACTCCCCTCGACATGAATGGAAAATGACTGTTCCAATGGGCAGCTATCATATCAACACCTGGCTCGCAGAATTCAGCAAGCTGGTTGGCAAAGACCCGGAAACAATGATCGAGTCGGTACGAGCCCTGCCCTCCCATCAGCATAAAGTCAGGCGTTTGGTCGCTGCGGTCACCCCGATCTATCAAGCATTTGCATTGCGCTACGGCTTGGGACCGGCTGCGAAAGAGTTCTTGACCATCAATGCGCATAGAGTGAATGCCCGGTTGCCACAGCTCTATCGCCACCTTCTGGACAGCCGAATCGACGCACATTGCGCCGGCAACGGCGATACAGAAAATTTTATCGAGAGAACATTGGAATTTCCGAAGTTCGTATTAAGTGAGCTTGATGACGATGATCGTGTCGATTTCAGTGCCCTGGGCTACCCAGCAACTTCGCTCTGCCCAGAAAAAGGTTACCTGGTCTCGGGGGCACCAGTTTGTTGGGATTCTCTGGCGCCTGCCCGTGCCCGCCTGATGGAGGCATATTCAGACAAGATGGAGCAAGCATGAGAGCAGGGCCAATGGATGTGTATTTGGAAGCGCCGGAAACAGGCAGAAAAACTGCGGCACAACGAGCGCACGCGGAGGCGCTGGGCATGGCCGCGGTGTTGCGAAGGGATGCTAACCAGGATCTGCGCAATCTCTTCCGTTTGGTAAGCCCCGCAGTCTCACACCGGAAAATACAGTTTTTCTATAACGACAACGGTATGGTGGTGGGATATATCATCTGGGCAACGTTGTCCGATAAAAATCATGCGCTCATGCAGGAACAGGACGTACGTCTCCATTTAAGTGATTGGAACGAAGGAACTCATCTTTGGATCCTCGATGTCGTGGCTCCCTATGGACACTTTCGTGATATCGTCCAGAAATTGATGACTAAAACTTTTGCTTGCCATACCAGCGCCAACTATGCGCGAACAGTTCACGGCCGGCGGATCCACGCCGAACTGAATCGACGGAAAGACTCGATATGAATGGCCGCTGTGCAGCTATCCTGCTCCTTTTTTCACTTGTTTCCGGCTGTGGTTCCGTGCTTCGCAACGACGATGTAATCGTCGAGGCGGGCCAGACAGGTCATTCCTCATATTCACTCCTGCCTGACTTGAATGCAGCCACAAAGGGCTTCGATGAGGCTCAACAGGAAGGAACGGTAGGAACAAAGCGTGACGGCTCGGGGCGACTCATAGCGGAACGGCTGGCTACGCTGCGATCGTTTGTCGGAGATACGAACGGCGCAATGATGGCCTTCGATGTACGTTCCAGAGGGGCGGAAGGCCCGTCATTGTCGAAGGCGACCCTCGACAGGCTCACGGCTGTCGATGCCATCAGCGAAATCGTCAACGAGGCGAAGAATCGCCAAATCGTCATTTTGAATGAAGTACATCATGTGCCCTTGCACCGTGCGTTCGCAATGAGGCTGGCGCGGGAGTTACGCAAGATTGGCTACGAATACCTTGCTTGCGAAACCTTAAGTGACGGTGATGCGTTCAAAACCGGGTCCTTGAACCGGTCCAGTGGATTTTATAGTGTCGAACCGCTGTACGGCGAGTTTTTGCGGGATGCGTTGAGGCAAGGGTGGAAGCCGGTCACTTACGACGCTTTCGAGCCGGCGCAAAGCCTTTCAGCACATGAAACCCTGGAGTGGCGCGAGCGTACCCAAGCGGAAAATCTGGTGGCACGCATTTTCGAAAAAAACTCAGCCGCAAAAGTGTTCATCTATGCTGGCGGGTTTCATGGCGATAAGCGGCCGAATGGGAATTCTCTGGGTATCCGCCAGATGGGAGCGCAGCTACGTGAACTCACCGGCCTGGACCCTCTTACCGTAGATCAGACAACTTTTTACGAGCATCCAGACCGCTTGAAAGAAAAGCGGGCTTATGACGAGTTAATCAGAGCACTCCACATCCAATTTCCGAGCGTTCTCAAAAAGGCTGAGGGAGGTTATTTTCAGTTCGGATTGCCGCTCGGCGCCATTGACCTGCAAGTCGTGCATCCACGGTATGGTTTTCTTCAAGGCCGCCCGGCTTGGCTGGAAAGACTGGCCGAAAGAAAGCCGGTGAGCATTCCACCAAATCTCTTATCGGATCACAAGGTGAAAGTGATCCATGCATTCTATGTAGGCGAAGACAGCACTGCAGCGGTACCAGTCGACACTGTGCTGCTGGAACCTGGAACACCGGCTCCGGCCCTCATGCTGCCAGCCGGCCACTTCAGGCTTGAGTACGAAGACTGAAACATGGAAATCTTGAGTGGGCTGTTTTACAGTTCGCTCGGGCGCTTGTCGGCCAACTGAGGCTTGAAAGTGTTGGCCCATGCTGGAGCGCGAACGCCGAAGCTGACCAATTACGTTTTACCTGTGATCCCCAGCGCCTTCATCGCCTTGGTCAAGGTCGTTGCGCTGTCCTCGTAATCATCCCAAGGGGTATTCCCGATCGCCAGCCGCTCGCCCACCGTGCGCACGGTCCAGTGCGCACCCGAGCTCAGGTCCATCAACTCCTCCCAGCGCACCGGCACCGAAATGCCCAGCCCCGGCCGGGTCCGCGCCGACCACGCCGCCACCGTGGTCGCGCCGCGGCCGTTGCGCAGGTAGTCGATGAAGATGCGGCCGACCCGGTTCCTGGCGCCGCTCTTGTCCGAGAAGCGGTCCGGCAAGGTCTTGGCCAGGTGGGTCACGATGGCGTGCGAGAAGTCCTTCACCGTGTCCCATTCGAGCCTGGGCTTGATCGGCACCACCACGTGCAGGCCCTTGCCGCCGCTGGTCTTCAGGAAGGCATTCAGGCCCAGCTCCTGCAGGAAGGCGCGCATCAGCCGGGCCGCTTCCTGGACCTGGGCGAAGGCGATGCCCTCGCCCGGGTCGAGGTCGAACACGAAGCGGTCCGGCGTGTCGTAGCGCTTCTCGACCGCGTTCTGGCTGTGGATCTCGACCACGTTCCACTGGGCGCAGGACAGGATGCCTTCGACGCTGTCGATGCGGGTCATGCGCGGGTGGTCCGGATCGAGCGCCTGGGCCAACTGGCCCACGCCCGGCATCTTGCGCGGATCCGCGACGTGCTTCTGGAAGAACAGCTCGCCGCCCACGCCCTCGGGCGCGCGCACCAGCGAGACCGGCCGGCCCTTCAGGTGCGGCATCATCAGCTCACCCACCAGCGCATAGTACTCGACCAGCTCGAGCTTGGTGACGCCGCTTTCCTTGTCCATCACCCGTTCGCCGTGGGTGACCTTGAAAGTCGCGGGCAGCCCGCTTGCCGCCTGCCCGGCCTTCGCCGGCTTCGCCGGCTTCGCAGCCTTCGCGGCGGCCGGCGCAGTCTTGTCTGCGGCCCGCTTGCGCGCCGCCGGCTGGGCTTCGGGAGCCGGTTCCTCCTGCACATGCCGGGCCTGCTCGCGCACCACGCTCTTCGCCGGCTTGTCCTTGCGCAGGCCCTGGAACACGGGGTGGCGGATCGAATTCGTCGCGGTCCATTCCGAGAAGCTCACTTCGGCCACCAGATCCGGCTTGACCCAGTGCTTGCCGCGGCCCGGCACGGCGCGCGGCGGGAAGGGATTTTCGTCGGTCTGGATGGCGGCCAAGGTCTCGCGCATGTGGCGCAGCGAAGCGCCGTTGAAGCCGCTGCCGCAGTTGCCGGCGTAGCGCAGCACGCCCTTGTCGTCGTAGTAGCCGAGCAGCAGCGAGCCGATGCCGGTGCGCGCGCCCTGCGGATCGGTATAGCCGCCGATCACGAATTCCTGGCGCATCCCGCATTTCAGCTTGATCCACTCGGGCGAGCGGCGGTTCACGTAGCGCGAGTCGCGCCGCTTGCCGATCACGCCTTCCAGCCCGATCTGGCAGGCCGCGACCACCAGCTGGCTCGGGTCGGTGCCGAATTCGGCGGAGAAACGCACGGTGTCGGACGGCTTTGCCGCCAGCACCGCCTGCAGCAGCGGGCGCCGTTCGTCGAGGCGCACTTCGCGCAGGTCGTAGCCCTTCATGTAGGGCGCGTCGAAGACGAAGTAGACGATCTGGGCGCGGTTGGAGCCGTCGAAGGCCAATTGCAGCAGGTTGAAATTCGGCTTGCCGTTCTCGTCGTGGACCACGATCTCGCCGTCGTACCAGCCGTCGGGCAGCTTCATGCGCTTGATCTCTTCCTGCAGCGGGCGCAGCTTGTCGGTCCAGTCGTTGCCGTTGCGGGTGATCAGGCGGATGTCCTTGCCCTTCTGGTCGACCCGGGTCAGCATGCGGTAGCCGTCGAACTTGATCTCGTAGATCCACTCCTCGGGGCGTTCCGGCGGGCCGTCGACCAGGGTCGCCAGCTCGGCGCCCATGGTTTCCGGCAGCTCTGCCTTGACGGCGCCGGCGGGCATGGCGCCGCGCCTGGTGGCGGTCTTCGTCGCCGTGGACTTCGCCGCCGGCTTGGCCTTGGGCTCGGCGGCCTTCTTCCGGGATGCCGGCGCGTCGGCCTTCAGTCCGGCCACTTTCGCGCGCGCCGCCTCGCGATCGTAGGACGCGCCCGGCATCGGCAGGTCCTTGACGCTGTCCGGCATCTCGTCGACCACCGAGAATTCGGAAGCCGGCCGCATATATTCGTCGTTTTCCTTGATCAGCAGCCAGGATTCCTGGCGCTCGCCGCGGCTCTTCATGCGCACCAGCACCCAGCGCCCATGCATCTTGTGGCCGTGGATCTCGAACTTGATCTCGCCCTTGGCATAGCCCTTGCGCGGATCGCCGATCGGCTCCCAGGTGCCCTTGTCCCAGATGATCACCTCCCCCGCGCCGTACTGGTGCGGCGGGATCGTGCCTTCGAAGTCGGAATAGGAGATCGGGTGGTCCTCGACGTGCACGGCCATGCGCTTGTCATGGCTGTCGAAGCTGGGACCTTTCGGCACGGCCCAGCTCTTCATGGTGCCGTCGAGTTCGAGACGGAAATCGTAGTGCAGCCTGGTCGCCCAGTGCTTCTGGATCACGAAGGTGAGCGCCTCCTTGCTGGCTTCGCCACCGTCGGCGGGTTCCGACGTGATCGAAAAATTCCGCTTGGCCTTGTATTCCTTGAGTGCGTCGGGCATGGCATCACCTGTACATCAGCAGCAATGCCGCCAATGTACCGGTGTGCCACGGTCGCGACTGTACGGCAGTTAACGCTTATTTTCGCGTTATTGCCCCTTATTTACGCTCGGCGGCGCTGCCGTCGCGGGCGGCGCGGAACTCGGAATCCTTCGCCCAGTTCGGCCAGGCGTTCGAATCGGCCAGCTCGCGGCCCACGGCATACAGGATGCCGAGGTCGCGCGCCATGCCTTCGAAGGTCCAGGACGCCTGCCATTCGTCGGACGGCTGGTGGTAGTTTTCCTTGACGTAGCGGTCGGCTTCCTTCTTGCCGGCAGCAAGCCCGCCCTGCTCCCAATGTTCGCCGGAACCGAAGGAAATCGCCGGCACGCCGCGCTTGGCGAACGAGAAGTGGTCGGACCGGAAGAAGTGGCCGGCTTCCGGCTTCGGATCCGCCGAATAGCCGAGCTTCGCCATCTTCGCCTTCGCCACCAGGCGGTCCAGCAGGTCCAGCCTGGCGCTGCCGGAGATCGTGAAGTCGCGTGCGCGGCCGTAGGGGCTGAGGGCGTCCATGTTGATCACGCCGGCCGTCTTCGCCAGCGGATACACCGGATTCGCCGCATAGTATTCGGAGCCCAGCAGGCCCTTTTCCTCGGCGGTCACGGCCAGGAACACCACGCTGCGCTGTGGCGCCGGCGCGGCCGCGTACACGCGCGCCAGCTCCAGCAGGGCCGCGATGCCGGTGGCATTGTCGACCGCGCCGTTGTAGATGCGGTCGCCCTTCGCGTCCGGCAGGCCGACGCCGAGATGGTCCCAGTGGCCGCTGTAGACCACGTACTGGTCAGGATGCTGGCTGCCCTCGCGCACCGCGATCACGTTCTTCGAGACGATGGTCTGGGCATCCACCGCGTACTTGCCCGACATCGATACGCCGTTCAGCTCGACCGGCTTGAAGCTGCGCGATTGCGCCGATTTCTTCAGCTTGTCGAAGTCCAGGCCGGCGCGCTTGAACAGGTCGACGGCGAGGTCGCGCTGGATCCAGGCCTCGACCGGGGCATGGAAGGCCGTGGGGTGGGTACGCACGATGTCGTACATGACGTTGGTGTTCGAATTCTTGACCGTCGCCCAGCCGTAGGAGGCCGGCGCGGTTTCGTGCACGATGATGGTGCCGAGGGCGCCGCGGCGCGCCAGCTCTTCGAATTTGTAGGTCCAGCGGCCATAATAGGTCATGGCCTTGCCGCCGAATTCGCCCTTGCCGGTTTCGAAGTCCGGGTCGTTGATCAGCACCACGGCCAGCTTGCCCTTCAGGTCCTGGCCCTTGAAATCGTCCCATTTGCGCTCGGGCGCGGTGACGCCGTAGCCGACGAAGACCAGCGGCGCGTCCTTGAACTCGACGCTTTTCGCGCCGGTCATGGCCGCGCGCACGGCGATCTGTTCGCCCTGGGTCAGCGCTTCTTCGCGGCCAGCGGCCTTGACGCTCACCTGGACCGGGCCCTTGATCTCGAAGCGGCCCAGCGGCACGTCCTGGGTCCAGCCGCGCTTGCCGTCGACCAGGTCGCCGCCCGGCTTCAGGCCGGCCGCTTCGAACTGGTTGACGAGGTAGGCGACGGTCTTGACCTCGCCCGGCGTGTTCGGGCCACGGCCTTCGAACTCGTCGGAGGCGAGTACCTTGACGTCGTGCGACAAATGGGAGGGCTCGATCTGCACGGCCTGCGATGCCGGCACGGCGGGTTTCACGGCAGGCTTGGCGGCCGGGGCGGCCGGGGTGGCCTGTACGGCGGCCGTGGCGGCCAGCGCGGCCGCGGACAGGATGGCGATGGAAGTGGTCTTCACGGTCTCTTGATGTTGAGTTATTGGAAATGCCGAATGAGTATCCGTGGAAACATTTCTACTGTCAAATATGCATCAATCGTGCGGCTGACATATAGTTGGGCTTTCCTGCAAATGCAACAGAGAGGTCCCGTGAAACCGTCCGCCGTGCTCCTTCCTTCGCTCCTGGCCGCCCTGTTTGCCGCCTTGTTGGCTGTCCCCGCTTCCGCCCAGACCGGGGCAACGCCAGGCGACCCCATCGGACAACTGGTGTCCCGGCTCGACCTCGGCCGCTACAAGGACACGATCCGCGACCTGGCCCGCTTCGGCGACCGCCGCCAGGGCACCGAGCGCAACCGCAAGGCAATCGACTGGATCGAGGCGCAACTGACATCCTTCGGCTGCAGCACCGAACGCATCCGCTACGAGTACACGCCGCCCGCGCCGCGACCGCCGGGCAGTCCGCGTCCGGTAGGCGCCGGCGGCGGACGCGGCGGCCCGTCCGGCCAGGGCGGCAGCACCCTGTTCGGCGCCCGCGCGCCGACCTCGGTCAACGAGAACCCGCTGGCCCAGCCGGACGAGCGCCTGCGGCTTCTGAATGCCGAGCAGCCGGATCCGAAAGGCGGTCCGCGCGAAGAAGTGTTCTGCACCAAGGTCGGCAGCACCCGCCCGGACGAGATGTACATCGTCGCCGCCCACATGGACGGCATGGGCTATGGCGAAGCGGCCAACGACGACGCCTCCGGCACCGCGCTGGTGATGGAATTGGCGCGGATCCTGAACGCGCCCGGCGTGACGACCGAGCGCAGCATCCGTTTCGCCCTGTGGAACAACGAGGAAACCGGCCTGAACGGCGCCACCGCCTACGTCAACCAGCGCAAGGATCTGCAGGGCGTGGAGTCGCCCAAGGGTTCGGGCCGCTATCCGGAACCGCGCTGGCTGGGCATGATCCAGCACGACATGATGATGTTCGACCATGGCATGCCGGTGGCCCGCACCGGCGCCGACGGCAAGACCGTGAGCGCGCCGCCGCCCGAACAGCGCCGCGAAGCCGACGTCAACATCGAATTCCAGGCGAACTCGATGCAGGCCGACGGCGCCCAGAAGCTGGCCTGGGCCTTCCGCGCCGCCAACGACAAATACGCCGGCGACTATCCGGCGTCGGTCGGCCCGCACATGACCAATACGGACTCGACGCCGTTCATGGACCTCGTGCCGTCGATCTCGCTGCGCGAAAACGAGCGCGGCCAGCAGATCGGCGCCGGCTGGAATCCGCACTGGCACCAGCCGACCGACCTGGTCTCCACCTTCAGCGACAAGGACTACCTGCTGGGACTGAACGCGGCCCAGACCACGCTGGCGGCGATCGCCCGTCTGGCCGGCGCCCAGGCGGCGAAGTGATCGCTATTTGTAAGAGGTTGTAAAAGCGCGTCAACTGACTGGCGAACAGGCGCGTTGAGGGATCAGTACCACCCGGGAATGTCCCAAAATTTCAACGACACTGAAGGAAACATCGCCATGAGCAAAATCGTCGCTACCCTGATCGCCGGTCTGTTCGCTACCTCGGCATTCGCCGCCCAGTCGACCGCAACGTCGCCGACCACGATGACCCATGCCGCCAAGGCCGATGCCAAAGCCGACAAGGATGTCGCCAAGGCCGACGCCAAGGAAGCCAAGGCCGCAGCCAAGGCCGACGCCAAGGTAGAGAAGAAAGAAGCCGAAGCCAAGTCGGACGTCGCCGTCGCCAAGGCCGACGCCGACAAGACCAAGGCGAAAGCACACAAGAAGGCCAAGAAGGCCAAGGCGGAAGCTGCTGCCGACAAGGCCGTCGCACACGCCGACATGAAAGCCGACGCGGCGGCAGCACACTGACAAGCCAAGCGGCTCAAGCCACATCACCTCAAAAGACAGGGTCATGTGCCCTGTCTTTTTTTCGCCTTCACTTTACAATGGTGGTCTTCCATTTGTTCTTTCGGCCGCCATGCACAAGATCGTCTTCCTCGACCGCGACAGCCTGATCGCCACCGTCCGCCCGCCCGCCTTCGAACACGCATGGCAGGATTACCCGGCCACCGCGCCGCACGAGGTCGTCGAGCGCCTGCAAGGCGCGGCGGTCGCGGTCACCAACAAGGTGCCGCTGCGCGCCGAAGCGATCGCCCAGCTTCCGGACCTGAAACTGGTGGCGGTGGCCGCGACCGGCACCGACAACGTCGACCTGGCCGCCTGCCGCGAGCGCGGTATCGCCGTCTGCAATATCCGCGATTATTCGCTGGTGTCGGTACCCGAGCATGCCTTCGCCCTGATGCTGGCGGTGCGCCGCAACCTGATGGCCTACGCCGCCGACGTCGCCGCCGGGCGCTGGGAAACCTCGAGCCGCTTCTGCCTGCTCGATCACCCGATCCGCGACCTGGCCGGCAGCCGGCTCGGCATCGTCGGCTATGGCGCGCTGGGCCGGCGGGTGGCGGAGATCGGGCGCGCCTTCGGCATGGAAATCGTGGTCACCTCGCGTTCGCCGGCCTTCGACCGCAAGGCATCGTGGAATCCGATCCAGCTCCCGCTGGCCGGCCTGCTGGCGACCGCCGACGTGATCAGCCTGCACCTGCCGCTGACGGACCAGACCCGCCACATGATCGGCGCCCGGGAACTGGCCTCGATGAAGAAGAGCGCCATCCTGATCAACACGGCGCGCGGCGGGCTGGTCGACGAAGCGGCGCTGGC
>CAJYXO010000112.1 GCA_913778765.1 uncultured Massilia sp. | reverse complement strand
GCCCCGGCGGTCGCCGCCGGCTACGTCAGCCTGTACTGGGGCGGCGCCCTGGTCGGCCGCTTCATCGGCTTTGCCGTGATGCGCTACGTCAGCCCGGGCAAGAGCCTGGCCTTCAATTCGCTGGTGGCGATCGCGCTGGTCCTGACCGGCATCTTCGGCAAGGGTTCGGTGGCGATGTGGGCGATCCTGGCGGTCGGCCTGTTCAACTCGATCATGTTCCCGACCATCTTCAGCATGGCCGTGCACGGCCTGGGCCGCCACACCGGCCAGGGCTCGGGCATCCTGTGCATGGCGATCGTCGGCGGCGCCATCGTGCCTTTCGTGCAGGGCGCGCTGGCGGACAGCATCGGCCTGCAGACCTCCTTCTTCGTGCCGGCCGTCTGCTATGCCTTCATCCTGTATTTCGGCCTGCGTTACGCCAGGCTGCACCTGGACGCCAACGCCCCGGCCTGAACCCGGCTCTCGTATCCTGAAGCGGTGATTCCCGGCGGCGCGTTCGCGTGTCGCTGGGCTTTTTATTGCGCTTCGTGTAAGATAGCGGCACCCATTGGGGAGTAGCCTGCTTCCGTTTTTCGGAAGTTCCCGTATCAACATACTCGTTGTCATCCAGGCAGCGTGGTACGGGCAGCCCGCCTGCGGTGCGCACAGCACCGCAAGACCGGTTGGCAAGACCTTTGGCATCCTGCGCGCTTGTGACCGGGCCGCGCCGGCATGCCATCGTCATTGCCCGGTCTGCGAGAAAAAATGAATCTAGCCGCCACGGTCGCCATCGCGCTTGCCATGTCCACCGACGCCTTCGCCGTCGCCATCGGCAAGGGCGCCGCCCTGCATCGTCCCCACCTCAAGGAAGCCCTCCGCACCGGCATCATCTTCGGCGTGATCGAAGGCCTCACGCCGCTGGTCGGCTGGGCCCTCGGCAAGGTCGCGGCGCCCTACGTCGAGGCCTGGGACCACTGGATCGCCTTCACCCTGCTGGGCGTGCTGGGCCTGCGCATGATCCACGCCAGCCTGACGGCCGACGAAGAAGAAGAGGAAAAGCCGCGCTCGCACTCGTTCTGGCTGCTGGCCATCACCGGCTTCGCCACCAGCATCGACGCCATGGTGGTGGGCGCCAGCCTGGCCTTCATCGACGCCAACATCTTCACCACGGCCGGCGCCATCGGGCTGGCGACCTTCACCATGGTGACCATCGGCGTGATGCTGGGCCGCGGCCTGGGTCACCTGGTGGGCAAGCGCGCGGAGCTGATCGGCGGACTGGTGCTGATTGCGATCGGCGGTTTGATTCTGTACGAGCACATCGGCGCCGCGTGATCGGCATCGCAGGCTCCGACGCGCGCATGGCCTCGGCGATGCTGCCCGCCCGTGATTTTTGACTGCGAGTCACAAATCCCGCGCGGGCTTCGTCAAGCCTTGGCCCCGCAGTAGCGCTCCACGTACTGCTGGTGCGCGGGGAGCTGGGCCACCGTGCGCTCGACATGCTTGCGGATGCCGTCCAGGAAGCCGGACAGTTCTTCGTCGCCCATCAGGTCGGCGCTCGGGTGGTGCTGGTCGGGCATGATGCCCTGGCCCAGCATCACCTGGATCCAGGAATTCTCGGCGAACAGCTCGTTCAGCACGCGGAAAGAGCGGCCGGTGTCGCGGAACATGTCGATGCGGTGCTGCAGCGGCGCCGGCACCGCCATCTCGGCGGCCTGCTTCCAGTAGGCGGTGTCGCGGCGGTCGGTGACCTTGTAGTGCAGGATGATGAAGTCGCGGATGAATTCGATCTCGGACCAGCACTGGGCGTTGAACTCGTCGACGTCGCTCTTGCGGATGCCCTTCGACGGGAAGTTCTGCAGCAGGCGCACGATGGAACGCTGGATCAGGTGGATGCTGGTCGACTCGATCGGTTCCAGGAAGCCGCTGGACAGGCCGATCGCCACGCAGTTGTGCGACCAGGTCTGCCTGCGCTGGCCCGGCTTGAAGCGGATCACGCGCGGCTCGGTCAGCACCTTGCCCTCGATGTTGCCGAGCAGGGTCGCCCTGGCGGTGTCGTCGTCGACGTGGCGGCTCGAGTAGACGATGCCATTGCCGACCCGGTGCTGCAGCGGGATGCGCCACTGCCAGCCCCAGTCGTGGGCGATCGAGCGGGTCAGCGGCACGGCGGGTCCCACCGATTCGGTCTGCACGGCGATGGCGCTGTCGTTGAACAGCCAGTGCGACCAGTCCTCGTACTCGACGCCCAGGGTCTGGCCCAGCAGCAGCGAGCGGAAGCCGGTGCAGTCGATGAACAGGTCGCCCTCGATGCGCTTGCCGGAATCGAGCAGCAGGGCGGCGATGTCGCCGCTGGCCGGGCCGGTTTCGACCTTGTCGATCTTCGCTTCGATGCGCTCGACGCCGAAGTGCTCGCTGTAGCGGCGCAGGAAGCGCGCGTAGCGGCCGGCGTCCAGGTGGTAGGCGTAGTTCAGGCCATCGTTGGGCAGGTGGGCGAACTTGCCTTCCAGGGACGCCTTCAGCTCCAGGCAATAGTCGCCGTAGTCGCCGGCCAGGCCGCGCTCGCGGCCCTTCATCCAGAAGTGCTGGAAGCCGGCGGTCCAGTGATCGGTGCCGGTGGTGCCGAAGGAGTGGATGTAGTCCTTGCCGCGGTCGCGCCAGCTCTCGAAGCTGATGCCCAGCTTGAAGGTGGCCTGGGTGGCGGCCATGAATTCCTGCTCGTTGATGTCGAGCAGGCGGTGGAAGTGGACCAGGGTTGGGATGGTCGCTTCGCCGACGCCGACGGTGCCGATCTCGTCCGATTCGACCAGTTTGATGTCGATGACCTTGCCGAGGGTGCGCGACAGCGCGGCGGCGGCCATCCAGCCGGCAGTGCCGCCGCCGGCGATCACGATGCGGCGGACCGGCTTGTGCTCTCGTTGTTCCATGGTGTCTCCTGCGTTTTTCCGGTTCTATCGGTTGATACGGTTCAGCAGCGTGCCGCGCAGCGCCCGCGCACGGTCTTCGTCGAGCGGCGCCAGCGCGTGCCGCGCATGCGGCGGCAGGTGGGCCACGCTGACTTCGTCCGGTTCGAAGATGTAGTGCCGGAAGACCTCCTGCCAGGCGCGCCGCTGCTCGGGCGGCAGCTCGCGCATGGTCAGCAGGGCCAGCATCAGCGCGTTGGTCGGCGTGTCCATGTAGGCCGGCGACTGGCGCCACCAGTAGTTCACCAGCACGTTGAAGGGACTCAGCGCCTCCACGTGGTGCCACCACATCGAGGGAATGAAGATGGCGTCGCCGGGTTCCAGCTCGGCCACCTGGGCGTGCTTCAGTGCTTCGCGAAAGCGCGGGTAACGATCGTAGTCGGGCGCGGCAAAGTCAACCAGGCTGATGGCCTGGCCGGCCGGGTTGAAGTCGAGCGGGCCGACGTACAGGTTGGCCAGCTGCTCGGGCGGGAACAGCGTGAAGCGGCGCCGGCCGGCGGCCACCACCGCCAGGTTGTCCGGCAGGTCGTAATGGGCGGCGATGCGGGTCTGGTTGCCGATCCAGATGCTGGCCAGGGCGTCGCGCCCGCCCAGGTCGATGTCGTTCTCGCGGCGCAGGCCGGGCAGGGCGGTGTCGATGGTGGTCGAGCCGACGTAGATCGCGGCCGGGCGCGGGTTGTCGCGGTAGCCCTTCATCTCGTCGAGCACGGCGTCCAGGCGCGCCCGCACCGAGTAGTAATTGAAGCCGGTCAGGTCCTGGTTGTAGAAGAAGCGGCCTTCGATGTCCGGCTTGCCCAGCATGGCGCCGACCGTGGCGTCGCGGTAGAAGCGGCGCAGGTAGGCGTCGGCGGCGTCGATCGAGGTGCGGGCCGCATCCACCAGCGGCCAGTGCGCCGCCAGGCCGCGCACCACGTAGGGTTCCGTGGCGCGCAGCAGCGCGTCGGACAGCTTCGCGGGCTGCGCAGCGCCGCCGGCGGCGATCTCGCGGATCCGCTTATCGACCGGCAGCATGCGAGGCCGCCACGGCGCGGTTCTTGCGGTCGATCAGCGCGCGGAACTGCGACAGCGAAGCCACCGCCATGTAGATCGCCTGCAGGTAGCCGGCTTCGTGCAGGCGCGCCAGCTGCTCGGGCGTCAAGGCGGCCAGGCGCTCTTCGTGGATGGTGTAGAAGCCGGCCAGGCGGTTCTGCGAGCCGTCGTCCAGCCCGATGTCGAGCACGAAGGATTCCAGCAGCTCCAGGTGCATCAGGGCTTCGATGAAGGTCCGGGAGGTCTCCAGGCCGTCGTGGATGGTGCGCAGCACGCGGCTGATGCGCTCCAGGTGTTCGCTGCTGCCGCCATAGGACAGGAACAGCGGCTCGCCCGCGCTGGCGCTGACGCGCGGGCTGTCGAGGTCGACGTGGATCATCAGGTTATCTTCCGCGCCGTCGGCCGGACGGCCGATCAGGAAGGGCTGGCGCTCGATCGTCAGCGGGATCGTCGGCGCGTCCCAGCGCCCCTCATGGAGGAACAGGTTCTCGCCCTGCTCGAAGCCCAGCAGCGCGAGCGGCTCGAAGGAGGCGCCGTCGGCGGTCTTGGCGAACACGATCGGATAGTGCGCCTGCAGTTCGCGGAACTCGGCCGGGAAGGTAAGGGCGGACATCACGGCGTCGCCCCAGGCCGGACCGCGTTCGGTGACGATGCGCAGGTTCTTGTGGTCGACGTTGTTCAGGAGTGCGATATTCGGCATGGTGTCTCTTTGTTATGGATATCAGATGCGCGGCAGGCCGTGCCGGCGGATGTGGTCGAGCAGCTCGCGGTTCGAGGGCAGGGCCGGCAGCATGCGCGCGGTCAGGCGCGCGGCTTCGCGGAAGGCGTCGTCGGCCAGGTCCGGACGGTCCGATGCGCGCGGCGCACCCTCCAGCCGGAAGCCCATGCCGTACAGGATGTACTGCCAGCTCGCGGCCGGGAACACTTCCTCGATGCGCGAAAAGTCGCGCCGCGAGGGCGGCCGCGCGCGCCACAGCTGCAGCAGGTCCTGCAGGCGCTCGGGAATCGAGGCGGCTTCGCGGTGCTCGGTCCAGTAGCGCGTGTCGCTGCGCTTCGACAGCACGTAGTGCAGCTTGAGGAAGTCGATGATCCGCTCCCAGCGGTAGGTGAAGGCTTCGTTGAAGCGCGCCGCCACCGTGTCCATCCGGGCGCGCGTGACCGGCATGTCGTCCGCCAGCCAGCCGGCCGACAGCTCGACCAGCGCCAGCGCCGACGCTTCGAGCGGCTCGATGAAGCCGGCCGACAGGCCGATCGCGACGACGTTGCGGTGCCAGAAGCGTTCGCGGTAACCAGGCTCGAAGCCGAGCTTGCGCGGCGAGGGGATGTCGGCCGGACCGCCGCTGGCCGCGATGTAGGCGCGCAGATGGCGTTCGGCGTCCTCGTCGCTCGAATGGGCGCTGGAATACACGTGGCCGATGCCGCGCCGCCCGGGCAGGCCGATGTCCCAGATCCAGCCGTTCGGCTGCGCGGTGGAGGTGGTCTGAGCGGCGATCGGGCTGTCCTCGCGCGCATAGGGCACCTGCACGGCGAGCGCGCTGTCGTTGAACAGCACATGGCGCTGGTGCAGCAGCGCCACGCCGTAGTGCTGGCCCAGCAGGAGCGACTGCATGCCGCTGCAGTCGACGAACAGGTCGCCCTCGACGATGCCGCCTTCGCGCAGCGCGAGTGCGGCGACGTCGCCATTGTCTTTCGAGCGGATCGCGTCGACGTGGCCCACCACGTGGCGCACGCCCAGCTTGTTCACGCAGTGATCGCGCAGGAACACGCCGAACTTGCCGGCGTCGAGGTGGTAGCCGTAGTTGGCGACGCCCGCGAATTCCGGCGTCGACGCCTGCTTGGGCGCGCGGCCCTGCACGCACAAATGCGGCTGGTAGCTGACCAGGTCCGCGAAAGGCACCTGGGGATGGGCGCGCTGCCAGGCGCCGGCCAGGTTGGCGTCGCCGTAGCCCTGGGGCAGGACGAAGGGGTGGAAATAGATGTCGTCGTCGGCGCCGCTGACCCAGCGGTCGAAGCGCGAGCCCTGCTTGAAGGCGGCGTCGCACTCGCGGAAGAAATCGGATTCGGACACGCCGATGCGGTGCAGGGTGTCGCGCATCGAGGGCCAGGTGCCTTCGCCGACGCCGATGGTGGGCACGGCCGGCGACTCGACCAGGGTGACGCGAAGCGGGTGTTCGGCAGCCAGCACGCCGGCGGTCAGCCAGCCGGCGGACCCGCCGCCGACCACCACGATGTGTTCGATCGTGTCGTTCATGTCATGAGTCTAACCAAAAAAGCACGGCCGGAACAGCCCGGCCGTGCCATTTCCGCATCGCTGCCGCGCGCTTAGAACTTGTAGCGCGCGCCGACCATGTAACGCGGACCGGTCTGCGTCACGTACTCCGCCATCTCCTTGGCGCGGCCATGGCTGCGGGTGGTCTCGTTGGTCAGGTTGATCGCCTCCAACTGCACGCTCAGCTTCGGCGTGATGTTGTAGCCGACGCTCAGGTCCAGCTGGCCATACGGTTCCACGTACTGCGGGTTCGGACCGGCGCCGTCGAAGGTCGAGGCCAGGAACTCGCCGCGCCAGTTCCAGGCCAGGCGCGCATTCACCTTGTCGTTCTCGAAGATGCCGACCACGTTGTACGAGTTCGACAGGCCGACCAGGGCGAACTGTTCGCCGATCGAGGTATTGTCGTAGCGGAGGCCCGAGTGCACGTAGGTGTAGTTGGCCGAGACGCCGAAGCCGGTGTTCGCGAACATGTGCTGGAGGTTGAATTCCAGGCCGTTCAGGCTCGCCTTCTTCTGGTTCGAGAAGGAGGTGATCCGGAAGTTGGCGACCGGATCGCCAGGCTGGCCGACGATGTCGCCTTTGGCGTTGCCGAGGCTGTCATTGCCGGTGTAGGTCACGCCGTTGCCGCCCGCATGGTGACGGAAGATGTAGTTGCGGATGCAGGTGGTGTCCGCGGTCGCGCAGCCGTTCGCCAGCGCCTCGTTCCAGAAGGCGCCGCCGACCGGGGTGTGCAGGCCGAAGGGCTGCTGCACGACCTGCGACTGGCCGGCGTAGTTCTCCAGGTCCTTGTAGAAGGCGTTCACCGAGGCGAAGCTCTGCTTGGCGTAGTACCACTCGAAGGACAGGTCGAAGTTCTTCGACTTGACCGGCTTCAGCGCCGGGTTGCCCTGCGAGCCGGTGCCGCCTTCGACGCGCGCCAGCGTATTCAGGATCTGGCCGCCGGCGATCTGGTCGTAGCGCGGGCGGCCGATGGTCTCGCCGTAGCTGGCGCGCACCTTCATGTCCGGCGTCACGTCCATGTCCCAGTCCACGCTCGGCAGCAGGTTGTGGTACTTGCCGGTCAGGGTGGTGAAGGTCGGGGCGCCCATCAGCACCGTGAACTCGTTCTGCGAGCCCCAGCTGATGCCGGTCGCCGCCGGCACCAGCGCGGTCGAGGTGACGTCGGTCTTCTCGTAGCGCACGCCGATCGCGGTGTGCATCGGCATCGCCGTATCCCAGTCCGTGTTGAACTGCAGGTACAGGTTCTTGGTGTTTTCCTTCGTGCGCTGGTCGGTGACGAAATCGGTCTTGGCGATGTAGCCGCCCGGGTTGCCGGTCGCCTTGGCGGCGGCGTCGCGCACTTCGTTGAAGTTGAAGGTGTAGAAGTTGTTGAACAGGTTCGGGTTGCCGCTGCCGTCGATCTGGTCGAAGTAGCCGCGCACCGTGGCCGGGTGCCACAGGCTGCTCGCGTAGTCCGACGGCTTGCTGGCGCCGCCCCAGGTGTCGAGCTGGTTGTTGACTTCCGCCGAGCGGTTGTTGACCTTGATCGCGCCGAGACCGAAGTTCAGATTCGAGGATTCCAGCATGCGCAGGCGGCCCTTGACCTGGGCCTGGTCGATCTTGCCCAGCATGTAGCGGTTCTGGAAGTTCGAGCCGGTCACCTGCTGCGGCGCCTTGACGAAGTCGGCGCCGACGATGCTCAGCACCGGGAAGTCCTTCGAGAAGTCGGCGGTGGTGTCGCCGCGCGAGAAGCTGGCGGTGCCGAGGGTGTTGAAGGAGCCGTAGGGGCTGTCCGCCATCGACTCGGCGGTCGAGTGGTGGGCGTCGAATTCCAGCTTCAGGTCGTTGGTGGCGCGCCACTGGGCGTTGAAGCCGACCGAGTTGTTGTCGGTCTTGGTGGCGAAGTTACCGGCGCCCATCGCGATGTCGCTGTTACCGGCCGGGATCAGCTCGGTGTAGACCAGCGGCGCCGCCACCGGGCCGTTGGTCCAACTCGAGCGCGAATCGCCAAAGTTGAACCAGGCCGAGACGTCGTTGCGCTTGGTCTGCAGCTTGTTCTCGGAGTAGGTGTAGTCGAGGGTGGTGACCAGTTCCTTGGTCGGTGCGAACTGCAGGGTCAACTGGCCGTTGGTGCGCTGTCGCTTGACGCCGGTGAAGCTGTAGTTCAGGTTCTGCGGGACTTCGTAGACGTCGCTGGGCTTCGGATGGTTGGTCGCGCCGGTGGCCGGGATCGCGCCCCAGGTCTGCTCGTCGCCGCGGAACGGGCCTTTCCAGCCGCTCGACACGGAAGCCTGGTTGTAGCCCGAGTTGCGCTCCTGGTAGCTGGCGCTGATGCCCAGGCCCCACTTGCCGTCCTTGCTGGTGGTGGTGTAGATGCCCGAGAATTCCGGCGTGGTCGAGTTGCTGGCCTTGTCGTCGCCCGGCAGGTTTTCGTTCGAGCGGTCGTGCACGGCCTTGATGCCGATGCTGGAATAGGTGCCGAGGCGGTCCAGCGGACGCGCGGTGATCACGTTGATGGTGGCGCCGATGCCGCCGGTCGGGGTCTCGGCGCGGCTGGTCTTGTACACCTGCAGCTGCGAGATCGCTTCCGACGCCAGATTCGAGAAGTCGAAGGCGCGGCCGTTCAGGTCGCCCAGGTTCGAGGTCGGCATCTGGCGGCCATTCAGCAGCACCATGTTGAAGTCGGGGCCGATGCCGCGCACGGTCACCTTCTGGCCTTCGCCGTTGGTGCGGTCGATCGACACGCCGGAAATGCGCTGCAGCGATTCCGCCAGGTTGGTGTCCGGGAACTTGCCGATGTCTTCGGCCACGATGCCGTCGACGATGCCGTCCGAGTTGCGCTTGAGGTTCAGCGACGAGGCCATCGACGCGCGGATGCCGCTGACGACCACCTGCTGCACGGCGCCGGTCGGCACCGAGGTGTCGGATGGCGTGTTCTCGCTGCCGGTCTGCGTCTGGGCCTGTGCCTGGGCGACGAATGCCGCGCAGGCGCCCGCAACGGCCAGGCAGATCAGTTTTTGGTTTGCCTTGGGATAATGCATTGGGTCTCCTTTTGGATTTGTTCTTGCCTCGCCGAGTTCTTCAACTCATCTGGAAATAGTTGGAAACGTTTCCATATCAGTTGTCTGAATCTTATGTTCGGTAAAAATAATTGTCAACGGGTTATTGTGGTTTTCTAAATAAAACGCGGGGTCGACGCAACACTGCCGGGAGGGCGGCCGCGCACGCCGCAGGTTTGACGTGGATTTTTGGCAAGTGCTATAGTCGGCGCCGACATGGGAACGTTTCCAGACAGGGGATAGAAAGATGCAAATTCGATGCTTGCTGGGCGCCTGCGCGCTCCTGCTGTGCGCACAGGCCGCGGCCGGCGCCGTTGCCGATCAAGGCAAAGCCGCCGCGTTCCACTGGCCGAACGGCGCCCGCGCCGCCGTCAGCCTGGCCTACGACGACGCCCTCGACTCCCAGCTCGACCATGCGATTCCCGACCTCGACCGCTTCGGCCTGAAGGGCAGCTTCTACCTGCAGCTGTCGAATCCCGCCGTGCGCCTGCGGATGGACGAGTGGCGCGGCGCCGCGCGCCGCGGCCATGAATTGGGCAACCACTCGCTGTTCCACCAGTGCGCGCACGGCAAGCCGCAGCGCGAGTGGGTCCAGGCCCACCGCGACCTCGACACCACCACGCCCGAACAGATGCGCGACCAGGTGCTGCTGGCGAACACGATGCTGCAGGCGATCGACGGCCGCACCGAGCGCAGCTACACCGTGCCCTGCGGCGACCGCCTGGCCAGCGGCCGCGATTACCTGCCCGGACTGGAAAGCGCGTTCGTCGCGATCAAGGCCGGCGAGGGCGACGGCGTGCTGCCGTCGATGGCGCGCTTCGATCCCTACGCGGTGCCGGTGCTGGCGCCGGTCGGGCTGAGCGGCAAGGAGCTGATCGCCGTGGTCCAGCGCGCGGTCGCACAGGGGACGATGGCCAACTTCACCTTCCACGGCATCGGCGGCGACTACCTGACGACCTCGAACGAGGCCCACCGCGAGCTGCTGGCCTGGCTGGCGGCGAACCGCAAGCTGGTCTGGACCGGCGCCTTCGTCGACATCATGCGTTACGCGAAAGCGGCGAAGGCGGGCTGGGTGCTGGACTGGAGCGACGAGTTCGACGGCGACCGTCTCGACCGCAAGAAGTGGGTCGAGGAGACCGGCGGCCACGGCTTCGGCAACAACGAGATGCAGTACTACACGGCCGGCGGCCGCAACCTGCGGGTGGCGGACGGCATGCTGGCCATCGAAGCGCGCCGCGAAGAGCGCGAAGGCAAGCACTACACGTCGGCGCGCCTGAAGACGGCGGGCCTGGTCGAGCGCACCTACGGCCGCTACGAGGCGCGCATCAGGATCCCGCGCGGGCAGGGCATCTGGCCGGCCTTCTGGCTGCTCGGCGCCGACTGCGAACGCACCGGCTGGCCGCGCTGCGGCGAGATCGACATCATGGAAAACATCGGCAAGGAGCCGGGCATCGTGCACGGCACCCTGCACGGGCCGGGCTATTCCGGCGACAAGGGCTTCGGCGCGCCGTCCGGCCTGGCCGCGGGCGCCTATGCCGACGATTTCCACGTCTACGCGGTGGAGTGGGAGCCGCGCGAGATCCGCTGGTATCGCGACGGCATCCTCTACCACACCGCGCGGCCCGACCTGGTGAAAGGCGGCTGGGTGTTCGACCACCCCTTCTTCGTGATCCTGAACCTGGCCGTGGGCGGCTACTGGCCCGGCTATCCGGACGCCACCACCGTCTTCCCGCAGCGGATGCTGGTCGACTGGGTGCGGGTCTACCGCCGCGCCGGTTCCGGGCCGGCCGGCGCGGCGCCGGTCGCCGCGGCGGGCGAGGCCGGCGGCAGATAGCGTTCGCGCGCCTGGCGCGTGAGCTGGGCGATGGCGCGCAGGCACTCGAGGGTCGGCACGCCCGCGTTCGCATCGGCGCCCTTGGCGTACATGCGCGCCAGCTGGGTCGCGGTCTCGGCGCCGCCGGGGATCTGGTCGCGGAACAGCTTGATCAGGCTGACCACGGTCTCGTGGACGGCGGCATGCGCGGCGCGCGCGATATGCTTGCCGCCGGGGTCGGCGGCCAGCGACTGCGAAATGGTCAGCTCGAACTGGGTTTCCGCGCGCTGGATGAGCATGCGGAGCTGTCCGGGCGGGTACTGGAGTCGCATGGCGGTCTCGTCCTCGTTACTGGTCGGCCCAGCCAGGACGGGCATGCAGCTTCCCCGGCCGCACCCGCAGGGGCGCACGCGGCGCGGTCGAGCGTACCGGCGTCAATGCGCCGTCGTAGGGTGGGGTGTCGTGGTCGATTTCGACGGGCTGGCCGTCGCGCCCTTTCCCCGCAAGGAACTGGGCGATGGCGATCTTGACGATCGCACGGTTGCTGAGTTCAGCCGTGGGGCGCACTTTCCGGTTGAAGTAGAGGAAAGAAGCGACGGCGCCGCCGGGGGCGACGATGTCGACCTTCTTTGGCAGCGAGAATCCGTAACGGCCGCTCGCCCACAGCTTGACCGCATGGACGCCGGCCTCGGGGGATGAAAACGTGAAGTTCATGCAGGAATCCTAATCCTGCGAGCGTCACCGCACGGAACGAAATTGTTCCAAACTATTACGGCGGGAACAGTTCTTTCCTGCCGACAGGTTTTATTTCAGCGTGTCGTCTTCAGCATCGACGGATAACCGACGTCCTCGGTGGCTTTCTTGAGGTCGGCCACGGTGGCCTGGGCGTCGTCGTAGACGATCACGGCTTCGCGCTTTTCGTAGCTGACCTGCACCTTGCTTACGCCCGGCACCTTGACCAGCGAGGCCTTGATCGTGATCGGGCAGGTGGCGCAGTCCATGGTCGGCACGTTCAGCTTGACGGTCTGCTGCTTGGCCAGCGCGCAGGGGGCGGCGCCGAGCAGGGCGAGCAGCGAAAGGATTTTCAAGGTCTTCATGGTCTTTGTCTCAGTAGAACAACGGAGCGATCAGCGGGAAGCCCAGCAGCAGGGCGATCAACAAGGCGACGCCGACGAACAGCCGGCGCATGGCCGGCCGGCTCGTGGCGCAGGCGGGATCGTCCACCGCGCAGGTGGCGGCGGGACGGAACAGCAGCCAGCCGGCCCAGCCGAGCGCGCCCAGCGTCAGTGCGATGGCGTAGGGCGTGAGCGGCTTCAGCGCCGTCAGGTGCACCATCCAGGCGCCGGTGATCCCGACCAGGACCAGCACCAGCGGCAGCACGCAGCAGGTCGACGCCAGTATCGCCGCCAGTGCGGCGAAGGCGATCAGGCCGCCGGCCTTGCGCTCGGACGGTGCGTCCATGTTCAGATCGCGCGCGCCGTGATGGTGTAGGCGAAGCTGTCCGGCGCCAGCGAGTCGTAGGCCTCGCCGCGGCTTTCGGCCTGCGGGTACATCAGGAAGCCGACCTTGCCCTGCTTCGAGCCGGGCAGGCGCACGTCATGGGCGAAGTTATAGCCCATCCAGTTGCCTTCCCAACCGCCGAACAGGGCCTGCTTGACCGGGGCGACGACCGGCGCGTCCGGATCCTTGATCCAGTTCGGGGTTTCTTCGCGCATCACCTTGGCGACGTCGGCCGGATCCATGGCGACCCAGCCGTGGCGCTTCAGGTAGACCTCGGCGCGGCAATGCTGGGCGCCCTGCAGCGCGGCCGGCTTGCCGCCGAGGACGCGGTAGCCGAAGGCGCTCGGCGCGATGCGCACGCCGTAGACGTCGCGGGCCGGCACGCCGGCGGCGCGGCACAGGCCGACGAACAGGCCGTTCAGGTCGGCGCACTTGCCGCCGAAGTTCTGGGTCTCGAGCATGGTCTTGATGTCGCCGGTGCCGCAGCCGCGCACCTTCGGTTCGCGGAAGGTGTTCAGCACGATCCAGTCGTAGAGGCGCTGGACCTTGTCTTCATCCGTCTTCGCGCCCGAGACGATCTGCAGCGCGGTCTTCTTGACGATGCCGTCGAGCGGCATCAGGTCGGTCGGCTGCAGCCACAGCTTCAGGTCCTCGGCGGACTCGCCGCCGTTCTGCGCGGTCTTCCAGTTCTCGGCGCGGTCGCGGGTCTGGACGCGCGACACCACTTCCAGCACCGGCGGCGCGCTGCCGTCGAACTCGGCCACCAGGAAGCGCGCGCCGTAGTGCGGGTCGCTGCCGACCTTCATGCTCTTCGCGTTGCCGGACCAGTTGTTCGACAGCGTGCGCTGCCAGTCGGTGTCGACCGAGGGCAGGGGAATCCAGACCGTCGACGGACCGGATGCGCGCTGCAGGTTCACGCGCGTGACCACCTCGTAGCTCTTCCATTCGCCCGGGCGCGGGTCGAAGTGGCGCTCTTCCCGGGCCGGCGCGGCATTCTGCGCCAGCAGGGTGCGCGGCAGGGCGCCGGCCAGCAGCACGCCGCCGGCGGCTTTCAGCAGGGAGCGGCGATTCGTCGGTTGATTGTCTTCCATGGTCGTGTCTTCCAGTCTGGATGGTGTTGGTTATTCGTTGTTCTTTACTCGGCCAGCAGGCCGTCGATCGCGGCTTTCAGGCGGGTGTCGCCGGCGCCGATCTCGCCCACGCTGCGCCAGCGGGCACGGCCCTGGCGGTCGACCAGGATGGTGGTCGGCATCACGCCGGCGGTCCACTGCCTGAACATCTCGCCCTGGCGGTCGCGCAGCAGCGGGTAGGCGAACGGATGGTCCTTCGAGAAGCGTTCGATGCTGTCGAGCGGCTCCTTGTAGTTCACGCCCACCACGGCGACCTTGTCCGGATCCAGGCGCGCCAGCGCGTTCAACACCGGCAGCTCGTCCACGCAAGGACCGCACCAGCTGGCCCAGAAGTTCACCACCACGACCTTGCCGCGCAACTGGTCCAGCTTCCAGGACTTGCCGTCCAGGCCCGTCAGCTGCAGCGCGGGCGTGGCCTGTTTTGCCGGCCAGGGCTTCAGCACGGCCGCCGGCGCCGCCTGCGCGCCGGCAGCGGCCGAGCAGACGCTGGCCGCAAGCAGATGCAGGAGAATCCTTGGCTTCATTGGCAATCGTGCTGGAGGAATCGAGGTCCGCATGATACCAGACTGCCGGCGCCCTCGCTGTCGCCGCTGCCGGGCAGGGAAGCCGGACCCCACCTTTTCAAACGTGCAACAGGGCGGCGGACCCTGCGTTATTCTCTTCGCCAAAAACGAGGAGACAAGATGCCCCAGTCCCGCCACCTGGCCGCGGCCCTCATCGCCTTGCCGCTGTTCTCCGCAGCCGCAGCCGCTGCCGCCGAGCCGGCGCCGGCCGCGCGCGCCTACCACAACCCCCTGAGCGTGCGCCTGGCCAGCGGCGAGCCGGCCCAGAACTGCGCCGACCCCGCCGTCCTGCGCGACCCACGGGCCAGGCGGCCGACCTGGTACCTCTACTGCACCAGCGACCCGGTCAGCAAGCGCGAACGCGAAAAGGACGCCAGCGGCAAGGACGGCGGCTGGAACTTCCGGATGATCCCGATCTACCGCTCGACCGACCTGGTGCACTGGGACTTCGTCGCGGATGCGTTCAGCGACCGCCCGGCCGGCCTTGCCGCGCCGACCTCGGGCCTGTGGGCGCCGGAGCCCGAATACCTGAACGGCCGCTACTACCTCTACTTCACGGTCACCGACGTGGTGGACGAGCACAGTCCGGAAAAGGGCTGCGGCAGCGACAGCGCGATCGGCGTGGCCACCAGCGAGTCCCCGGCCGGACCGTGGCGCGCGTCGACCACGCCGGTGGTGATGCCGCGCCGCGCAAAGGCCGGTTGCGCGTTCCACTGGACCTTCGACCCCAAGGTCATCGAGACC
Organism: uncultured Massilia sp.; assembly: GCA_913778765.1. Lineage (GTDB taxonomy): Bacteria > Pseudomonadota > Gammaproteobacteria > Burkholderiales > Burkholderiaceae_D > Telluria. Next base: position 5,141 of record CAJYXO010000112.1, on the reverse strand, counting down.
GATGGCGGGCGCAAGTACCTTTATTACGGCAGCTACGGCGGCGGCATCTTCGTGACGCGGCTGAGCGATGACGGCCTGCGCGCCATCGGTGCGGCGACCCTGGTCGGCGCGCCCGGCCGCTACGAAGGCGCGGAGGTCAAGTTCCACGACGGCTGGTGGTATCTGTTTGCCTCCGCCACCGACTGCTGCAACGGCCCGCTGACCGGTTATGCCGTCTACGCCGGCCGCGCCCGCGGTCCGGAAGGCCCCTTCCTCGACCGGCTCGGCAACGACATGGCGCAGGGCCGCGCCGGCGGCACCCCGGTGCTGGCCCAGAACGGCAACCGCTGGATCGGCGTCGGCCACAACACCGTGTTCACGGACGCGGGCGGGCAGTGGTGGACCATCTACCACGGCATCGACGCCGCCGAACCCTTCTTCAGCGCGAAGGACAAGCTGACCCGGCGCCTGGCGCTGCTCGACCGCATCGACTGGGTCGGCGGCTGGCCGGTGGCGGGCGGCGGGCGCGCGCCCACCGACCAGGCGATGGCGGCGCCGGTCGTGGTCGACGGCGCGCGCGTAAAACCGCACCCGCTGGCCGTGGCGGCAGCTCCGCGCGCCAGGGAGCTGTGGCGCGACGACTTCCGCGGCAGCGCGCTCGACCGGCGCTGGGCCTGGCTGCGGCCGAGGGCAAAAGGCGAGTGGTCGCTCGGCGGACAAGGGCTGCTGCTGGCCACCCAGGACGCCGACCTCTACGTCGACCGCAATACCGCCAGCGTGCTGCAGGCCGCGCTCCCGGCCGGCGATTACCGGGTCGAGGCCGAGATCGTGCTGGACGCGCCGGACGACTGCTGCGCCACCGCGGTGCAGGCGGGCTTCGTCGTCATGCGCGACGACGACAACTACGTGAAGCTGGTCGAGATGGCGCGCGAAGGCCTGCGCCAGGTCGAGTTCGGGAAGGAGCTGGCGCCGGTCGAGCAGTACTACCCGCGCTACGGCAACACGGTGGTGGGCACGCCCGGCCGCCGCACCTGGCTGCGCCTCGATGTCCACCGCGGGCGGGGGCGGGAACGCGGGGTGGAGCGCTACACGGCGTATTCGAGCCAGGACGGACGCACCTGGGTCGGCGGCGGGACCTGGCTGCACTCGCTCGGTCCGGGCGCCCGGCTGGGCCTCGTCGCGATGGGCGGGGCGGGCCGCCAGGCCAGGTTCCTGCGGGTCGCGGTAAGCGCGCTGTCGCCATAAAAATACAGCGCACGAAACGCTTTGTAACCGTGTGCGAAAGCGCTTGATTTCATGAACGGCGGGCCATTAAATAGGCTTCATAAGAACACGTTCGGAGCCCCATCGTGGAATACCCCCGCCCCCAACTACGGCGCGCCGCCTGGCGCAGCCTCGACGGTCCCTGGCAAGCGATGCTCGACGATCTGGCCGCCTGCGCCGATCCGCTCGAGGTGAACTGGGACCGTACCATCGTGGTCCCGTATCCGCCGGAAGCGCATGCCAGCGGCGTGCACGACCGCGGCTACCGGCGCCGGGTCTGGTACCGGCGCCAGATCCAGCTCGACCCGTCGATGGCGCCGAGCCGCGACGAGCGCCTGATCCTGCACTTCGGCGCCGTCAACTACCGCGCCCGGGTCTGGGTCAACGGCCGCTTCGCGGTCGAGCACCGCGGCGGCCACAGTCCGTTCTCGATCGACGTCAGCCGCCACCTCGACGGGTCGCTGCTCGAGGTCGTGGTGCAGGCCGAGGACGACCCGCAGGACATGCACAAGGCGCGCGGCAAGATGGACTGGGAGCCGGAGCCGCACAAGATCTGGTATCCGCGCTCGAGCGGCATCTGGCGCACGGTCTGGATCGAGAAGCTGCCGCGCGCCCACGTCAGCCAGCTGCGCTGGACCGCCGACGTCGCCGCCTGGCAGATCCGGCTGGATGCCGACGTCGCCCACGTGCCGGAAGGCGGCATCGCCAACGTCACGCTGCGCCTCGGCGACAAGCTGCTGGTGGCCGACCGCTGCCTGCTGACCGGACCGCGCCTGTCGCGCATCTTCCAGCTGCCCGACCCCGGCATCGACGATGCGAGGGCCCTGTGGACGTGGAGTCCCGAAAGCCCGCAGCTCATCGACGCCGAGATCGAGATCAGGGACGCCGACGGCAACCTGATCGACAGCGTGCAGAGCTACACGGCGCTGCGCACGGTGAACGTCGAAGGCGACCGCTTCGTGCTGAACAGCCGCCCCTACTATCTGCGCATGGTGCTCGACCAGGGCTACTGGCCGGACAGCCTGATGGTGGCGTCCAGCGACCAGCTCCGCCACGACGTCCTGCTGATCAAGCGGCTCGGCTTCAACGGCGTGCGCAAGCACCAGAAGTCGGAAGACCCGCGCTGGCTCTACTGGTGCGACGTGCTGGGCCTGTGCGTGTGGGGCGAGATGCCCTCGGCCTACGGCTTCTCCAGCGCCACCGTGCACGGCGTGATGGAAGAGTGGAAGGAGCTGGTCGAGCGCGACATCTCCCACCCCTGCATCGTGGCCTGGGTGCCGACCAACGAGTCCTGGGGCGTGCCGGAACTGATGAACGACCGCCGCCAGGTCGACTTCGTGCGCGCCCTGTACCACATGACGCGGGCGCTGGACGGCACGCGTCCGGTGGTGGGGAACGATGGCTGGGAGATGCCCTGCGGCGACCTGGTCTGTGTGCACGACTACGAACAGGACCCGAAGGTGCTGGTCGAGCGCTACGGCAGCCGCGACGGCGTCGCCTACACCCTGCAGCACGTGCAGCCGGACCGGCGCCGCCTCGTCATCGACGGCTTTACCGGCACCGGCAAGCCGCTGTTCCTGTCCGAATTCGGCGGCATCGCCGTCATGAAGAACAACGAGGAGCCGGGCTGGGGCTATTCGGTGGCGAAGGACGGCAAGGAACTGCTGGCCCGCTACCAGCTCTTGATGGCGGCGGTCCACGCCTGCCGTCCGCTGTCCGGCTTCTGCTACACCCAGCTCACCGACACCTTCCTCGAGAAGAACGGCCTGCTGACCGAGGACCGGGTGCCGAAGGCGCCGGTGGAGGCGCTGGCGCGGGCCACGCGCGGGCCGGACGCCCATCTGCAGGACTGGTACCTGGACCCGCTCGGGCACGCGAAACGCTGGCTGGCGAGGCGGGGGCCGGATTTCCCTATAGAATGGACGCGTGTCGGAGAAATTGCAGAAGTGTTAGCCTATCCCGGAGAGCGCCAGATCGCGGCGCCGGACGGCGATGGAACGGCCCATGCGGGACCCGTGCATTCGGGACCGGATGCGCCGGGTCCGGACGATCCGCCGGCCGCGCCGTCGAGCCGTTCCAACGGCTTCGAACGCCGCAGCCGCGGCGCCGCGGGCGGGCGGGCACGGCGAAAGGCGGCCTGACAAAGGCGGGCGGGAACATCGCCACGGCGCTCCGGCAGCATATAAAAAGAATGGAGATGACGACGTGGCGATGCGAGGATGGCAGCGCGCGGCCGCCGTCGCGCTGACGGCGATCCTGGCCGCAGGGCCGGCGCCGGCGTGGGCGCAGATCGAAGTGCGGATGTGGACCCTGCTCAGCGGCGGCGACGGCGCGCGCATGCGGGCCCTGGTCGAGGACTTCAACGCCAGCCAGCGCGACGTGCGCGTGGTGAGCACGACCCTGAAATGGGGCGAACCCTTTTATACGAAGCTGATCACCTCGTCGGTGGTCGGGGCCGGGCCGGACGTCGCCACGGTGCACCTGTCGCGCCTCGTGAACCTGGCCGGCGGCGGCGTGCTGCGGCCGATCGGGGACGCCGAGCTGGCCGCTGTCGGCCTGAAGGGCAGCGACTACCTGCCGCGTCAGTGGGAGAAGTCGCGCTACGAGGGCCGGACCTGGGCCGTCCCGCTCGACATGCACCCGCTGGTCCTCTACTACAACAAGACGCTGCTGAAACCCACCGGGCTGCTCGACGCGGACGGCAATCTGAAGCCCATCGAAGGCGTCGATGCGCTCACCGACGCCTTCCGCCTCGCTGCCGAGACGACCCACCGCCGCGGCCTGACCATGGAAAGCAGCCAGAGCTCGTTCGCGATCTGGCGCCTGTGGCTGTCGATGCTGGCCCAGCAGAACGTCGCCATCGTGCGCAATGGCCGCTACAGCTACGGCGCGGCCGGGGAAGCGACCCTGGCGCGCATCAGCGCCTGGTTCCGCAAGGGTTATGCCCAGGCCGGCCTCGATTACCCGGCATCGACCAGCCAGTTCATGGGCGGCGGCGCCGCCTTCATGCTGAACGGCGTGTGGGAAGTGCCGGAGCTGGTGCGCGCTTCGAAGGCCGGCACGCTCGGCTTCGACTACGGCATCGCGCCGCTGCCGAAGATGTATGCAAACGCCAGCGCCTGGGCCGATTCGCACGCCTTCGCCATTCCCGCCAACGACAGCCACCCGCCATCGCCCGAAAAGGTGCAAGCGGTGCTGCGCTTCGTCGCCTACGTCGGCAGGCACTCGCTGGGCTGGGCCGAGGGCGGCCACATCCCGGCCTACCGCACCGTGGCCGAGTCGCCCGCGGCGCTGGCGCTGCAGCCGAACGCCCAGTATGCGGCGGCCGCGCAAAACGTGGTCTACGACCCCGATGGCTGGTATATGGGCGCGGCCGGTCCGCTGGAAGCGATCGCCTCCAAGTTCCTGCCGGCGGCGCTGTACGGCTACATGACCCCGGCCCAGGCCGTGAAGCGCTTCGAGGAGGAGGGCGCGCGCCTGATCCGCAAGCGCCCCCCGCGCTATTAAGGAGGACAATGAAACCGAACGATCTCGTCCTGTCGGGCGCAAGGCGCGAAGGCTTGCCGGCCACCCTGCTGCTGGCGCCTTTCGTGGCCGCCTTCCTGCTGTTCTTCCTGGTCCCGGCCGGCATCACCTTCTGGATGAGCCTCACGGAGAGCAGCCTGACCCGCACCAATGCCTTTGTCGGCCTGGCCAATTACGCGACCCTGGCGTCCGATCCCTCGTTCTGGGATTCGGTGCTGAACACCTTCTATTTCGCGCTGCTGACCGTGCTGCCGCTCACAGGTTTGGGCCTCGTGATGGCGCTGCTGGCCGACCGTTTCGTCAAGGCCCAGGCCTGGCTGCAGGGCGTGTTCTTTCTGCCCTTCGTGCTGCCGATCTCGGTGATGACCCTGATC
>CAJYXO010000111.1 GCA_913778765.1 uncultured Massilia sp. | reverse complement strand
CGCCGCGCGATGTTGCCCGCCAGCCTGCGCACCGGATGCCGCTGCCGGACCGGATCGAACAGCAGGTCGTGCACGGCGCTGCTGTGGCGGAAGGCCAGGCGCGCCCGGGCTTTCAGGCGCTGGCGCTCGCGGATCAGGCGGCGCAGCTGGTCCGGTTCTTTCTGGCTCGACAGCTCGGGATCGGCCAGCGCCAGCCAGTCCAGGTGCATCAGGTTGTTCAGGCGCTGGAACGCGGAGTTGCCGACCCATTCGTACTTGTCGAAGCGCAGGCCGATCTGCCAGGGGTCGAGCAGCATCGTTTCGTGGGCCAGGAAGCGCCGGTAGTCGGCCAGCACCGCATCGGACACATCGTTCAGGAAGCGCGGACAGGTATAGCCGCGGCCGGCCGCAAACCCCATGCAGATGTGCTGCTCGACGGCATAGCGGGCGCGGAACCTGCGCTCGAATATGGACGAGCCCGGCGCGTGCGGATGGGTTTCGTGGTACTGGGCGTCCTCCATCGACATCGGCGGCGCCGCCCACCATTCGCGCAGCAGTTCGGTGGGACCGAAGTGGAACCAGTCGCTGACGTGGTAGGGCAGGCGTTCGAACAGGGCCGGATCCAGCGTGAAGAAGGACGAGGCCAGCAGGCGCTCTCTCCCGCCGTCGACGGCGCGCTGCTCGAGGTACCAGTCGAGGAAGCCGGCATGCTCGAGGAAGCAGTCGGTGCGCAGCTTGGCCGCATAGGGCGTGCGCACTGCCGCCAGCCCGGCCTGGGTGGTGAGCAGCTGGCGGTTGACGTTGTTGGCCTTGGTGTCGTCGAGCTTGAGCGGCGCCAGCCCGCCGGGGTCGGGACTTTCGACCACGCTGTCGGGCTCCAGGCCGGGCGGCAGCTCCACGCCTTCCCAGCTCGACAAGACGATGCGCGTACCGGGCAGCGCCCTGCGCGTCAGCGCGATGTTGCGCGCGAAGTTCTCGTATTCGCGCGTGACCCAGGGCCTGAAGACGCCCTGGAATACCAGGGTGATATCAGTGGTCTTCATGGGAAGAGTGGGCCAGGCCCTGCTCGCCGGGCGCGGCGCCGGCGCGCTCGCCCATCTGGTCGCTCAACTGCTCTATGTAGCGGCGCAGCGGCGCATTCGGGCGGCGCGGCACCCGCTTGACCCCGTACAGGCCGTGTCGGTCGAACACGCGCCACGGGCCGGCGCCGTCGGACAGCCATTCATGGGGCGCCAGCCGGTCCGCCAGGTCCTGGGCGATGCTGTCGACCGTGCCACGGCCGATGTGGTGGAAGCCGGAACGAATCATCAGGAATTCCAGCGCCCGCCGCGGCAGCCAGCGCGGGTCGCCGTGGCGCCCGATCAGCGGATCGACCACCTGCAGCACGCGCCAGAACACGCGATCGAAGCGGTGCACCTCGGAGAACACGTAGGGCGTGCCGCTGACGCAGGCGCCGCGCGCATGGGCGACCGTGGACAGCCACACCTCTTCGCGCGGATACGGCGCCTGGGCCGCCTGGCGCGCCGCATGCTTGACCACGTCCGCGACTTCGTAGAGCAGCGCCGCTTCGTAGCTCGAGCCCTCGACCTGGGAGCCGATCAGCGCTGCGTTCCCCAGGCGCCGGCACACGGCCGCCAGGGCGGGATCGGCGAGCGCCGGGGCGGCAAAGCGCCAGCGGCTGCCGGGCCGGATCGGCCGCGTGTGAAGGAAATTGCTTCCGCGCTCGAGGTGGCGGGCCAGGCCCGGCCGCACCAGCATGTCGTTCGACGAGTGCAGGCAGATGCGCGCGCACTGCGGCAGGCGGCGCCGGATCCAGGCGATATTCGCCAGGTGAGCCAGCAGGATGTTGCCCCAGCCTGTGGCGAGGCGCTGGGGGTTGAGGTGGGCATTGGCGCAGCCGGCCTGGCGCAGTGCGGCCTCCAGCTGGGCGGCCGTGAAGCGGGCCTGGGCCGAGACGTGCAGCACCACCTGCGCGCCCGGCAGGAAGGCGGCGAAGTTCTTCAGCTGCCCGGCGACCACGGCGGGCCGGGTATGCACGGGCAGCGAAATACAGGTGGACTCGGCGTTCAAGGCATCGGTCCTCAGCCGAGGCTCCGCCGCGAAGCCAGCAGGGCGCCGTATTCGGCAGGGGTGCCGGCAAAGTGCACCCGGCTGGCCGGCGCTTCGTCGTACACGATGCGGCGGCCGGCGTCGATCAGGGTGTTGTACAGCGGCGCCACGTACAGCTCGCCCCAGCGGTCGAGGTAGGCGTAGGCTTCGCGCAGGGCGCCGTCGCAGGCCTCCATGAAATCGGCGCTGCGCGCAAAATAATAGAGGCCGGTGCAGCACAGGTCGGAAACGCGCCGTTTTTCCGTGGTCTGCGCGACCCGCCGCTCGAACGAGGCGGCCGGGCGCACGAAGGACCAGTGCTCGCCCGGCGCGCGCACCACTTCCAGGTAGCCGTCCGAACCGAGCGCTGTCGTCGGGAACACATAGCCGGGACGGATGGTGTCGATATTAAAGACCAGCATCGCCTCGTTATCGCCGCAGCCCGTCTCGCGCAGGCCCAGCAGCACGGTCTCGGCCTGGCCGCGCGTCGGCGCGTCGAGTTCGACGATGGCGTGGTCAGCCACCCCCATCCGCTCGCATTCGGCGGCGACGAAGGCGCGCGCGCCCAGTCCGCCGCGCGCGACGAACACGAAGCGTTCGCTGCCGAAGTAGCGCTCGAAGGAGCGCACGCACCAGGCGAACAGGCTGTCGCCCTGCAGCGTCAGCTCGTACTTGGGACGCGCATACCCGGCGTCACGGAAGCGCCGGCTCTGGCCCGCCATCGGGATGACGATCATGGGATTTCCACTCCAGATAGAGCCTGATGCCGTTCGCCATCAGCGCCTGCTGGCGCCGCGGGTCGTCCGCATGCAGGGGAAGCATCGACAGGAACAGCAGCACCATCACCGGATGGCACTGCCACTGGGCCGGCAGGCGGCCGGCGAAAGGCGTGTGGATGAACAGGCGCTGTACCGGCAGGCAGCGCTCGGACAGCACCCGGAACGCCAGGTTCTGCCCGTCGGCCTGCAGCAGGTAGAAGCCGGCGACGATGAAGTCGTACAGGCCGAGCACGGAATGGGCCAGCTTGCCGAGGTCGTAGCGCAGGTCGCCGAAGCGGCTCGGGCGGCCGAGGACATCGGTGCCGCGCGGATCGATCGTCTTCACGCGGCCAGCGCGAAAGTCGAACAGGATATTGCTGAAGCAGAAGTCGCCGTGCAGGAAGGACGGCGCCGGCGCCGCGGCCAGCAGCGTATGCGCCGCGTCCTGCACCATGCACCGCAGCGACGGCGCCGGACGTCCGTTCAGGACCCAGGGCGCATCGAGATCGGCGCCGCTCCGGGTGGCATAGGCGGCCAGGCGCTGCATGGTCTTGTCGAGGTAGGTCAGGCGGGCGTAATGCGGATCCAGCGCAGGATCCGGCGCCGCCTCGGGTGACGCCGGCGCCAGGCTGCTGGCGGTGCGCAGGTAGGCGTCGCAGGCGCCGAAGATGCGGCGCCACACGCGTTCGGGCAGGCGGCCGAACACGTACAGTTCGTTCAGGGTGGCGAGGTGCAGGTATTCGAGCTGGTAGCCGTCGCAGTCGTCCGTGCGGCAGATATAGGGCGCCAGAAAGGGTTTGATGGGCGACGGCGCCTGTTCGAACCAGGTCGCCTCGGCCATGATCTTGGCCCCGTCCTCGCCCGACTTGGTGACCACGCCGTCGACCACGTGCAGGCGGTTGAAATGGCGCTGGGTCGTCATGATGCGCTTGGAGTCGAAGTAGGTGTGGACATGGCCGAAATCGAGCCAGTGCGACACCTGCCAGTGCGCCAGGCCGCCGATGTGGCGGTCGTAGGCGCCCACCGCGGCGATGAAGTCGCCGGCCGCGGCCAGCTTGTCGCGCAACAGGACGGCATCCGAAAACGAGAACAGGCCGGTCCAGGCGCCGCCCGGCTGGCCCCAGGCCGGCGCCTCGTGGTGCCAGTTGTAGTATTCGTCGGTGTGGCCGACCGCCAGCCAGTCGCTGCCTTCGCGCAGCGGATCGGCGATGAGGGTATCGCCGTACAGGATGTCGAGCGCGCCGGTCACGCGGGCGCCGCTGAGGAACTCATGCACCGCCGCGCCGAGCGTGGCGCCGGGCGTGGTGCGGAACAGGGTCACGCCCTGCTCGCGCAGACAGAGCGCGTCCGCTTCGTCGAGCAGGAAGTCGCCCGGCAGGGTCAGGAAGACCTGTTCGTGCAGGCGCCCGAATTCGCGGATCTGGTAGGTGTAGAGCCGCCGGTTGCCGACCGGGAGGAAGGCGGGCGGGATCTTGCCGAACTCCGAAGCGAGCTCGCTTTCGACATAGGCGCCCGAGGTGATGAGGAGCATTCAGGCACCGGCCTTTTCGGCGGCAAGGGGTTCGAAGCCGCGCGCCCGGTACGCGCGCAGGCGGGCGATCAGCGCGCGCTCGGGCAGCGCCTTGTCATCGCCGTCGGGAGCGGACAGCGTGATGGTCTCGTCGAGGTCGATGATCGGGCGTTTCATGCAACGAGAATAGTCCGCACGATTGCCTGCTTTGCTGATCCATATCTATCGTGCGCCGGTCGTGCTCACAGCTCGGACACGTCGATCTCCTGGACCTGGCCGTGCTCCAGGCGCAGGAAGCGCCGGCAGTAGCGCTTCAGGGCTCCCATGTCGTGCGAAGCGAACACGAAGATGCGCACCGAGGAGATCAGCGCTTCCATGCGGCGCGCCGCCCTTTCCTGGAATTCGGCGTCGCCGGCGCCGAAGATTTCGTCGACCAGCAGGATGTCCGGCCGTGTGGACGTGGCCACCGCGAACATCAAACGGGTCGTCATACCGGTGGAGTAAGTGCGCACCGGCAGTTGCAGGAAGGCGCCGAGCTGGGTGAAGGCCTCGATTTCGGCGATCCGCGCGCGGATCTCGTCCTGGCCCAGGCCGAGCAGGAGGCCCATGCGCTGGATGTTCTCGTAGCCGCTCAGCTCGCCATCCATGCCGGCGCCGAGCTCGAACACGGTGGCGATGCGGCCTTCTCGCACCACGCTGCCGGACACCGGCTGGTAGACCCCGGCCATGGTGCGCAGCAGGGTGCTCTTGCCGGCGCCGTTGTGGCCGACCAGGCCGACCGCGTCGCCGTCGGCGAAGCTGAAACTGGCCTCGCGCAGCGCGGTGACCATCTGCACCCCCGAGGCTTCGTTCTCGATGCGGCCGCCGGTCGAGATGCGCACCAGGTGGCTGCGCAGCGATTTCGCGCGCACGTCGTAGACCGGGTATTGCACGGTCACCTTGTGGAACTCGAGGCGCGCCGTCATAGCCAGTAGGCGATGCGGTTGCGCTTGGCATTGAACAGCCACAGCGTGAAGGCCCAGCCGCCGATGCAGATGGCCACCGTGGTGAGCACGACGAAGCCGGGCGGCGCGGCGCCGAGCAGCGGGTAGCGCACGATCTCGATCAGGTGGCTGAACGGATTCAGCCAGACGAGGTGGCCGTTGAACGGCAGGTAGCTGGGGCGGTAGAACACGGGGCTCAGGAACATCAGCACCGGCATCGCCGCGCCGACCACGTATTCGACGTCGCGGAAGCGCGCGCCCAGCATCGAGAACAGCAGCGTGATCCAGAGCAGGTTGGCGGCCACCAGCAGCAGGCCGGGAATCGCCAGCAGGGTGGCCCAGCCGAGCGGCACCTCGAAGATCAGGAGCACGGCGACGAACACCGGCAGGTTGTGCAGGAAGTTGATCAGGTGCTTGAGCAGCATCTGGATCGGCGGCATCGACAGCGGCACGCTCAGATTGCGCAGGATCGCGCTCTGGCGCCAGTAGGTGGTGGTGGCCTCGACGATGCAGCCGCTCAGCAGCTGCCACAGGATCAGGCCGGCCGTCAGCGAGGGCACGAAACGGGCGCGGTCCATGCGCAGCAGCTCGCTCCACACCAGCCCCAGGCCGAGGGTGCCGGCGGCGGTGCCGAGCGTCATCCAGAACGGCCCGAGCACGCTGCGGCGGTAGCGCGCGCGCAGGTCGCCGGCGGCCATGAAGGCGATCACGTGCAGCAGCCTGAGTGCACGCTGGAGGTCGGTGAAGGCCGGGCCGGCGGCGACCCTGCGGGCGGTACTGAGCATGGTGCGGATGCGCATGGGGCGATCGATGCTGGAAGCGCCGATTGTCCGGCAGCGCACCCCGCTTCGACTGATCTTTCGCAACCGCCGAGCATTCCGCTGCAACCGCAACCGGGCCGGCCCGCTCTGAGCTCATGTATGGCCTGGCGGCCGATTCCGGAGAGCGGTAATGCGCGATAACCTGAAACAATATGCCGAGATGCAGAAGAAGTTCTACGACGAGGCCCCGGTGGACGTCGAAGAGATCGTCGGCAACTACGACTATCACGAGAACTTCCCCTACGAAACGCATCTGCTGCACCGCTACGGCGACATCCGCAAGCCGGTGCTGGCCAATCCGGCGCAGGCGCGCGGCTTCGAGATCGGCTGCGGCGAAGGGCGCATGGTGCGGCGCATGTCGCGCCTGCTGCGCCAGGTCGACGGCGCGGACATCTCCGAAAAAATGGTGGCCGCCGCGCGCGCACGCACGCCCGGGGCCGAAATCTTCCTCAGCTCCGGCACCGACTGCGGCGGCGCGCCGTCGGCAAGCTACGACTTCGCCTACTGCGCGATCTCCCTGCAGCACATCTGCGTGCACGATACCCGCGCCCGCATCCTCGACGACCTCGTGCGCATCCTGAAGCGCGACGGCTGCGCCACCCTGCAGTTCTTCTTTTCGAAGTACTACCCGTACTGCCGCACCTCGGCGCCGCCCGTCAACGAATCCTTCCTGATCGACGTGCACCATTTCGACCGCCGGCATGCGCGCTGGCTCGAGAACCGCTGGGATGCCGCCGGCACCAACAGCGTCTGCGACGTCGCCTTCGGCACCCAGGACATTCCCGAGGTGATGCAGGATTTCGGCCGCTGGTTCGGCCAGGTCGACGTCTGGTTCCACGACATCTCGATCGGCCGTCCGGAACCGCGCGGGGAGGGCCGGCCGCGCATGCTGCCGGAAGTGCACCCGAATTGCCATGGCTGGGACGATGCCTGGTTCACCCACATGGCCTTCTTCCACCTGCGCGAGCCGAAAAGATGAATCCGGCGGCCAGCTGTTCCATCGTCTGCTACCGGAACAGCCAGGAACAGGTCGAGCGCCTGCTGGCCAGCGTCACGACCTCGCGGCCCGGAATGCTCGTCTACCTGATCGACAATTCGCCGGCCGACACGCTGCGCGCACTGGCCGCACGCTACGGCGTGCACTACCGTCACCAGCCGGACAATCCCGGCTATGCCCGCTCGCACAACCGGGCGCTGCGCGAGGCCATCGGCGCCGGCAGCGCCTATCACTTCGTGCTGAACCCGGACATCCAGCTTCCCCTCGACGGCATCGGCAAGCTGCTCGCCTACATGGAGCAGACGCCCGACGTCGGCCTGCTGGCGCCGCGCGTGCATTATCCGGACGGCCGCCTGCAGCCCCTGTGCAAGCTGCTGCCGCATCCGCTCGAACTGCTGGTGCGGCGCTTCTTTCCGCTGCTGCACCGTTCCAGCGGACGGCTGGCGCGCTACGAACTGCACGGCAGCGGCTACAGCCGGGTGATGGACGTGCCGGCGCTGTCCGGCTGCTTCATGCTGATGCGTCTCGAGACCGTGCAGCGCGCCGGCCTGTTCGACGAGCGTTTCTTCCTCTACTTCGAGGACGTCGATCTGTCGCGCCGGGTCGGCCGCATCGCGCGCACGGTGTTCGTGCCGCACGTGGCCGTGGTGCACGACTATGCGCGCGGCTCCTACCATGACTGGCGCCTGCTGTGGCACCACCTGGTATCGGCCGCGCGCTACTTCAACAAGTGGGGCTGGCTGCACGACACGGAACGCGACCGCATCAATGCCCGCACCCTGCGCGCATCCAGCCTGCCGCGTACCGGCCAGCCAGGCGGCAACCCGGCCGGCACCGATCTGCATCCATGAACCTGCCCATCAATACGGCGATGAGCACGGACGGCACGATCCACGCATTCGAAGGCGCGCGCGGGCTGGCGGCCCTGGCGGTGGCGCTGTTCCACTTCGGCCTGGGCGAGCCGGCCATCGTGCGCATCCCGGCCGGCTATCTGTTCGTCGACCTGTTCTTCGTGCTCAGCGGCTTCCTGATCTGCGCGACCTATGCGCAGCGGCTCGGTGCGCCCGGCGGGCTGCCGCTGTTCCTGGTGCGCCGCGTCGGCCGGCTGCTGCCCCTGCTGCTGGTGGCGACGGCGGCCTACGTGGCGGTGCTCGATGCCGGCGTCCTGGTACATCGGCTGCTCGAGCCGGACAGGCCGGCGCCGCCGCTGATGCTGCCGGCGCCGACGGAACTGCTGGCGGTGCTGACGATGAGCCATGCGCTGGGCCTGTTCGACCGCGCGATCCTGAATTACGCCTCGTGGAGCATCAGTACCGAGTTCTACGCCTACCTCGTGTTTGCGCTGCTGTGCCTGCTGATGCGCGGGCGCGCGCGCCTGTTCGCGTTTGCGCTCGCTGCGCTGGCGGCCTGGGCGGTGAGCGCCTGGGCCAGCGTGCGCCTGCGCCAATGCCTGCACTGGGGCGGCTGCTTCGACCTGACCTTCGATTTCGGCTACTGGCGCTGCCTCGCCGGCTTTTTCCTGGGGGCGCTGCTCAGCCAGCTTCGCCCGCGTGCGCCGCCGTGGCGCAGGCCGGACCTGGTGCTGGGGGCGATGCAGGGACTGGCGCTGGCGGCGTTACTGGCCATGTTCTTGCTGGTGCGGCACTGGCCGGCGCTGGGGCTGGCTGCGCCCTTGCTGTTCGGCCTGCTCCTGCTGAGCCTGTGCGCCGACCGCGGGCCGCTGGCCGTGCTGCTGGGGGCCGAGGCGCTGCAGGTGCTCGGACGGCATTCCTATTCGGTCTACCTGATGCACCCGGTGATCCTGCTGGTCTGGAATCCATGGCGCCCGGATGAAACCGGCGGGCTGGACAAGCTGCTGTTCCTGTGCGGCTACGTCGCGCTGGTGTGCTGGGTGGCCGGATGGACGTTCCGGCTGGTGGAGGAGCCGATGCGCAGGCGTTTCAATCGCTATGCCGCGCAGCGCTTCGGCAGTCGTGTGCCGGCGTCCGTGGGACAGACGCCGGCGCTGTGAGGAGAGAGGAGATCAGCAGTTCTGCAGCGGACGGCGCGCGTACCAGCCGAAGGCCAGGATCAGCAGGTAGCAGATGGCCGGCACGGCCAGCGAAATACGCAGGCCGGACATGTCGGCGGCGAAGCCGGTGATCAGGGGCACGATGGCGCCGCCGACGATGGCCACGCAGATCAGGCCCGAGCCTTCGGCGGCGCGCTCGCCCAGGCCTTCCGAGGCCAGCGTGAAGATGGTCGGGAACATGATGGAGTTGACCAGGCCGATCGCCAGCAGGGCCCAGCCGGAGACGGCGCCGGTACTGGTGGCGGACACCAGCAGCAGCAGGGCGGCCAGGCCGCCGGCCACGGCCAGCACCTTGCCCGGCGAGCAGATGCGCAGCACATAAGCGCCCAGGAAACGGCCGACCATGGCGCCGCCCCAGTACAGCGGGACGTGCTTGCCGGCTTCTTCCGCGCCCAGGCCCAGCACGTCGACCTGCATCAGGTAGTTCACGATCAGCGAGCCGACCGCGACTTCGGCGCCGACGTACAGGAAGATGCACAGGGCGCCGAAGGCGAAGCGTGGCTGCTGCAGCAGGCTGAAGGCGTTCAGGATGCTGCCTTCCGGGCTGGTGTGCTCGACCAGCTTGGTGCGGTTGGCCCAGACCATGACCGCGACGATGGCCAGCGCAATCGCCAGGCCGATGTAGGTGTGGACGACGACCTGGCTTTCGGCCGCGCGGTAGGCCGCCAGCTGCACCGCGTCCAGCGTGGTCTGGTCGACCTTGGCCAGCGAGCCGAGGATCAGGATCGCGCCGACATAGGGGAAGACGGTGGTGCCGAGCGAGTTGAAGGCCTGGGCGAAGGTCAGGCGGCTGCTGGCCGTCTGCGGGGCGCCCAGCATCGAGATCAGCGGGTTGGCCACCACCTGCACGATGGTGATGCCAGCCGCCAGCACGAACAGGGCCAGCAGGAAGGCGCCGAACAGGCTGGACGAAGCGGCCGGGATGAACAGCAGGCAGCCGGCCGTCATGGTCAACAGGCCGACCACGGCGGTGCGCATGTAGCCGATGCGGCGCACGATGGACGCGGCCGGCAGCGAAACGATGAAGTAGGCGGCAAAGAAGGCCGACTGCACCAGCATCGCCTGGGCGTAGCTGAGGGTGAACAGCTCCTTCAGCTTGGGAATGATGACGTCGTTCAGGCTGGTGATGCCGCCGAAGATGAAGAACAGCGCGAAGACGAAGACGCGCAGGCTTGCCATGTTCGCGTTGGCGGGGGCGGTGCCGGTCTGGGCAGCGCCGGCAGGGTGGCCGATTTGCATAAGAATAGTCCAGGTGGGTTGATGCAGCAGGTAGGAATATTACATCGAAAAGCGGGCATATCCGTATGAAAGCTACATGTTTCCTTTACGTACATGCCGTGCTAGTCTGGGCGTCCGATCGAGAAGGCGCGTTGATCCGCGCAGGCCGCCATGCCACTTGCACCGCGTATCCGGGTCGAAGTCCACTTCAAGCCGACGGCAGAGGGCGGGCGGGTAACGCCGGCCCATCTGACGACCAGCTATCGTCCCCATTTCGTTGTGGAGCCGGGACAGCTGCTCGGCGTGGTATTCGTGCATGCCGAGGCGCCCGTGGTCCAGCCCGGCGAAACGGCTGTCGCAACGGTCGCGTTGATGTACGAGGGCGTCGATTACGCGGCGCTCGTGCCGGGGGCCGTCTTCGATCTGGTCGAAGGGAGCCAGGTCGTCGCACAGGGCAAGGTATTGCCGCCCGACGAAGCAACAGCCCGCTTTTATGACAGTTACGTCGAACGGGGCGAGATTCAGGCAGAGGCGCCGCTGAGCGCCATTGCGAGATATTTCGATGTCGCTTTCAAGGCAGGTGACAAAGTCCTGGATATCGGCGCGGGTTCCGGCCGGGACCTGGCGGTCCTGATCGGCAAGGGCGTGGATGCCTACGGTATCGAGCCGAATGAGGCGATGCGCACATTCGCGTTGAAAAAGCATCCGCAGCTGGCAGGGCGTGTGCAGCCGGGTTCGCTGCCGATGCGCGGCATGCCGTTTGGCGGAAATTTCGACGGGGTCGTATGCAGTGCGGTATTGATGCACGTTCCGCAGGAAGAATTCCTCCAGGCTTGGGAATCGATACGCAGGGTGCTCAAGCCGAATGGCAGGGTGCTGTTTTCCCTGCCGTCGATGCGTCCCGATTTGCTTGCGGGCGATCGTGATCGGGATGGCCGGCTTTTCAACAACGATGCTGCCGACCTGCTTGGCGCCGTGCCGGCATCGCTCGGATTCTCCCGGCTTGAGCTGGACGCCCAGGCAAGGTCCGCGTATCCGGATATCACCTGGTCCATTTATCTATTCGAGGCGTCGCCCGCAACACCGAGACCATCATGGGACTTTTAACTTTCAGTATCAACGTCAGCCTGGACGGCTGCATCGACCACCGGGAAGGCATCGCCGACGACGAGACCCACGCCTACTTTACTCGTCTCATGGACGAGGCCGGGGCCATGCTGTGGGGGCGCGTCACCTACGAGATGATGGAGAGTTATTGGCCAGCGGTCGCCTCCGGCGCCGTGGACGCGCCGCCGGCGATGCGCGAGTGGGCGCGCAAGCTGGAGGACAAGCCGAAGTACGTGGTGTCCTCGACGCGAAGCGACTTCCCATGGACCAATAGCCACCACATCGACGGCGACCTGCGCGCCAGCGTGCAGAAGCTCAAGGATGCGACCGCGGACGGCGTGCTCCTCGGGAGCGGCAAGCTCGCGGCCGGGCTGGAACGGCTGGATTTGATCGACGAGTACAAGTTTCTCGTCCATCCCAGGATCGTCGGCCATGGCCCGACCCTGTATGAGAAGGGGCTGCCCGGCACGCGCAAGCTCGCCTTGATCTCCGCGCAGCCGCTCAGCAATGGCGTGGTCGCCATGCACTACCGGCGCGCCTAGGGTGTTCCCAGCAACACCGTCCCGACCTGCCCATCGGCCGCCGGCAGCAACTGATACAGGCGGTCGTATTCATCGTCGCCGATCTCCGCGCCCGGCGCCCCGCCGAACAGCTTCACCAGCTCGGGCAAGGTGTTCGAATGCCCGACCACCACTACCGCCCCGCTCAAACCGCGCACTTTCTCGACCAGTGCTTTGGGCGCGCGCGGGTCGTAGATCTGCACCGTCAAGCCGGTCCGCTGGGCCAGTGGCGCCGCGGTCTGCCGGGTGCGGACGGTCGGCGTGCTGAAGATGGCGCTGATGCCGGCGCGGTGCAGGATCGCGGCCACGTGGCGGGCGCGCTCCTGTCCGCGAGGCGTCAGCTCGGGATCCTGGCCCACGGCCGTCTTCTCGCCATGGCGCACGAGGTAGATGGCGGAGGGCTCCGCCGATGCCAGCGCGGGGAGCAGGGTCAGGACGGCCATCGCGGCACACAGCAGTCGGCGGAAGGTGGGCATCGGGTCTCCTTCTGAAACAGATTAGAGGGGCTGCAGCGGAATGGTGCCGGGCGCCGTGGACGGCGTCGAGCACGGCTCCTCGTCGAAGGCGATGTCGCCGTTCGGGTTGGCGACGCCGTCGGTTTTCAGGTCGACGAAGCCGAACATGTCGCGGTCCATCAGGTGCGACGGCACCACGGTGCTCAGGGACGAGAAGATGTTCTCGACGCGGCCCGGGTGCTTCTTTTCCCAGTCGCGCAGCATGGCCTTGATCTGCTTGCGCTGCAGGTTTTCCTGCGAGCCGCACAGGTCGCACGGAATGATCGGGAAGCCCTTCACTTCGGCGTAGCGCTCGGTGTCCGCTTCCTTCACGTAGGCCAGCGGACGGATCACCATGTGCTTGCCATCGTCGGAGACCAGCTTGGCCGGCATGCCCTTGATCTTCGCGCCGAAGAACATGTTCAGGAAAAAGGTCTCGAGGATGTCGTCACGGTGGTGGCCGAGGGCGATCTTGTTGCAGCCCAGCTCGTCGGCGACGCGGTACAGGATGCCGCGCCGCAGCCTGGAACAGAGCGAGCAGGTGGTCTTGCCTTCTGGGATCAGGCGCTTGACGATGCTGTAGGTGTCCTGGTTCTCGATGTGGTACGGGACGCCCAGCTTGTCGAGGTAGGCCGGCAGCACGTCGGCCGGGAAGTTCGGCTGCTTCTGGTCGAGATTCACGGCCACCAGTTCGAACTGGATCGGCGCGCGCTCGCGCAGGGTCATCAGGATGTCGAGCAGGGCGTAGCTGTCCTTGCCGCCCGACAGGCAGACCATGACCTTGTCGCCGTCCTCGATCATGTTGAAATCGCCGATCGCCTGGCCGACCAGGCGGCACAGGCGTTTATGGAGCTTGTTGTTCTCGTACGCGACTTTTTCAGCCTGTTTATCCACCGGCTGCTCCGCTGTTTGCTCAATCACTGCTTCACTCATGCTTCATCCTTGATCTGGAATACTTCGACGCCCACGCCTTCGCAATCGGGGTAGACGTCCGGTTTCATGGTCGACACGCTGGCGGCGCGCACGCGCGGGTGGGCCAGCATGGCTTTCACCACGTCGTCGCACAGGGTTTCCTGCAGGTGCACGTGGCCTTGCGCGATGCGCTTGGCGATGGTCTCGCGCATGAAGTCGTAGTCGACCACTTCGTGCAGCTGGTCTTCCTTCGGCGTCGACATGGCCAGCGGCACGTAGAGCTCGACGTTGATCAGGACGCGCTGCTCGCCCTTCTTCTCGAAGTCGTGCACGCCGATGTTGATCATGACTTCGTAATTGCGCAGGAACAGGCGGCGGCAATCGCGCAGCTGCGGGTGGGACAGGGCGGACAACATAGAAACCTTTTATTTAGTTAAAAACATCACGTCGCGCTCGAGCGGCACCAGGTGCTGGCCGCCGTCGACGAGCAGGGTGGTGCCGGTCAGGGCGCGCGCCCTGGCTGCATAGCAGACGGCATCGACGATGTCCTGCGGGGTGGACGAGCGCCCCAGCGGCGTGACGGCATGGGCGCGCTCGAAGCCGTCCTCGGTCTGGTCGCCCGACACCATCGTGATGCCGGGGGCGACGCCGACCACGCGCAGCTTCGGCGCCAGGGCCTGGGCCAGCAGCGTCGTCGCCGTGTGCAGCGCCGATTTGGACAGCGTGTACGACAAAAAATCCGGGTTGAGATTGTACAGTTTCTGGTCGAGCAGGTTGATGACCACGGCCTGGCCGCCGTCCGGCACCAGCGCATGCAGGGCCGAGGCCAGCAGCAGCGGCGCGGCGACATTGCACTGCATGTGCGCCGCCAGCAGGGCCGGCGAGAACGCTGACGGCTTGTCGTATTCGAACAACGAAGCATTGTTGACAATGCAATCCAGCTCGCCAAGCAGGTGGGCTGCCTGGCGCGGCAGGGCACGCACCGCATGTTCGTCGGCGAGGTCGGCATGCAGCGCGACGGCGCGCCGGCCGAGCGCGCGGATGGCGTGCACGACTTCTTCGGCCTCGTCGAGGGACTGCCGGTAATGCACGGCCACGTCCCAGCCGTCTTGCGCCATGCCGAGCGCGATCGCGCGGCCGATGCGGCGTCCGGCGCCCGTCACCAGGGCCACGGGAGCGCGTCCGGCATGGGGCAAGCTGGCCGGGTTGTCCTTGGAAGCAGTGTCTGTCATGTTGTGCGTGATATGTCCTACAATGGCCGGATGTCCCTGCCCGTACCAAACAGCGACGCGCTTGCCGCGTCCCAAGCCCTGCAGCGCCTGATCGCTGCCGAGATCGCCGAACAAGGCGGCGCCATCCCGTTTTCGCGTTTCATGGAACTCGCGCTGTACGCGCCCAGGCTGGGTTATTACAGCGGCGGCGCAGCCAAGCTGGGCAAGGATGGCGATTTCACCACCGCACCCGAGATCAGCCCGCTGTTCGGCGCCACGCTGGCACGCGCGGCCGCCGCTATTATGGCGCAAAGTGGCCCCAACATCATCGAATTCGGCGCCGGCACCGGCAAGCTGGCGCGCGACGTGCTCACCAGCCTGGCCGAGCTCGGCGTGCAGGTCGACAGCTATACCATCATTGAACTGTCCGGCGAACTGCGCGCGCGCCAGCAGGAAGCGTTGAAGGATTTTCATCAGGTGCGCTGGCTGAACGGTTTTCCGGACGGCTTCCACGGCGCGGTGCTGGCCAACGAAGTGCTGGACGCCATGCCGGTCGAACTGGTCATGAAGGAGGGCGATGGCTGGACCCGCCAGTACGTCACCATCGCGGCCGGCGCTTTCACGCTCATTCCGGGCCAGGCGGACGCCGCCCTGCTGGAGCAGGTGGCGCGCCAGATCCCCGACGCAAGCACGCTGCAGGACGGCTACCTGACCGAAGTCCACCCGGTGGCCTGCGGCTTCATGCGCTCGCTGGCCGAAATGTTCAGGCATGGCAAAGGCGCGGCGATCCTGGTCGACTACGGTTTCCCGGCCCGCGAATACTATTTCGACGAACGGACCAGCGGCACCCTGATGTGCCACTACCGCCACCACGCGCATCCGGACCCCTTCTACCTGCCGGGCCTGCAGGACATCACGGCCCACGTCGACTTCACCGCCATGGCATTGGCCGCGCAGGACGCCGGCCTGGACGTGCTCGGCTACATGAGCCAGGCGTCCTTCCTGCTGGCGGCCGGCATCGGCGAGCTGCTGCTGCGCACCGATCCCGAGGACGCGCTGCGCTACCTGCCGCAGTCGAAGGCGGTGCAGAAACTGGTGTCGCCGGCCGAAATGGGGGAACTCTTCAAGGTGCTGCTGGTCGGGAAAGGTGTGGGGCTGGCGCCTGCAATCGTGCATGCGGACCGTAGCCACCGGCTTTAAAATTCTGACAACTTGCGCGCCGGACACAAACCCGGCTATGCTGTACCGTCACTACGCCCCGACCCCATGGCCAAAATCCACACACACTATGACAATCTGAAGGTGTCGCGCCACGCGCCCCAGGAAGTCATTCGTGCGGCCTACAAGGCGCTGAGCCAGAAATACCATCCCGACAAGAATCCGGGCGACGAACGCGCCGCCCGCATCATGGCGATCGTCAACACCGCCTACAACATCCTGTCCGACCCCGTCCGCCGCAAGGAGCATGACGACTGGATCGCGTCCGAAGAGTGGGAAGTCGAGTGGCTGGAGAGCAGCGGCGAGGACGGCCATCATAAGACGCGCGGCGAGGCCCAGTGGGAGCCGCGCCAGGTCGAGGCGCCGTCGCGCTGGCGCTTCCTGCTGGCGCCGCGCTGGTGGGGCGGCATGCTGGCCTTCTTCGCGGCCGGCGTGACCCTGGCCGTGGTGCTGGTCGATCCGCCCAAGGTCTTGCCGGCGGCGCTGGCCTGGGCCGGCAAGCCGCCGGCCGCAAGCAGTCCCCCGAATTCACCCCCCGATCCGCTCGGCGCCGACACCAGCAACGACGGCTGGGCCCGGCCCGCCGGCCAGGCCGATGCGCCGCCCGACATCAAGGCCCTCGGCGTGACCCAGTTGGTGGTGCCGGCGCGCGCGCCCGACTGCGATACCGACCTGCAGAGCCAGGTGTCGCCAAACGGCGATCCGTGGCCGGCCCAGTCCGGCTACATCGACAGTTTCCCGGTCGGTAACCAGGGCGAGGAAATGCAGATCCTGGTCGACAACAGCAACAATCCTTCGCCGGTACTGATCAAGATCTACGACCTGGACCGCCGCTCGAACGTGCGCCACGCTTATGTGCTGGGACGCGCCAAGTTCCTGGTCGACAAGCTCTCGGCCGGCAAGTACGAGGTGCGCTACCAGAACATCCTGATGGGCGGCAGCCGCGCCGAATGCGTCAACGGCCGCCGCGCCGCGCTGCGCCAGGCCGCCACCGCGAATTAAGCCGACGGACGGGCCGACCTTCCGAAAGTGTGGTTTTCTGCGACACTTCAAGTGGCATCGCAGGTGTGAATTTAAGTATTTTGTTCCCTGGACGTAATATACTCGGACAGCCGCGGGCCCATGCAGCCCGCCCACGCCCAACGCAGGCACATCGGAAAAAGCCGGGATATGAACGAACTAGACGGGCTCAATGCACTGATCATCGAGCCGCATGCCGGGATGCGGGCGACGATCCATAACATGCTGACAATGTGCGGCCTGAGCAAGGTCGACCATGCCGGCAGTTCCAACCAGGCGATCAAGCATCTCGGGCTCAAGCACTACGACCTGGTCCTGTGCGAGTACGCGCTGGAAGGCGGCCAGGACGGCCAGCAGCTGCTCGAAGACGTCCGCCACCACAAGCTGATGCCGCTGTCGACCATGTTCTTCATGGTCACGGCCGAAGGCGACTACGGCAAGGTCGTCAGCGCCGCCGAGCTCGGCCCCACCGATTACATCCTGAAGCCCTTCACCGCCGACCGCCTGCTCGAGCGCATCGCGCGCGCGCTGGACAAGCGCAACGTGTTCCTGCCGGTCTACGAACTGATGGAGTCGGGCAGCCAGCGCGAGGCGATCGAAGCCTGCGTCGAAGGCGAGCAAAAGCACCCGCGCCACGCGATCGACTTCCTGCGCCTGCGCGCCGAGCTGCACATGTTCCTGGGCGAGCCGGAACAGGCCGAGCCGATCTACCGCCAGCTGATCGAGGCCAAGGCGATCGCCTGGGCGCGCCTGGGCCTGGCCAAGACCCTGTTCCTGCGCGAGCGCTTCCACGAAGCCCAGGACCTGCTGGAAGAGCTGGTCGACACCAACAAGAACTTCGTCGACGCCTACGACTGGCTGGCCCGCACCCACGAGGCGGTGGGCGCGCTGGAGCAGGCCCAGGCCGTGCTGGGCGATGCCGTCGCCGTCTCGCCGCATGCGGTGCGGCGCCTGCGCAAGCTGGGCGAGACCGCGCTCGAAGCCGGCGACCACGATACCGCCGAGAAGGTGCTGAAGCAGGTCGTCAGCAAGGCCAAGTACTCGGAATTCAAGGACCCGCAGGACCACGTGCGCCTGGTGCAGACCCTGGTGCGCAAGGGCGATCCGGTGCAGGCCGCGGCCGTGATCCGCGACCTCGACAAGTCGATGGCCTTCCAGAAGGGCGCCGCCCTGTGCAGCGCGATCGCTTCCAGCATGGTGCACGAGTACACCGGCAACGAGGCGCGCCTGAACGAATCGCTGCTGGCGGCGCTGGCCGCCAACCAGGACGCGCCGGCGCTGGCGCCCGACCTCAAGCTGGAACTGGCGCGGGTCGCGATCGAGAACAACATGCAGGACGGCGCGGCCGAGGTGATGCGCGAAGTGATGCGCAACGCCCAGAACGGCGCCGCGGTGGCCCGTGCGATGGCGGTGTTCGAAAGGACCGGTCACGGCGACCTGGCCCAGCAGCTGGCGCGCGAAAGCCGCCAGCAGGTGGTCGACCTGGTCGCCGGCGGCGCCGCCAGGGCGAAAGAGGGCGATTTCAAGGGCGCGGTGGCGCTGATGCAGGAAGCCGTCGCCAAGATGCCGGACAATCCGCAGGTCGTGTTCAATGCCGCGCTGGCGGTGCTCAAATGCCTCGACAGCAACGGCTGGGACGAGCGTCTCGGCCAGCAGGCGGTGTCGTACATCGGCGCCGTGCGCCGCCTCGATCCGGTCAACCCGAAACTGCCGGCGCTGGCCGGCATGCACCAGCAGGTGCTGAAGAAATATAACAAGGCGCCGCGCAGAAAATGAATGCAGTACGCCTTCCGCCATTGGACGCGGATGACATTCCCGATGGCCGCCGCGTGCGCACCGCGCTGTTGAACAAGGTCTGCGGCGACGAAGACATGTTCGCGCTCGGCAGCTCGGTCGCGCGGGTGGTGCAGATGGCGTCCTCGGACGACGAAGGCACGCATGCGCTGGCCTATTACGTGCTGTCCGACGTCGCGCTGACCCAGCGCATCCTGCGCCTGGCGAACACGGTCCGGTACCGCACCGCCAACGGCACCGCCGTCACCACCATCTCGCGCGCGATTTCGCTGCTGGGCTTCGACAACGTCAAGACCACGGCGCTGGCGATGCTGCTGGTGGATGCCCTGGCCAGCAGCGAGCATGCCTACAGCGTGCGGCTGGAACTCGAAGCCTCGCTGTGCGCCAGCCTGGTGGGCCGCGAAATGGCGCGCCACAGCTTTTACCAGGGCGCCGAGGAAGCGTCGATCGGGGCCCTGTTCAAGAACCTGGGGCCGCTGCTGGTGGCGTCGCACGAGCACGAGCGCTACCGCGAGGTCAAGGCGCTGGCCGACGCCGGCAAATACAAGCCGGCCCAGGCCGCGCAGATGATCATCGGCTGCAGCTACGACGCCCTGTCCGAGGCGGTATTGGGCGAATGGAAGATCCCGGACGTGATCATGCGCGCTCAGCGCCCGCTGCCGGAAGGCAGCCTGAAGGTGGCGCTGAACCGCGGCGAATGGATGCGCCAGGTGGCCTCGTTCAGCCTCGACGTGGCGCGCCTGCTGGCGAAGAACGGGCTGCCCGCCGGCACCCCGGAAGCGCAAGCCCTGCTGGCGCGCTACGGCCATGCGCTGAACATCGACGCGCGCCAGCTCGACGAACTGTTCGCCGCGGTGTCCGAGGAGATGACGGCCCTGCTGGAGAGCATGAACCTGGAGCCGGTGCAGCGTCCGGAAGAACACGACGGCGACGGCCTGCCCAACGTGCTGCTGCTGGCCACCCTCGGCACCGGTGAAGACGAGCAGGGCAGCTACCCGAGCGGCAAGCCGAAGAATGCGCGCGAGCTGCTGCTGGCCGGCGTGCAGGACGTGACGCAAATGCGCGCCTCCGGCCAGCACAAGGTCAACGACGTGGTGCTGGCGGTGCTGGAGACGCTCTACACGGCGCTCGGCTTCCGCTTCGCCACCGTGGTGCTGAAGGACGTGCGCAGCGGCCAGTACCGCGCCCGCGTGTCCTTCGGCGCCGACAAGTCCGCGACCCAGGCCGGCTTCGCGTTTCCGGCCGCCGCCGCGCCGGGCGCGGCCGGCAAGGACCTGTTCTACCTGGCGATGGCGAACAACGCCGACCTGATGATCTCGGACGCCGCCAGCCCGAAGATCCGCGACCTGCTCCCGGGCTGGCACCGCCAGCTGCTGCCGGACGCGAAGAGCTTCATCGTGCTGCCGCTGGTGGTGGGCCAGGCCCAGCTCGGCCTGTTCTATGCCGACCGCATCCAGCCCGCGCCGGAAGGCGTGCCGCCGGACGAGACCTCGCTGATCAAGGCGCTCAAGGGCCAGGTACTGGCTGCGCTTGCGCCCTGACGAAGTCGCCGAACTCGCGCGCCGGCATCGGCTTGCCGAACAGGTAGCCCTGGGCTTCGTCGCTGCGTTTGTCGCGCAGGAAGCCCCATTGCGCCGGCGTTTCCACCCCTTCCGCCACCACCGACAAGCCGAGCGAATGCGCCAGCCCGATGGTCGCGCCGACGATCGCGGCGTCGTTCGGGTCGTGCTCGATGTCCTTCACGAAGCCGCGGTCGATCTTGATGCGGTCGATCGCGAACAGCTTGAGGTAGGCGAGCGAGGAATAGCCGGTGCCGAAATCGTCGATCGCCAGCTTGAAGCCGCGCGCGCGCAGCTGGCGCAGCAGCGAGCGGGTGTTTTCCGGATCGCGCATGGCGGCGGTCTCGGTGATTTCGAGCTCCAGCCGCGACGGGTCGATCGGATGCTGGGCCAGTAACTGGTCGAGGCGCGACAGCAGGGCGCCGCCGCTGAACTGGCGCGCCGACAGATTGACCGCCAGCCGCAACCCGCCCAGTCCCTCGCGCTGCCATTCGGCCAGCTGCGCCATGGCGCGCCCCAGCACCCAGTCGCCGAGCGGCAGGATCAGGCCGGATTCCTCTGCGATCGGGATGAAGCGGCTCGGATCGACGTCGCCCAGTTCCGGATCGTGCCAGCGCAGCAGCGCTTCGGCGCCGATCACCTTGCCGGTGTCGAGTTCGACCTGGGCCTGCAGGTGGACTTCGAAGCCGCCGTGTTCGAGCGCCGACCACATGCGGTTTTCCAGCATCAGGTGTTCGTGGGTGGCGGCGTTCATCGCCGGCGAGAAGAAGCGGAAGTTGCCGCGGCCGTCGCGCTTGGCCGCGTACATCGCCATGTCGGCATGGCGCATCAAGGTGTCGGCATCGTCGCCGTCGTCCGGGAACAGGGCCACGCCGACGCTGGCGCCGCTGTGCGCGGTGATGCCGTTCAGGTAATAGGGCTGCTGCAGCGATTCGACCAGGCGCACCGCCACCGCGGTCACGCTGTCCGGCGTCAGCGGGCCGCCGAGCACGATGATGAATTCGTCGCCGCCCAGGCGGGCCAGGGTATCGACGTCGCGCAGCAGGTCCTTCATGCGCGCGCTGGCGCCCACCAGCAACTGGTCGCCGGCCTGGTGGCCGAGCGAATCGTTGATCTTCTTGAAGTGGTCGAGGTCGATGAACAGCACCGCCAGCGGCAGGTTCGAGCGGCGCGCCTGGGCCAGCTGCTGTTCCAGTCGCAGGCCGAGCGCCGTCCGGTTTTCCAGGCCGGTCAGCGGGTCGTGGTGGGCCAGGCGGTGAATGTGGGCCTGCGAACGGTGCTGCTCGGTGAGGTCGCGCAGGATGCAGACGAACAGGCGCTCGCCGGGCAGCTCCACCGGCGACACCGAGACCGCCACCGGAAAGGGCTCGGCACGCGCGTCGATGCCGTCCAGTTCGCGTTCGTCGGGCGGGGCGCCGGCCAGCCGCGCCAGGCCGTCGCCGTCGCCCGCGCCGCCGGCGCTCGGCACCAGGGTGGCGAAGGGCAGGCCCTGCAGGTGCGGCTGCGAATAGCCGAACAGCGCCGCGGCGGCTGGATTGGCGGACACCACGATGCCGTCGGCATCGACGGTGACGATGGCGTCGCCGGCATTGTCGAGGATGGCCTGCAGGCGCGCTTCGCGGTCGCGCAGACGCGCGGTGCGGTCCGCCACCTTGGCCTCCACCGCGGCCCGCTCGCCGCTGGTCAGCAGCAGCATCGCGCCCAGCAGCGCGGTCAGCAGCAGGCCGGCGGTCAGCACGGTCCAGCTGACCAGGCCGTGCTGTTCTTCCAGGTAGGCAGGGGTCGGCGAAAAGCGCAGCGCGTAGCGCCGCGTGCCGTAGCTCAGGCCGACCCGGTAGTCGGTGCCTTGTACCCGGCGCAGGATGTCGCCCGCCAGCGGGCGCGCGGCGCCGTCGGTGACGTCGGCCAGGCTGACGTCGAAGCCATCGAAGCCGCTGCGCCTGACCGCCTGCTGCACGAACTTGCGTCCATCCAGCACCAGCGACAGCATGCCGAGCGGCGGCCGGCCCGGTTCGCCGGCCGCGCGGAACAGGACGATGCCGGTGCCGGCGCCGCCGGCCAGGTCGAGCGGTCCGGTCGCCACCGGCTGGCCGCTCTGCAGCGCGCGCTGCACCGCTTCGGCGCGTCCGGGCGCGGTCATGAAATCCAGGCCGCGCAGAGAGCTGTTGGCGGGCGGCCAGGTGTACAGGATCGGCAGGTACAGATCGCGCGGCGCGGCCGGATACAGTGTCCGGCCCAGGCCGAGCTCGCGCAGGCCGGGAAAGGCGGCGTCGACTTCGGCGCGCACCCACGCCTCGAAGGCCGCGCGCTCGCCGCTGGTCACCGGCACCATCCAGTTGATGCCGCGGATGTCGTCGCGGCCATCCGCATAGCCGCTTGCGATGCGCAGGAATTTTTGGCGCGGCATGTATCTGTCCTCGGCGCCGAGGGTGCGCGCAAAGGTCCCGACGAAGCGTTCGTGCTCGTTCAGCTCGGCCTGCATGCCGTCGGCCACCTGCTGGGCCTTCACGCGGTAGGGCTGCAGGTGCTGCTCGGTTTCCCAGATCACCGCCTGCTCGTAGACCGTCACGACGGCGCCGGCCGCCAGCACCAGCGGGATCCCGACGGCGACCTGCCGGCTGCGCCACAGGGCGCGCGGGCGGCCGCAGAAGATCCAGAGCAGCGGCGCGGCCAGCAGCAGGCCGACGGTGTCGCCGGCCCACCAGTTGATCCAGTTGGGCGAGCGCTCAGCGGCGTCGATCAGGCCCAGCCAGTAGAGCGCCGTCACGCTGATGGTGGCATTGATCAGGCAGGCGACCGGGGCCAGCACCAGGAAGGCGATCACGTCGTGGGCGGCGTCGAGGGCCGGGCGGATCAGGCGCCGGAACCAGCTCGCGCCGAGCCAGGCCTGCAGCACCGCGCCAAGGGTGGTGATGACGGTGATGGCGGCCGCCGGACCGTCGGCCGCATCGGGCGCGAGCCAGGCGCTGGGCAGGTGCAGCAGGGCGGCGCCGAGGGCGACCGCCGGCAGCACGCGCCAGCCGGCGGTGACGGCCAGCGCGAAGCCGACCCCGGCGGGGAGGAACACCGGCGTCGCATAGCCGGGCGGCAGCGCCAGCAGGTCGCTGACGAAGCGCTGCGCCACGTAAACGCCGACGATCACCAGGCTGGCCAGCAGTAATTGCGGCCAGTGCCAACGTGCTTTGCCTGCCGGTAAGCGAGCCATGTTCGTCCTCGCGGTTAAGACCAGTCTAGCCGTCAGGACGAAAGCAGGGCGCTTGTTTGCAAAAGAACCCTTGCGGACTTGCAGTTGGGTCGCTACAATCACGCCCCGAAGCAACGACACTATGTGAGTCAGATCAGTTCTGATAAAACATAAGTTGACAGAAGTTTGTCCGTGCTTCATACTCTGCGGTTCTTCGCGGTGGGGTGGCCGAGTGGTTAAAGGCAGCAGACTGTAAATCTGCCCTCTCTGAGTACGCTGGTTCGAATCCAGCCCCCACCACCAAATGCGTTGATCGTGAAGTTGAATCGAATAAGCGGGTGTAGCTCAATGGTAGAGCTGAAGCCTTCCAAGCTTACGACGAGGGTTCGATTCCCTTCACCCGCTCCAGTTTCAAATAAGCCCTTGTAGCTCAGTGGTAGAGCACTCCCTTGGTAAGGGAGAGGCCACGTGTTCAATCCACGTCAAGGGCACCAGAATTCAAAACGGCAGTCAGCAGCATCCGACCGTCAGGTGTGCCTGGTAATTTCAAATATCGTTAGGATCTTAGGAGTCTAGAAATGGCAAAGGAAAAATTCGAACGGACCAAGCCGCACGTGAACGTCGGCACCATCGGTCACGTTGACCACGGCAAAACCACCCTGACGGCTGCAATCGCAACCGTTCTGTCGAAGAAATTCGGCGGTGAAGCCAAGGCCTACGACCAGATCGACGCGGCTCCGGAAGAAAAAGCACGCGGCATCACCATCAACACCGCGCACGTCGAGTACGAGACCGCAAACCGTCACTACGCTCACGTTGACTGCCCGGGCCACGCCGACTACATCAAGAACATGATCACCGGTGCCGCCCAGATGGACGGCGCGATCCTGGTGTGCTCGGCCGCTGACGGCCCGATGCCGCAGACCCGCGAGCACATCCTGCTGGCGCGTCAGGTTGGCGTTCCGTACATCATCGTGTTCCTGAACAAGTGCGACC
>CAJYXO010000110.1 GCA_913778765.1 uncultured Massilia sp. | reverse complement strand
GACGTCCACGCCTTCGGCGAGGGCGACCACATCATGCTCGGCGGCGTGCGCGTGGCGCATGAGCGCGGCGTACTCGCCCACAGCGACGGCGACGTGGTGATCCACGCCCTGTGCGACGCCTTGCTCGGCGCGCTGGCGCTGGGCGACATCGGCCAGCACCAGCGCGCCGAGCAAGGCGTCGCACAGCGCCAGCGCGCCGAGCAAGGCGTCGCACAGGGCGTGGATCACCACGTCGCCGTCGCTGTGGGCGAGTACGCCGCGCTCATGCGCCACGCGCACGCCGCCGAGCATGAGGTGGTCGCCCTCGCCGAAGGCGTGGACGTCGTAGCCCTGGCCGATGCGGATGCGGGGAAGTTCAGACATTGGCATGGAGACATCCCACGAAAAATGAAAAAGGACGGAGCACGCGCCGCGCCACGGCGGCCGCATCCGACGCCAGGCGCATCACGACTGCCGCGCGCGCTGGAACAGTTCGAACTCGAAACGCGCCAGGTCGGCCGGCGTGGTGACTTTGAAATTGTCTTCGGCGCCCTCGACCAGCAGCGGCCGCAGCCCCAGCAACTCCATCGCCATCGCGTCGTCGGTGACCTCGACCCCGGCCGCGGCCGCCTGCTCCAGGGCCCGGCTCAGTTGCATGCGCCGGAACAGTTGCGGGGTCAGCGCGCGCCACAGGCGCTCGCGCGGTTCGGTGCCATCGATGCCGCCGTCGTCGCCAGCGCGCTTGAGCGTGTCGCGCACCGGCGCGGCCAGGATCGCGCCGACCGGATCGCCGCGCCCCGCCTCCAGCAGCCGGTCCAGGTCGGCCAGCGCCAGGTTCGGCCGCGCCGCATCGTGCACCAGCACGAAGTCGTCCGCCTTCACCGACTCCGGCAAGGCATGCAACGCGGCCAGCACCGAGCCGGCACGGCTGCCGGCGCCCAGGCAGGTCAGGACCGGCTTGCCAGCCAGTTCGGTCCAACCCGGCCACTGTGCATCGTCCACGCCCAGCGCCACCATCGCCCCGGCCACCGCCGGATGCGCCAGCAGCGCTTCCAAGGCATGCGCCAGCAACGGGCGCCCGCCCGCCTGCAGATATTGCTTGGGCGTGGCGCCGCCGAAACGGGTGCCGCGGCCAGCCGCCGGGACCACGGCCCAGACGGTGGCCATCAGGGCTGCTCGCCCGGCGCCGGCGTCACAGGCGCCGGCTGCGCGCCGGCGGCCGTGCCGGCCGGCGCGGTCGACACCGGCGCGTTCTCGACCACGCGGTAGAACTTTTCGCCCGGTTTGATCATGCCCAGTTCGCTACGCGCGCGCTCCTCGATCGCCGCCTCGCCGTCCTTGAGGTCCTTGACCTCGGCGGCGAGCGCGGCGTTGCGTTGCTGCAGACCTTCGTTGTCGCGCTTCTGGTGCTCGACCTGACTTTCGAGCACCAGCACTTCGCCGGAATTGCCCGGGCCGAGCCAGAAACGGTACTGCAGCCACGCCAGCAGTCCCGCCAGCACCAGCAGCAGCCAGCGCCAGTTGCGCACGGCTTATCGCTTGAGCGAGACGAACGCGTCGCGCCCGGCGTAGCGCGCGGCGCTGCCGAGCGCTTCCTCGATGCGCAGCAGCTGGTTGTACTTGGCCACGCGATCGCTGCGGCACAGCGAGCCTGTCTTGATCTGGGTGGCGGTGGTGGCCACGGCGATGTCGGCGATGGTGGTGTCCTCGGTCTCGCCGGAACGGTGCGAGACGATCGCCGCGTAGCCGGCCTTGTCGGCCATGGCGATGGCTTCCAGAGTCTCGGTCAGGGTGCCGATCTGGTTGACCTTGATCAGGATCGCGTTGGCGGTGCCGGACTCGATGCCCTGCTTGAAGATCTTCGGGTTGGTCACGAACAGGTCGTCGCCGACCAGTTGCACCTTGCTGCCGACGCGGTCGGTGAGCAGCTTCCAGCCGGCCCAGTCGTCCTCGGCCAGGCCGTCCTCGATGCTGACGATCGGATACTGCGCGGCCCAGTCGGCGAGGAAGTCGACGAACTGCTCGCTGGTCAGGCGCTTGCCCTCGCCCACCAGGTGGTACTTGCCGTTGTCGTAGAACTCGCTCGAGGCCACGTCCAGGCCCAGCAGCACGTCCTCGCCAGCGGTGTAGCCGGCCTTGCCGATCGCTTCCAGGATGGTGTCCAGCGCTTCCACGTTGCTGCGGAAGTCCGGGGCGAAGCCGCCCTCGTCGCCGACCGCGGTGGACAGGCCGTGGCCCTTCAACACCGACTTCAGCGCGTGGAAGATCTCGGTGCCGGCGCGCAGCGCCTCGGAGAACGAGGCGGCGCCGACCGGGAGCACCATGAACTCCTGGAAATCGACGTTGTTGTCGGCATGCGCGCCGCCGTTGATGATGTTCATCATCGGCACCGGCAGCGCCAGGTTGGCGGTGTTGCCCGCGGCCAGCGACTGCCACAGCGGCTGCTTGCGCGAGGCGGCAATGGCATGGGCGTTGGCCAGCGAGACGCCGAGCAGCGCGTTGGCGCCCAGGCGGCCCTTGTTCTCGGTGCCGTCCAGGTCGATCAGGCGGCGGTCCAGGCCCTGCTGGTCGGCGGCGTCGAAGCCCTTCAGCGCGCCGGCGATGGTGGTGTTGACGTTCTCCACCGCCTTGCGCACGCCCTTGCCCAGGTAGCGGGTCTTGTCGCCGTCGCGCAGCTCGACCGCTTCCTTGGTGCCGGTGGACGCGCCCGAGGGTACCGCGGCACGACCGAACGAACCGTCCTCCAGGATGACATCGGCTTCCAGCGTGGGATTGCCGCGGCTGTCGAGGATTTCACGGGCGTGGATGCTGCGGATCGTACTCATGGGCGGGCCGGTTACCTGTAGGAAGAGGGGGCGGAAACGAATGCCGGCTGATTATCCCCGGCCGCCGGTTCCTTGCCAAATCCCGCCTCAGCCGGCGCCCATCAGGCCCAGCGGGATTCCGCTGAGGAAGAGCAGGATCAAGACCAGCATCGCCAGCAGCAGGCCGCCGGCGATGCCGGCCAGGAGGCGGCCGCGGCGCTGCGTCCAACTCAGCGCGGCGGCGATCGTCGCGCCCACCGCAGCCACTGCCACTACCAGCAGGGCGATCACCATCCAGAACAGCATGGCCAGGAAATGATCGCCGTGGCTGGGCGTGCCAATCCCACTGGAGAAGGCGAACAGCGCCACGACCAGCGCCGCCCACGCCAGCAACGACAACAACAAGGCACACAGCCCCCAAGGCCAGGCGCCGGCCCGCTCGGGTGCGGTCATCGCCGCGGCTCCGACACGGCGACGAATACCCGGCAGCCTGCACCCGGCCGGGATCGGCACAGCCGCAGCGGCGGCGGCGCGCGCCTCACGCGAAGCGCGAGAACCCGTGTTTCTTGGTCACCGCGTCCAGTTCCATCAGCGTTTCCAGCAGCGCTTCCATCTGATCCAGCGGCCACGCATTGGGGCCGTCGGACAGCGCCTTGGACGGGTCCGGATGGGTCTCGGCGAACACGCCGGCCACGCCCACGGCCACTGCCGCGCGCGCCAGCACCGGCACGAACTCGCGCTGGCCGCCGGAACTGCCGCCCTGCCCGCCCGGCAACTGCACCGAATGGGTGGCATCGAACACCACCGGGCAGCCGGTCTCGCGCATTACGCTCAGCGAGCGCATGTCGCTGACCAGGTTGTTGTAGCCGAAGCTGGCGCCGCGCTCGCAGACCATGATCTGCTCGTTGCCGGTGGACTTGGCCTTGTCCACCACCGGCTTCATGTCCCACGGCGACAGGAACTGGCCCTTCTTGATGTTGACCGGCTTGCCGGCGGCGCACACGTTCTTGATGAAATCGGTCTGCCGCACCAGGAACGCCGGGGTCTGCAGCACGTCCACCACCGCCGCCACCTCGTGCATCGGCGTGTATTCGTGCACGTCGGTCAGCACCGGCACACCGATCTGGGTCTTCACCGCCTCCAGCACCTTCAGCCCTTCTTCCAGGCCGGGGCCGCGGAAGCTGGTGCCGGAGGTGCGGTTGGCCTTGTCGAAGCTGGACTTGAAGATGAAGTTGATGCCCAGCCGGCCGGTGATCTCCTTGAGCCTGCCGGCCACGTCGAGCTGCAGTTGCATCGACTCGATCACGCACGGGCCGGCGATCAGGAACAGCGGCCGGTCCAGGCCGACGTCGAATCCACAGAGCTTCATTGATTACCTTCCGGAGGTTCAGAGGGGCGCGGGAGGGGCGCAGGGACGGAGCCGCCGCCGAACCTGCCGGCAGCCCAGATGAGTGCGCCGATCAGCGCCAGCGGCGCAGATAGCCCCACCGCCGCGATCAGGCAATACATCAGCCCCATCCCATAGCTATCGGCCAAGCCGGTGCTGCTGCGCCAGGAGAAATAGACCAGCAAGGCCGCGGGAAACACCAGCACCGCGGCCGCAAAGAACCAGCGCGCGACCCTGCTCTCGCTGCTGCGCCCGGTCGCAGTCACGCCCTGGCTTCCTTGAGCAGCTTGCCGCCGGCCTTGCGCTCGCGCGCGGCGCGCACGAAGCCGATGAACAAGGGGTGGCCGTCGCGCGGCGTGGACAGGAATTCCGGGTGCGCCTGGCAGGCCAGGAACCACGGATGCGTCTCGCGCGGCAACTCCACCATCTCCACCAAGGTGTCGTCCATCGACTTGGCGGCAATCACCA
>CAJYXO010000109.1 GCA_913778765.1 uncultured Massilia sp. | reverse complement strand
TGACGCCGAAGGTCACCGGGCTTTCGCGACTGTCATGGCCCTGCCGTATTCGTTCAGGCCGCCGGATTTTTCACGCGCCTCGAACACGACCACGTCGTGGCCCAGCATCGCCAGGCGGTGTGCGCAGGACAGGCCTGCCGGGCCGGCCCCGACCACGGCGACGGTCTTGCCGGTGGCGGCTGCGCGCTGGAAGGGATGGCCGTCGAACCGGGCGTTGTCGATGGCGTGGCGCTGCAGCAGGCCGATCTTGACCGGCTGGGCTTCAAGCGCGTTGTTGCGCACGCAGGCGTCTTCGCACAGGATCTCGGTCGGGCACACGCGGGCGCAGCTGCCGCCGAAGATGTTCGCCTGCAGGATGGTGGTGGCGGCGCCGTCGATGTTGTGGTCGTGGATGTTGCGGATGAAGCTGGCGACGTCGATGCCGGTCGGGCAGGCGCGCGTGCAGGGGGCGTCGTAGCAGTACAGGCAGCGCGCGCTTTCGATGGCGGCCTGGCGCGCGGTGAGCGGCGGGGCGAGGTCGGTGAAGCGTTCGGACAATGCGTCGTGCGTGCCGCCGGCCCGGGGCAGGTGGTTCAGTGACTCGATCATGTGCATCCCTTTGCTTATGTTTTAGCTGCCGCCACGTCGTCCCCGCGCAGGCGGGGACCCAAGTTTGCGTGCACCTCGACGGCTCGTCCAACTTGGGTTCCCGCCTGCGCGGGAACGACGAGCAAACGATTACTTCATCTGCGGGAATGCAAATTCCACGCCAGCGCTCGCCGTATTCGGCCAGCGCTGCATCACCGCCTTGTGCCGCGTATAGAAACGCACCCCTTCCGGCCCGTAGGCATGGTGGTCGCCGAACAGGCTCTTCTTCCAGCCGCCGAAGCTGTTGAAGGCCATCGGCACCGGCAGCGGCACGTTCACGCCGACCATCCCCACCTGCACCTGCCGCACGAATTCGCGGGCCACGCCGCCGTCGCGGGTGAAGACCGCCACCCCGTTGCCGTACTCGTTCCTGTTGATCAGCTCCAGCGCGCTGCCGACGTCCGGCATGCGCACCACGCACAGCACCGGGCCGAAGATCTCTTCCCGGTAGATGCTCATCTCGGGCTGCACATGGTCGAACAGGGTGCCGCCGACGAAGAAGCCTTCCTCGCGGCCCGCCACGCGGTAGCCGCGGCCGTCGACGACCAGGGTCGCGCCCTGCTCCACGCCTTCGCCGATCAGCTTCTCGATGCGCTGCTTGGCGGCCAGCGTGACCACCGGCCCCATTTCGGCGCCCTGCGCCATGCCGTCGCCCACTTTCAGTGCGGCGGTGCGTTCGGCCAGGCGCGCGACCAGCTGGTCGCCGGCGTCGCCCACCGCCACCGCCACCGAGATCGCCATGCAGCGCTCGCCGGCCGAACCGTAGGCCGCGCCGATCAGGGCATCGACCGCCATGTCCATGTCGGCGTCGGGCATCACCACCATGTGGTTCTTGGCGCCGCCCAGGGCCTGCACGCGCTTGCCGGCGGCGCTGCCGCGCGCGTAGATGTATTCGGCGATCGGGGTCGAGCCGACGAAGCTGACCGCCTGGATATCCGGATGGTCGAGGATGGCGTCGACCGCGGTCTTGTCGCCCTGGACCACGTTGAACACGCCGTCCGGCAGCCCGGCTTCCTTCAGCAGGCGCGCGTGCAGCAGCGAGGCCGAAGGATCGCGCTCGGACGGCTTCAGCACGAAGGTATTGCCGCAGGCGATGGCGACCGGGAACATCCACATCGGCACCATCACCGGGAAGTTGAAGGGCGTGATGCCGGCGACGACGCCGAGCGGCTGGCGCATCGACCAGGCGTCGATGCCGCGCGCGATCTGGTCGGTGAACTCGCCCTTCAGCATCTGCGGGATGCCGACCGCGAACTCGACCACCTCGATGCCGCGCGCCACCTCGCCCTGGGCATCGGCGAAGGTCTTGCCGTGTTCGCGCGTGACCATGGCGGCGAATTCGTCGGTGTGCTGCTGGCACAGCTGCAGGTATTTGAAGAGTACGCGTGCGCGCGCCAGCGGCGGGGTCGCGGCCCAGCCTGGGGCGGCGGCGTGCGCGGCGGCCACGGCGGCGTTCACGTCTTCCGTGGAGGCCAGCGCCACCTGCGCGCAGGCTTGGCCCAGCGCCGGGTTGTAGACGTCGGCGTAGCGCCCGCCGCCGCCCTTGGTCTCGGCGCCGTTGATGAAATGTTGGATCGTCTCGTTCATGATGTGCTTCGCTCAGTCCAGGTTCCGGAGTACGTCGGCCAGCTTGCCGAACAGTTCGTCGATGTGTTTTTTCTCGAGGATCAGCGGCGGCGACAGCGCGATGATGTCGCCGGTCACGCGGATCAGGACGCCGTCCGCGAAGGCCTTCTTGAAGGCGGCGTAGGCGCGCGCGCCCGGCTTGCCCGGAATCGGCTCCAGTTCGATGCCGGCCACCAGGCCAACGGTGCGGATGTCGATCACGTGCGGCAGTCCGCGCAGTGCGTGCACCGCGTCCTCCCAATAGGGCTGGATGGCTTTCGCATTCTCCAGCACGCCCTCTTCCTTGAACACCTGCATCGTGGCGATGCCGGCGGCGCAGGCCAGCGGGTGGCCGGAATAGGTGTAGCCGTGCGCCAGCTCGATGCCCGGCGGCGCTTCCATGAAGGCGTCGTGGATGAATTTTTTCGAGAACACCGCGCCCATCGGCACCGTGCCGTTGGTGATGCCTTTCGCGGTGGTGAGCATGTCCGGCTCGACGTCGAAGTAATCGGCGGCGAACGGCGTCGTCAGGCGGCCGAAGCCGGTGATGACTTCGTCGAAGATCAGCAGGATGCCGTACTTGCTGGTGATCTCGCGCAGGCGCTTCAGGTAGCCTTTGGGCGGCACCAGCACGCCGGTGGAGCCCGACACCGGCTCGACGATGACAGCGGCGATGGTCGACGGGTCGTGCAGTGCGACGATGCGTTCCAGCTCGTCGGCCAGCTCGGCGCCGAAGTCCGGCTCGCCGCGCGAGAAGGCGTTCTTCAGCAGGTTGTGCGTGTGCGGCAGGTGGTCGACGCCCGGCAGCAGCGGACCGAAGTTCTTGCGGTTGGGGCCGATGCCGCCCACCGACAGGCCGCCGAATCCGACGCCATGGTAGCCGCGCTCGCGGCCGATCAGGCGGGTACGGCCGCCCTCGCCGCGCGCCTTGTGGTAGGCCAGCGCGATCTTCAGGGCGGTGTCGACCGCTTCCGAGCCGGAGTTGGTGTAGAACACGTGGCCGAACTTGTGGCCCGTGTATTCCATCAATTGTTCTGCCAGGTCGAACGCGGCCGGGTGGCCCATCTGGAAGGTGGGCGCGAAGTCGAGCTGGCCGACCATTTCGCTGACGGCGGCGACGATCTTCGGCTGCGCATGCCCGCAGGGCACGCACCACAGGCCGGCGGTGCCGTCGAGGATGGCATTGCCGTCGACGTCCTTGTAATACATCCCCGACGCCGAGACCAGCAGGCGGGGATTCGCCTTGAAGTCACGGTTGTTGGTGAATGGCATCCAGAACGACGACATCGATTGCGGCTTGGACTCGTTCATGCGGCTCTCCAAAATTTACCAATTGGCAAAATCATCGTGCAATAATAGACAGCAAGATAACGGCGGCACATATACACAACCGGCGAAATGGCCCAACCGTACTGGTAGCATAACCTGTACAGTTACCAGCGTCGCACCGGAAGGAGTGGCTATGGCAATGACTGCGGAACACCCGAGTGAGCACGATCCTGCCGCCAACGACGGCAGGCATGCGGCCGCCTGGCCCGTGCTGCCGATCGAGCGCCAGCGCCGCGGCAGCCTGGTCGACCAGATCGTCGCGGCGATCTCCGGGATGGTAAACCGGCGCGAACTGCGCGTCGGCACCAAAATGCCCTCGGTTCGACAATTCGCAAAGGTGAACAACGTCAGCACCTTCACGGTGGTCGAATCCTACGACCGCCTGCTGCACCTGGGCGTGCTGTCCTCGCGCCGCGGTTCCGGCTTCTTCGTCGCCCGCTGCGGCCCGGATGCGCAGCAGCCGCCCTGCGCGCCCAGCAGCACGGCATCCACGCCATTGACACCCGTCGACGCCCTCACCCCCGACCTGTATTCCGGCCAGTCCGAGGCGCTGCCGGTTGGCGCCGGCTGGCTGCCGCCCGAGTGGTATGGCGAATCGACGATCCTGGACGCGGTGCGCCACGCGATGAAGATTCCGGCCGGCCGCCTGCGCGGCTACGGCCACCCGCTCGGTTTTCCAAGCCTGCGCCAGCATCTGTCGACGACCCTGTCGTTTGATCTGTGCGCGGTCGAGCCGGAACAGATCCTGCTCACCCACGGCGCCAGCCACGCCTTCGACCTGGTCCTGCGCACCCTGACGCGTCCCGGCGACGTCGTGTTCGTCGAAGATCCCGGCTACAGCAACCTGCTGGCGCTGGTGCGCCACCACGGCTGCATCCCGGTCGGCATCCCGCGCGGGGCGGCCGGCCTCGACATGGAGGTGCTGGCGAAGGAAGCCGCCGCCCACCACCCGAAACTCATGTTCGTCAACACGGTGCTGCAGAATCCCCTCGGCACCTCGCTGTCCCAGGCCCAGGCGCACCGCCTGCTGGCGCTGGCCGAACAGTACGACTTCTGGCTGGTCGAGGACGACATCTACCGCGAACTGGCCGCGCCCGGCGAAGCCTCGCTGGCGGCGATGGACGGCCTGCGCCGCGTGATCCGCATCGCCAGTTTTTCGAAGACTTTATCGCCGGTGCTGCGGGTCGGCGCGGTGTGCGCGTCCGCCTCGCTGATCCCGGAGCTGGTGCGCGTGAAAATGCTGACCGGGCTGACGACCTCCGAGATCAACGAGCGCGCCGTGTTCGACGCCGTCAGCAACCGCGCCTACCGCAAACAGGTCGAGCGCCTGGCCCAGCACCTGCTGGACGCCGGCGCGCGCGCCCAGGAACGGCTGATCGACGCCGGCCTGCAGCCGCTGGCCCGGCCGCGCGGCGGCATGTTCGTCAGCGCCGGCTGGAGCACGCCGGCCACGCCCGAGCGCAATGGCCGCACGATCGCCGAACAGGCCCTGCGCGCCGGCATCCTGCTCGCGCCCGGGGAATTCTTCAGCCTGCGCGCGCCGGCCACGCCCTGGTTCCGCTTCAACGTCGCCTACGCCGCCGAACCGCAACTCCTCGACTTCCTCCGCACCTGCCGCTGAAAGAGCCACCATGACCACCAAGCTTGACGAGATCACCCTCGAACCCGTCGCCGGCCTGCCCGGCAAGCGCGTCCAGCACCGCGAAGAAGTCGAGACCGCGATCCTGCGCGAAGCGGTGCGCCTGTTCGCCGAACGCGGCTTCGAAGGCACGCCGATCGCGGAGGTGGCCGAGCGCGCCGGCCTGTCGAAGCAGAACCTGATGTACTACTTCCCGACCAAGCAGTCGCTGTACAAGCGCGTGCTGGACGACGTGCTGGACGACTGGCTCGCGCGCATGGCCAGCCTGGCCGACCCGGACCAGGACCCGGCCGACGTGCTGCGCGCCTACGTCGCGGCCAAGCTGCGCTTCTCGCGCGAACAGCCGCTGGCCTCGCGCGTGTATGCGATGGAAGTGATCGGCGGCGCCAAGATGTACGGCGAACAGATCCGCCACCGCGTGGTGCCGCTGCTGCGCCAGGACATCGCCGTGTTCGAGCGCTGGATCGCGGATGGAAAGATCGCGCCGGTCAATGCGACGCACCTGCTGTTCGCGGTGTGGGCGATGACGCAGTCGTATGCGGATTTTTCGGCGCAGATGACGCTGGTGCTGGGACGCGAGGAGCTGGATGCACGGGACTTCGAGGAAGCCGAGCGGATGATCACGACGATGGTGCTGTCATGCCTGAACTGAAGCCCGTCACGCTCGACACCGAACGCCTGCGCCTGCGCTGGATGAACGAGGACGACGCCGAGGGCCACTACGCCGTATTCTCGGACCCGGCGGTGGCGCGCTACTGGAGCAGCGAGCCCTGGACCGACATCGAGCAGGCC
The DNA here is from genome assembly GCA_913778765.1 of uncultured Massilia sp. Taxonomy (GTDB): domain Bacteria; phylum Pseudomonadota; class Gammaproteobacteria; order Burkholderiales; family Burkholderiaceae_D; genus Telluria. The sequence continues at coordinate 73,348 of CAJYXO010000109.1, read as the reverse complement.
CGCCAGGCGGTGGCCGCGACCATGGCCGGCTACGCCGACGGCAGCGGGGTGCGCTTCGGGATCGTCGTGCTCGACAGTGGAGAACTGATCGGCAACGTCTCGCTGCACCACTTCTTCGAGCAGAACCGCCGCTGCGAGATCGGCTACGCCCTCGCCAGCAAATACTGGGGCCAGGGCTACGCGACCGAAGCCCTGCGCGCCGCCATCCAATACGGCTTCGATGCGCTGGACCTGAACCGCATCGAAGCCGACATCGACCCGCGCAACGTCGGCTCGGGCCGGGTACTGGAGAAGCTCGGCTTCCGCAAGGAAGGCTTCATGCCCGAGCGCTGGATCGTGTTCGGCGAATTCGCCGACACGGTCAACTACGGGCTGCTGCGGCGTTACTGGGACGAAGCCTGAGGATTCGTCCAGACCAGGTTCCAGAGGTGCCCATCCAGGTCCTCGAAGCCCTGGCTGACCATGAAGCCCTCGTCTTCCAGCGGATGCGGCGCACGGCCGCCCGCGGCCACGGCCTTCTCGACCAGGCTGGCGACTTCCTCGCGGCTGTCGCACATCAGGCAGATGATCACCTCGTTGCCCTCCTTTGCCTTGACCACCGGCTTGTCGATCAGGGACGCGAAGAAGGCTTCGGTGGTCAGCATGGCCTGGATGCTGCCCTCCTCGATGACCATCATCGCGGCGCGGTCGCCGCTTACCTGCGGATTGAAGCCGAAACCGAGGCTGGCGAAGAAGGCCTTGGATTTTTCCAGGTCGCTGACCGGCAGGTTGAAGATGACTTGCTTGCTCATGCTGCCTCCTTCGCCATCCACACCAGTTCCCAGATGTGGCCATCCAGGTCTTCGAAGGCATGGGCATACATGAAGCCGTGGTCCTGCGCGGCGCGCGGCGTGCGGCCGCCGGCGGCGACGGCCTTGGCCACCAGGCCGTCGACTTCCTCGCGGCTCTCGCAGCTCAGGCAGACCAGCACCTCGGTCGCCTCCTTGGCCTGCACGATGGGCTTGTCGATGAAGGTCTTGAAGAAGGCTTCCGTCAACAGCATCGCATAGATGCTGCCGTCGGCGATGACCATGCAGGCCCCGCTCTCGTTGGTGAATTGCGGATTGAAGCTGTAGCCGAGCGCCTCGAAGAAGGTCTTGGACTTGTCCAGGTCCTTCACCGGCAGGTTGACGAAAATCTGCTTATTCATGACATCTCCATGTTGTTAGGGTGTTCGAAAAGGGTCCCACATCCTGACGACGGATGATGATGCATGAAATCGACACGCCGGATCAAAAAATTTCCGGAACACTTGGGCATCGTGCCGGAAAAGCAATATTATCAAAGCGCTAGCGGCGTCCGTTCGTCCGTCCGAATGACCGGTCATCCCATGGTTTGCGCATTTCATCGGAGCATGCTGGAAGCTTGCCGGCGCGGGGCATACAGTACCAGCATCGAACACCGTTACAGGAGTCCCAACCCATGAAAAGCGCCAACTTCAAAACCTTCAGCGACAGTATGGAAGACGTCGCCCACGACATCGTGCGCGCCTGCCGCCGCGGCGCCCGCACCATCGCCGCGATGCCGTGGCCGGCCATGCTGGTGTGCTGCATCTTCCTGGCCCTGGTGATCAGCATCCTGCCGCTGGCCCTGTTCCTGTTCATCCTGTTCATGGGCGTGAAAGTGGTCGCCGGCGCCTTCGTCATCGACCGCCGCCGCACGGTCCGCGAGCAATAAGGAGTCCATATCATGAGCGCCAGCCAGATCAATTCCGGGCTCGACTTCCTGCGCGACGTGTTCCGCGAAGCCAGCGTGCTGTGGTGGCGCTTCTTCGACTGGCTCGCGGTGGTCGAATGGCGCCAGCTGGCGCTGACCTGGTTCCTCGCCTTCATGGTCTGCGCGCCGCTGAACATGCCGGAGCCGGCGTTCTGGTACATGATCGTCTCGTTCGGCGTGAAGGTGCTGGCCGGCGGCAAGCGCAAGGCCGAGCTGATGGCGAAGGAAGCCACCGTGCAGGCCAACGTCGCGACGCTGGAACGGCGCCTGATGGAGGCTAGAATGGCGGCCCTGCAGGCCCAGGTCGAGCCGCACTTCCTGTTCAACACCCTGGCCCTGATCGGCCAGCTGATCGAGACCGATCCGAAGGAAGCCGCGCGCGTGCACGCCCACCTGATCGAATACCTGCGCTCGACGCTGCCGCAGATGCGCGCTCGCGACGGCGGCACGCTCGGCAAGCAGGTCGAGCTGTCGAAAGCCTATCTGTCGATCATGCAGGCGCGGATGAAGGAACGCCTGAACGTGCGCTTCGAGGTGCCGGACTTCCTCGGCAGCGCGCCCTTCCCGCCGATGATGCTGCAGACCCTGATCGAGAATTCGATCAAGCACGGCCTGGAACCGAAGATCGCCGGCGGCACCGTCACCGTGCGGGCCTATGTCGACGGCGTCACGCTGCACGTGGAAGTCTGCGACGACGGCGTCGGCATCGACCCGCATGCCGACGACGGCATCGGCCTGGCCAACATCCGCGAACGCCTGCAGCTTCTGTATGGCGCGAACGCCGAACTGGTGATCCAGATGCCGCCGAGCGGCGGCGCCTGCGCCCTGATCAAACTGCCCTACAAGATGATGGAGACCGCATGATGACGAGTGGGACGACGGGCCGCGCGCTGACCGCGATGATCGCCGACGACGAAGCGCCGATGCGCGACCTGCTGCGCGCCCGCCTGGCCGCGGTCTGGCCCGAGCTGCGGATCGTCGCCGAGGCCGCGAACGGCGTCGAGGCGGTCGAACTCGGCGAACGCCACAAGCCCGACATCGCCTTCCTCGACATCCGCATGCCGGGCATGAGCGGGATCGAGGCGGCGCGCCAGCTCTACCAGCGCTCCCACATCGTGTTCGCCACCGCCTACGATCAATATGCGCTGGACGCCTTCGAACAGGGCGCGCTGGATTACCTGCTGAAACCGGTGAGCGCGGAGCGGCTGGCCACGACCTGCGCGCGTTTGCAGGGCCGTTTGCAACAGCATGTACCGCCCCAGGCGGACATCGGCCAGCAACTGGCGAAGCTGACCGCGCTGCTGGAACACAAGGCCCCGGACAAGCCGAAGGCCGGCTACCTGCGCTGGATCCAGGCCCAGGTCGGCGCCAGCCTGCGCATGGTGAGCACGCGCGAAGTGCTGTTCTTCCAGTCCGACGAAAAGTACACGCGGGTGCAGACGGCCAGCGCCGAATTCCTGATCCGCAAAACCCTGAAGGAACTGGCCGAGGAACTCGACCCCGACGAATTCTGGCGCATCCACCGCTCGACCCTGGTGCGCGTGGATGCCATCGGCGAAGTCGCGCGCGACCTGCGCGGACGCCACATGCTGAGGCTGCGCGGCCATCCCTTCGAACTGGAAGTGAGCCGGAATCACACCTATCTGTTCCAGCAGATGTGAATCGTGGAACGGCACTGGTAGCATGAAGGCCTTCCCCAACGAGGAGCCGCCATGCCATCCATCGCCATCCCCTGCCTGCGCTACCGCGACACCCCCGCCGCCATCGACTGGCTGTGCGACGTCTTCGACTTCGAATGCCAGATGGCGGTCCCGGGCATCGACGGCGCCATCGCCCATGCCCAGCTGACGAAAGACGGCGGCATGATCATGCTGGGTTCGGTCAGCAGCGAAGGCGAGTACGGGCGCCTGCTGGCCCAGCCGGACGAGATCGGCGGGCGCGAAACCCAGACCGTCTATCTGCAGGTGAAGGACGCCGACCGCGTCTGCGAGCGCGCGCGCAACAACGGCGCCATGATCCTGCAGGAGCCGGCCGACACGGAATTCGGCAGCCGCGGCTTCCTGTGCCGCGACCCCGAGGGACATGTGTGGAACGTCGGGACTTACGACCCGTGGCAGCCCGAGCAGCTTTTCAACAAGCCCTGACCAGCGTCGATCAGCTGAACAGGCCTTCGTCGGAGCCGTCGCCGTCGAAGAAGCCGCCGTTGTTGTCCAGGCCGCCGCCATCGTCGAGGCCGCTGTCGAACAGGCCCTCCGAGGCGACGTCACCGCCGTTGTCGAGCAGGTGCTGGCCCGAACCGCGATCGGACGACTGGCCGATGTCGCCCAGCCCGGCCTGGTCGGCGAGGCCGCTGCCCGACTGGTCGGCGAACAGATTGTTGCCCTGGTCGTCGCTGTTCAGCAGGCGGCTGCCGCCTTGGTCATGGTGGTGGAACATGTTGTCGAGGCCATGGAACAGGAAATTGCCTGCCGCAACGCCGGCGGCCGTCGCCGCGATCGAGCCTAGCAAGCCACCGCCGCCGCCGAGGAAGCCGCCCGGACGCCCGCCGAACATGCCGCCCATCATCGACGATGACTGGGACGGGGGCTGATACTGCGGCTGGTATTGCGGCGGATCGTCGCGCGGGTCGCGCTGGTATTCGCGCCGTTCCTGCTGCATCGGCGCGTTGTCGGGACGCACAGTGCCGCTATTGCCCCAGGCGTTGGCGTCGAGGAAGCGGCGGTCGCCCTGCTGGGCGTTGCGCACCTGGTCTTCCAGTTGAGAAATCCGCTCCTTGGCATTGTCCACCGCCTGTTGCAGCAGCAGCGAGCGCTGCACCAGCAGGTAGGCGGCGTCCGGCTGCTGGGCCACGGCGCGCTGGATCAGCGCATCGGCCTCGGGGTCCTTCTGGATCCCGCGCGCCTGGATCAGCTGGCTCAGGAAATCGTTCAACATCTGCGAATCTTGCGGGCTCATGACCTTGGCTCCTCATTGGTATCCGGATAAGGCCACATGTTGTGGACGTGGTCGGGATTTCAAGTTATGCGATGCTTAAGCTTTGCAAGACGGATTACTTGGCGCAGCTCTTGCCCTTGACGCCATGGTAGCCTTTTGCTTTCGCATCGGCTTCTACCATGTATTCACCTTTCTTCGTCTTGCCATAATACTTGTCGCCTTCGCAGTGATACACCTTGCTGGAATCGTTCACCCAGACTTTGCCGTCACCACCGCCCGCGGCTTGCGCCATCGGCGCTTTGTCCGCCTTGCCGGCCTTGGCGGCATCGGTCTTTGCCGCGGCATGCGACGCAGCGGCCGCAGGCGCCTTGGCTGGCGCGGTTGCCGTCGTCGGGGCAACCGGATTCGGCACGGTTGTCTGGGCAAACGCCGCATTTGCGGTCAAGAGGGTGAATGCGGCGCTGAGCAAGAGCTTGTTCATGATAGTTCCCATTAAGGATGGCACGAAGGTACGTGCATGAGAAAGTAACGTTGGTGCAATCTGCAAGTTGACAGTGAAACGTAACTGTTTGCAAGCGAGCGATTTCTCTTTGCGCTTTCGCGTTGGCAACATACTATGTTGGCTCGAATGGCCGAGATCGGCCAACAGCAGTCGTTCACAATCTAAAACCTGAAGTGCCTATGCCAGGAAGTATTGAAGAGGTTCGTTTGGTTTTCGAGGAGTTGGAGCGCCAGATGTTTGATGTCGTGAACGGCGTGCAGGACGGTAAGGAGATCAGGACAATGTCCTTCGACCAGACCGAACAACTAAGCAGACAACTAACTACGCTGCTAAAGGGTCATGAGATGCTCCCTCGGTACATTCTATTGAGGCTGAGTCAGGCAACGACCATTCTCCAGAATAAGGCGCCGTACATGCAAAGCGCTGCGGAGCAACAAGAGGCTGTTCGGATGGCAAACGCGATTCAGATGACGTCGAGTTTGATCCTAAGAGGGGAGTGTCACGATGATCGTAGGCCAGGAGTTCCACGAATCATCTAGGGTCTGTAACTTCATGCGTATGGCTGCTTCAGGTCGATCAAGTTGAAATTTGCATAAGAAAATGACAATCAAAGAACTCACTTACCTGATGGCATTCTCTTCCTTTGCTGGGGTCGCCGTGTGTTATGTAATCGGTGGTGTCAGCAAGCATTGGCCGAAAGCAAGTGTCTGGTCGATCTATTCGGTGAAACAGCAAGAATTCACCCCTTTCGGCTGGCGATTACGTCAAATCGCTTTTGCGCTCTCGTGCCTGGGCGTTGCGCTCGGTGTCGTGTCCTACCTAAGCTAAAAATTGACGTGACCGCAGGTCGCTGTCACCGTCCGCTTCGGAATGGCTATCGACGTATGCCGGACATTCAAATCGATCCGGAGTAGACCCTATGCGAAACCGCAACAGCAGCCAGTCGATAGCGCTCATCGCGACAAGCACTGCCTGAATCCATCGACACCCTGTCACCATGTCGCCCGCGCCTTGCCGCAACCCGCCCCCGAGCCGGGACGAAAAAAACGCCGTGCCCGTAAAAACAGGAACGGCGCTGTCGTCACCGAAGCCGCTTACTTCTGCAGGTCCCAGCCGCCAAACGCATGCGGCAGCAGCGCCGCCGGCGTGGTTTCCATCAGGGCGCCCTTCAGGTTGGTGAGCACCACCGGCAGCGCGTTGCCGCCCAGTTCCAGGGTCACCTGGCGGCAGGCGCCGCAGGGCGAGATCGGGCCGTCGGTCTCGCCGATCACGGCCAGGGCCGCGAAGTCGCCCGGCTGGTAGCCGTGGGCGATGGCCGAGAAGAATGCGGTGCGCTCGGCGCAGTTGCACAGGCCGTAGGATGCGTTTTCGACGTTACAGCCGCGGAAGATGCGGCCGTCCTTGCATTCGAGCGCGGCGCCGACCTTGAAGTGCGAGTACGGCACGTAGGCCAGTTCGCGGGCGGCGCGGGCTTCGTCGATGAGTTTCTGGTATTTCATGGGGGCTCCAGAACGTCGTTCCCGCGAAGGCGGGAACCCAAGTTTTGCATGCACTGTCGAAACGCATCCAGCTTGGGTCCCCGCCTGCGCGGGGACGACGGTGATTAGAGGGAACGACTGGCGTACTTTACGGACGAATGGTCTTGTAGATCATCGGCTGCGCGGCCGGCTGCTCTTGCGCGATGCGGTAGGCCGCCTGCACCTGGCGCACCGCCTGCTCGGCTGCTTCCTGGGTGCGCGCATGCACCATCGCGATCGGCTGGCCCGCGTCGACCTGGTCACCGAGTTCGACCAGGTCGGTCAGGCCGACGGCGAAGTCGATCGGGTCTTGCGGACGGATACGGCCGCCGCCCAGGGCCACCACCGCCAGGCCGAGGCCGCGGCAATCGGTCGACCAAGCATAGCCCGATTCCAGGGCCGGCACCGGCACGACGATCGGCGCCTTGGCCAGGTGGGCATCCGGCTTGTCCATCAGGTCGGCCGGGCCGCCCAGCGCCGTCACCATGCGCGCGAAGCGCTCGGCGGCTTCGCCGGAGTCCAGCGCGCGCTGCAGCCTGGCGTTGGCTTCGTCATGGTTGGCAGCCAGGCCCGAGATCACCAGCATCTCGGCGCACAGCGCCATCGTCACTTCGTGCAGGCGCTTCGGCCTCGACTTGCCGGCCAGGTAGTCGATCGCGACGCGCACTTCGACCGCGTTGCCGGCCGCCGGGCACAGCGACTCGTTCATGCCGGTCAAGATCGCCGAGGTTTTGGTGCCGGCGCCATTGCCGACCTTGACGATCGACTCGGCCAGCTCGACCGATTTTTCGTAGGTCGGCATGAAGGCGCCGCTGCCGGCCTTGACGTCCATGACCAGCGCGTCCAGGCCTGCCGCCAGCTTCTTCGACAGGATCGAGCCGGTGATCATCGCCACCGATTCGACGGTGGCCGTGGTGTCGCGGATGCTGTAGAAGCGCTTGTCGGCCGGCGCCAGCTGCGCGGTCTGGCCGATGATGGCGACGCCGACTTCCTTCACGACCTTCTTGAAGAGCTCGGGATCGGGGACGGTCGAGTAGCCCGGGATCGAATCGAATTTATCGAGGGTGCCGCCGGTGTGGCCCAGGCCGCGGCCCGAGATCATCGGCACGTAGCCGCCGCAGGCCGCGATCATCGGGCCCAGCATCAGCGAGACGACGTCGCCGACGCCGCCGGTCGAGTGCTTGTCGACCACGGGACCCGGCAGGTTCAGCGACTTCCACTCCATGACCTGGCCGGAATCGCGCATCGCCAGCGTGAAGGCGACGCGTTCGTCCATGTTCATGTCGTTGAAGTAGACGGCCATCGCCAGCGCCGCGATCTGGCCTTCGGTGACGTCACCGTTGGGGATGCCCTTGACGAAGAAGCGGATTTCTTCCGCGGTCAGGGCGCCGCCGTCGCGCTTTTTGCGGACGATTTCTTGGGGGAGGAACATGAGATGCTTCCTTAAGTGTTAGCTCTTGAAACGTCATTCCCGCGGAGGCGGGAATCCAAGCTTGTTCGCGTTACGCTAGCTGAACTTGGATTCCCGCCTGCGCGGGAATGACGGTAACTCTGAATTAGACGCCGTACGGAATCCAGACGTTCTTCACCTGGCTGGCATGCTGCAGCACGGTCTTGCCGCAAGCCTGCTTGGCATCAAACCAGTCACGGCCCTTCGCGCCGCCGGTCCAGGTGCGCTTCAGCGATTCGCTGGACAGGCGCTCGACTTCCGCGCAGCCCTCCGCCGAACCGTCGTGACGCCACACGGCGTCCACGTCGAAGTGCGAAGCCAGCGTGCGCGCCAGTTCGTCGGCGGAGCCGGTGACGATGTTCAGCGCGCCGCCCGGCAGGTCCGAGGTGTCCAGCACCTGGTACAGGTCCAGTGCGGACAGCGGATGCGCTTCCGACGGCACGGCGATCACGCGGTTGCCCAGCGCCAGGGCCGGGGCCACCAGCGAGATGAAGCCCAGCAGCGGGTTCTCGTTCGGGCAGACGATGCCGATCACGCCGACCGGTTCGTTCAGCGCCACGGTGATGCCGTGCATCGGCGGCTGGTGCGCCAGGCCGTCGTACTTGTCGGCCCAGGCGGCCCAGTAGAACAGGCGCTCGACCGACGCCTGCACTTCCTGCATCGCGTTCTTCGCGCCGGTCTGGGCGGCGATGCGGGCAGCGAATTCGTCGGCGCGCACGGCCAGGTTCTCGGCGATGTAGTACAGGACCTGGGCGCGGTTGTGCGCGGTGGCCTTGGACCAGCCGGCGGCCTTGTGCGCGGCTTCGACGGCGTTGCGGATGTCCTTGCGGTTGCCTTCGCCGATATCGGCCAGGAACTGGCCGTTGGCGCCGTTGATCGCGCGGCTGTAGGCGCCGTCAGGGCGCGCCTGCTTGCCGCCGATGTAGAGCTTGGCGGTGCGGTCGACGGCGAACGGGACGCCCTCTTCCACCGGCTTGACCTTGCCCTTTTCAGGCGCGACCGGGGCGGCCGGGCGGCGGTCTTCCGCCAGCGGGGTCAGGTACTCATACATGCCCTCTTTGCCGCCTTCGCGGCCGAAGCCCGATTCCTTGTAGCCGCCGAAGCCGCAGGCCGCGTCGAACTGGTTGGCGGTGTTGATCCACACCACGCCGGCCTTGATGGCGGGCGCCACGTCCAGCGCCAGGCTGATCGACTCGGTCCACACGCAGGCGGCCAGGCCGTACACGGTGTTGTTGGCCAGCTGGACCGCTTCGCCCGGGGTGCGGAAGCTCATCGCCACCAGCACCGGGCCGAAGATTTCGGTCTGGGCCACGGCCGCCGAGGTCGAGGCGCCGGTGATCAGGGTCGGCAGGAACCACGAGCCGGCCACCGGCATGTCGCAGGCAGGCTGCCAGACTTCGCAGCCTTCCGAACGGGCCGATTCGACCAGGCCGGTGATGCGCTGCTGCTGCACCGGATCGACCAGGGCGCCGATGTCGTTCGACTTGTCCAGCGGCGAGCCGACGCGCAGGTTCTGCATGCGCGCCTTGACCTTCTCGATGAAGCGCGGGTACACGGATTCCTGTACCAGCAGGCGCGAACCGGCGCAGCAGACCTGGCCCTGGTTGAACCAGATCGAATCGACCAGGCCTTCGACGGCGGCGTCCAGGTCCGCATCTTCGAAGACGATGAAGGGCGACTTGCCGCCCAGTTCCAGCGACAGCTTCTTGCCGGTGCCGGCGGTGGCCTTGCGGATGATGCGGCCCACTTCGGTCGAGCCGGTGAAGGCCAGCTTGTCGATGCCCGGGTGGTTGACGATGGCTTCGCCCACGCGGCCGTCGCCGGTGACGATGTTGACCACGCCGGCCGGCACGCCGGCCTGCTGGCAGATCTCGGCGAACAGCAGTGCGGTCAAGGAGGTGAACTCGGCCGGCTTGAAGACGATGGTGTTACCGGCTGCGAGCGCAGGGGCGATTTTCCATGCCAGCATCAGCAGCGGGAAGTTCCACGGCACGATCTGGCCGACGACGCCGACGGCGCGGTAGTCGGCGAATTCTTCCGACTGCAGCTGGGCCCAGCCGGCGTGGTGGTAGAAGTGGCGTGCGGCCAGCGGCAAGTCGGCATCGCGGGTTTCGCGGATGGTCTTGCCGTTGTCCAGGGTCTCGAGCACGGCGAACAGGCGCGAGTGCTTCTGCAGCAGGCGTGCCAGCGCGTACAGCACCTTGGCGCGGCCGTGGCCGCCCATGGCGACCCAGCCCGGCTGGGCGCGGCGCGCGGCTTCGACGGCGCGGTTCACGTCGTCGGCGGTGGCTTGCGTCACCTGCGCCAGTTCGCTGCCGTCGGCCGGGTTGAAGGAGCCGAAAGTCTCCGTTGCGTCGCTCCAGGCGTTATCGATGAACAGGCCGAAACGGCGGCCGTGCTGGTCCAGCCACGCTTGCGCTTCCTTGGTGCTTTCGGGTGCGGGACCGTAATCCATAGTTTGCAGAATCTCTTTAATAGTGGGCATGACGAATCCGTCCGTGTTATCTGATTAAGGTTGCGCGTGGCGGTGGGCAGCCGAGTAGTAGCCGGTGACGTGGTGCTCGAGCTGGCGCTCGATGTCGGTCAGCAGGCTGGAGGCGCCGATGCGGAACAGGTGCGGCTGCAGCCATTCGTTGCCCAGCTCTTCCTTCATCACGGTCAGGTACTGCAGCGCGGACTTCGCGGTGCTCACGCCGCCGGCCGGCTTGTAGCCGACCTTGAAGCCGGTCTGTTCGTAGTATTCGCGGATCGCGCGCACCATCACCAGCGACACCGGGATGGTCGCGTTCACGCCTTCCTTGCCGGTCGAGGTCTTGATGAAATCGGCGCCCGCCATCATGCACACCATTGACGCCTTGGCCACGTTTTCCAGGGTGACCAGGTCGCCGGTGGCGAGAATGGCCTTCACGTGCGCTTCGCCGCAGGCCTGGCGGTAGGCCAGCATCTCGTCGTACAGCGCCTGCCAGTTGCCGGTCAGGACGTGCTGGCGGGTGATCACGATGTCGATCTCGGTGGCGCCGGCGGCCACGGAAAGTTCGATCTCGCGCAGCTTGGTTTCCATGCTCGACAGGCCGGCCGGGAAAGCGGTCGACACGGCGGCGATCGGCATGCGGCCTTTCAGCACCTGCACCGCCGGGGCGATCATCTCGTGGTACACGCAGACGGCGCCGGTCTGCAGGCTGTCCAGGCCCAGTGCCTGCATCAGGTCGGTGCGCAGCGGACGCATCGCCTTCATGCACAGGCGCTCGACGCGGCCCGGGGTATCGTCGCCGGACAGGGTGGTCAGGTCGATGCATTCGATCGCCTTGATCAGCCATGCGGCCTGGTAGTCCTTCTTGACCGTGCGGCGGTTCGCCAGGCTGGCGGCGCGGCGGTCGGCGGCATTGCGGTTGACCTTGAGGTGGTTGATCCAGCCCAGGTCGAGGCCGATGGCCGTGTTACGTTTGAAATCCAGGTTCGGGCTCATAGCAGGGCAGTTCCGTTGGTAAGAGGTTTGACGCCGAGGTGTTTGGCGAGCGTTGCGCCGATGTCGGAGAAGGTGTCGGCCACCGGCAGTTCCTGTGCGGGCGCGGCTGGGCCGAAGAACAGCATCGGGATGTGTTCGCGGGTATGGTCCGAGCCGGGCCAGGTCGGGTCGCAGCCGTGGTCCGCGGTGATCACGACCAGGTCGCCTTCCTTGAGCTTTGCCATGAACTCGGGCAGGCGCGCGTCCAGTTCGCGCAGCGCGTTCGCATAGCCGGCCACGTCGCGGCGGTGGCCGAAGTGCATGTCGAAGTCGACGAAGTTCACGAAGGTCAGCGATTTGTCTTGCGCGGTGTCGGCCACTTCCAGCAGACGGTCGAACAGGGCCATGTTGTCGGCGCCCTTGATCAGTTGCGTGACGCCCTGGCCCGCGAAGATGTCGCTGATTTTACCGAGCGCGATGACTTCGCCGCCGGCGTCCTTGACGTGGTCGAGCAGGGTCGGCGCGACCGGCGGCACGGCGTAGTCGTGGCGGTTGCTGGTGCGCTTGTAGCTGCCATTGCTGCCGACGAAAGGACGCGCGATCACGCGGCCGATGTTGTAGGGCTTGACCAGTTCATACGCGGCTTCGCAGACTTCGTACAGGCGGGCCAATCCGAAGGACTCTTCATGCGCGGCGATCTGCAGCACCGAGTCGGCCGAGGTGTAGAGGATCGGCTTGCCGCTGGCGACATGCTCGTCGCCCAGCTGGTCGATGATGGTGGTGCCGGAGGCGTGGCAGTTGCCCAGCCAGCCCGGCACGCCGGTGAGTTCCTGCAGCTTGTCGGTCAGCTCTTTCGGGAAGCTCGGCACGGTCTTGGGGAAGTAACCCCAGTCGAACAGCACCGGCACGCCGGCGATTTCCCAGTGGCCGCTCTGCGTGTCCTTGCCGGTCGACTGCTCGCGGGCGACGCCCCAGGCGCCTTCGAAACCGTCGCGGCGGCTGAAGCCGGCCGGCCATTCGCCGCTGGCCTTGTGGGCGGCGGCGCCGAGGCCGATCTTTTCCAGGGTCGGCAAGGACATCGGCTTGCCTTCCTTGGCGGCCCACTCGGCGATGTGGCCGAGGGTGTTGGCGCCGGTGTCGCCGTACTTGCCGGCGTCCGGCAGCGCGCCGAGGCCGAAGGAGTCGAGCAGGAGGATGAATGCGCGTGACATATATTGATCTCTCATTCTGCCGTCGTTCCCGCCTCCACCTCGTCGTCCCCGCGAAGGCGGGGACCCAAGTTCTGCTTGCGTTTCGACTGCTTTGGCAAACTTGGATTCCCGCCTTCGCGGGAATGACGGTGTGGCCGCGGGAACGGCGTAACTAAATTCAGGCCGTCGCGGTTGCGCCCAGGCGCTCGATGAACGCCTGCATCAGCGCCACCAGGTCCTTGGCCGCGATCGCCGCATACTTCAGCGTCTGCTCGTGCGACAGCGGGAACGGGGTCAGGCCTTCGGCCAGGTTGGTGATGGCGGACACGCCGGCCACCTTCAAGCCGCAATGACGCGCGGCGATCACTTCCGGGACCACCGACATGCCGACCACGTCGGCGCCCATGGTGCGGAAGGCGCGGATCTCGGCGGCGGTTTCGAAGTGCGGGCCCGGGGTCGACAGGTAGACGCCTTCGTGCAGGGTGATGCCCTTCTCCGCCGCGACGGCCTTCACCATCTCGCGGGTCTCGGCATCGTAAGCGTTGGCCATGCTGAAGAAGCGCGGGCCGAAACGGTCGTCGTTCGGGCCGGCCATCGGGCTGCCCGGCAGCAGGTTGATGTGGTCGTTCAGGACGACGATGCTGCCGGCGTCGACTTCAGGACGCAGCGAGCCGGCGGCGTTGGTCACGAACAGCAGTTCGCAGCCGATCAGCTTCAGAGTACGCACGGCGGAAGTCATCACGCTGGCGCCGTAGCCTTCGTAGAAGTGGCCGCGGCCCTTCATGCAGGCGACCGGCACGCCGGCCAGGGTGCCCAGCACCAGTTCGCCGGCGTGGCCGTGCACGGTGCTGATCGGGAAGCCAGGCAGGTCGGCGTAGCTGATCGCCACGGCGTCCGTCATCTGCTCGGCCAGCACGCCGAGGCCGGAGCCGAGGATGAGCGCCACGCGCGGCGTGAAACCGGGCTTGCGGGCGCGGATGACGTCGGCGGCTTCGAATGGGGTGTTGCTGAGCATGGATGGCTTCCTTGTGATATCGCTGGATTGGCTTATTGCTATGAAGGTGCTGGGTGAACCGGGGAGATGTCGACGCCTGCGTTGCCCGGCATGCGGGAGCCCGGTGCACCAAAATAATCGAACTATGCATTATCGTGGATTGGTATGGCAAATACCAATTTTTTGCTCGATTTATATCCGGAAGGTATAAATGAGCTATCCTGCTTATTCTTATACAGATACATGGTGCGGCTGGCCCTGGGCAAAGGGCAAAGCCGTGGATTGACGCTCTACAAACAAGTGTTTAACATCTAAAACAATTGTTTAACCTCACTTCCACCGTGACTGAGTACACCAAAAAACAACAGTTGCTCGAGCTGATCCGCGCGAACCCCTTCATTTCGCAGCAAGACCTCGCTACTGCCCTCGGCCTGTCGCGCTCCGCCGTGGCCGGCTACATCGCCGGCCTGATCCGCGAACGCAAGCTGCTCGGCCGCGCCTACGTGCTGCCGGACCGCCGCCCCGTCACCTGTATCGGCGCGGCCAACCTCGACCGCAAGCTGCGCTCGCTGGCCGGCATCGCTTTGCACACCTCGAACCCGGCCAGCCAGAGCGAATCCTTCGGCGGCGTGGCGCGCAACATCGCGGAAAACCTGGCGCGTCTCGGCACCCCTGTCGCCCTGCTGACGGCGACGGGCAAGGACAGCTCGGGCGCCGCCCTGCTCGCGCATGCGCAGGGCCTCGGCATCGATACGGGCGGCGCCCTGCAACTGCCCGACGCCGCCAGCGGCACTTATACGGCGGTGCTGGACCAGGACGGCGAGATGGTGGTCGCGCTGGCCGACATGGCCCTCTACGACCGTCTCGACGCCGCCTTCGTCGGCGCCAGCCAGGCCCGCCTTGCCGCCAGCGCGCTGCTGGTGGCCGACCTGAACCTGCCCCTGGACGCGGTCGACGCCGTCATCGCCGAGGCGCGCCGTCTCGAAACACCGCTGGTGCTGGTGGCGGTGTCGGAGCCGAAGATGGCGCGCCTGCCGCGCGACCTGGCCGGCGTGCGCCTGCTGATCCTGAACCGCGGCGAACTCGCGGCGCGGGTCGGGCGCGCGCTGAAAAGCGAGACCGACCTCGACGCCGCCGTGGCCGAAGTGCGGGCCCAGGGCGTGCGCGACCTGGTCGTCACGCGCGGCGCCGAGGGCGTGCTGTTCACGCGCGGCGGCGACATCGTCAGGCTGTACGCGAGCGGCGCCGAAGTGGTCGACGTGACCGGCGCCGGCGACGCCTTCGCGGCGGCCGTGTGCTGGTCGCTGGTCCAGGATGGCGACGACCTCGAACTGGCCTGCCGGCGCGGCCTGAAGCTGTCGGCGCTGACGCTCGGCGTGGCCGAGACGGTGCACCCGCGGCTCGGCCACGACACTCTTTTCGATACGACCACCCAGGACTGACCATGCAAGCCTTCCTCCAGTTTTCCCCTGAAGTACAAGCCGCCCGCGCCGCCGGCAAGCCGGTCGTCGCGCTCGAATCGACCATCATCTCGCACGGCATGCCCTACCCGCAGAACGTGCAGACCGCGCGCGATGTCGAGCAGGTGATCCGCGACGCCGGCGCGGCGCCGGCCACCATCGCCATCATCGACGGCCGCATCTGCATCGGCCTGGCCGACGAGCAGCTCGAGCTGCTGGGCCAAGCCAAGGATGCGATCAAGGTCAGCCGCCGCGACCTGGCCTACGTGCTCTCGCAAAAGAAGCTCGGCGCCACCACCGTCGCCGCCACCATGATCTGCGCGAAGCTGGCCGGCATCGAAGTCTTCGTCACCGGCGGCATCGGCGGCGTGCACCGCGGCGCCGAGACCAGCTTCGACATCTCGGCCGACCTGCAGGAACTGGCGCAGACCGGCGTCGCCGTCGTCTGCGCGGGCGTGAAGTCCATCCTCGACATCGGCCTGACCCTCGAATACCTCGAAACCCACGGCGTGCCGGTGGTGAGCGTCGGCCAGCCCGCCTTCCCCGCCTTCTTCACGCGCGACAGCGGCTTCAAGGCCGACTTCCAGCTCGACACGCCGGAAGAACAGGCGCGCTTCATCCGCACCAAGTGGCAGCTCGGCCTGGACGGCGGCGTGGTGGTCAGCAATCCGGTGCCGGAAGCGTCGGCGATGCACAATGAAGAAATCGACGCCATCATCGCCCAGGCCCTGCGCGAAGCCGGTGAACAGGACGTGAAGGGCAAGCTGGTGACGCCTTTCCTGCTGGCGCGCATCAAGGAACTGACGGATGGCCGCAGCCTCGTCACCAACATCGCGCTGGTCAAGCACAACGCCCTGGTCGGCGCCAGGCTGGCCGTGGCCCTGCACGCGACCCACTGACACCTGACGGACGCCCATGTCGATCGACCTGAAGCAGCTGAAATACTTCCTCGCGGTGGCCGAAGAGAAAAGCTTCAGCCGCGCCGCCGAGCGCCTGCACATCTCGCAGCCGCCGCTTTCGCAGCAGATCATGAAGCTGGAGAGCGAACTGGGGGTGCGCCTGTTCGCGCGCACCACGCGCAGCTTCGAACTGACGGTGGCCGGCAAGGCCCTGATGCAGGAAGCCTCCGATCTGCTGGGGCGGATGCGGATCGCGGTCGACACGATCCGCCAGATCGACCGCGGCGAAGTCGGCCGCCTGCGCGTGGGCATCGTCGGCTCGGCGATGTGGGGCCCGATCCCGAGCCTGCTCGAGCAGTTCCAGAGCCAGTTCCCGCGCGTGAGCTGGACCATCCACGAACTCGGCCCGGACGAGCAATGGGAAGCACTGCGCGGCAAGCAGATCGACGTCGGCTTCTGGCGCGAACCGAAGCGCGAAGAGGAAGACCTGAAGCACGCCAGCCTGCGCCAGGACCTGTGCTTCCAGGAGAACTACTGCGTGGCCGTGAATGCCCAGCACCCGCTCGCGAGCCGGGAATACATCGACCTCACCGACATCGCCGGCGAGCCGCTGCTGACCCTGCACCTCGACCAGTCGGCCGAGCCGCGCTACCTGATCCAGTGCTGTGTCAACGCCGGCTTCCAGCCGACCATCTTCCAGGAAGCGGCCGAGCCCCAAACGCTGCTGGCCATGGTCGGTGCGGGACTGGGCGTGGCGCTGATGCCGCAGACCACCGGGCGGATCGGCTGGCCCGGCGTGCGTTTCCTGCCGATCCTGGGGAATGCGCCGTCGGCCAATTTGTACATCACTTATCCGATCCAGGACGATGCGCCGGTGGTGCGGGCCTTCCTCAAGATCGTGAATCCGGCAGGCGAATAAAGGCGCTCACTGTCGTGGCCGGATTCCAACAGGCTCCTGTGCGGATGGCGGACGGCGCCGCTTTGGTCTAGGCTGTCTCCATGGCCGCGCGAACGCGGCGGAGGAGCCGATCATGTGCACACCCGTGTTGCCGATCCTGTTCGCGGCCTGCGCCGGCATGGCCCTGCCCGCGGCGATGACGCGAACCGCGACGGCACGATTTCACTCGATGAACTCGACACCTTCCGGTGGAACGGCCACAGCTATCTCGAGAGCCCCTACACCGGCTGCTACGGCGCCTGGTGCGCATTGAAAGCCTTCCGCTACGAGCTCGGCAGCGGGCAACTCTTCTTCGACGCCGAATGGGCTTGCTCGGACGAAGCCGCATTCAGCGCCACCAGGACCATCACGGGCCAGAGCCTGCGCTTCCACGGCGAGACCGGCTACCGGCCGCCATTCAACATCTCGGACACCGTCTACCTGTGGACCGACCAGACCCGCTTCGCGATCTCGCCGCCGCCGGTCGACGAGCCGCCCGCGCTGGTCTTGCTGCCTGCCGGCCTGTTGCCGGGCCTTGCCGTGCGGCGGCGCGGAGGTAGAATGCGCTCCTAAAATCTTTTGGGAGCATTACGATGCGACGAACCGACCTGGCGAAAGCCGACGCCAAGAAACTGCAGCACCAGCCGGGCCCGCGCGCCCTCCCTTCCAGCGTGGCCGGAGAACAGCCGCCCGACCGCCGCGAACAGCGCGAGCGCGACCGCGCGCTGGGACTGGTCCCGTTCGCGGTCAAGCTCAACGGCGACTTGGTCAAGCAGCTGCAGGCCCTGGCGCGGGAACGCGGGGTCGACATGAACGCACTGGTGGCCGAGCTCCTGCAAAAAGGCTTGGGCGATTGAGTTCAACAAACAACGCCTGTGCTGAAATGTGAATTTTTCGTTTACTCGTCGCGACAACAGGTGTAATTTCCTATTGGCAATATTTTAGTGCAGAGCTTGGGGACCGTTTCCCCATCCACTTCATACTTGCAAGGAAAAATCCATGTTGTTTGCGACACCGATCGTCAAAGAGCAAGTCAAGCTCGATCCGCGTTTCAACGGGTCGAAAGATATCACCTCCGAGGATCTGGCGGCCATCGCGATGGAACGCCGGGGACTGCGCGACCTCGAACTCATGCGCCACGTGAATTCCATGCTCAAGGAAGCAGGGAATGGATTCCTGGCCATGCGCCTGTACAACGGCAGCGGCGAACGCCTGTGGCTGGAAGAAAAATCCTATACCAATGATTCCGCGCTCTGGAAATACCCGCCGGATCTCTTCCTCGATCCAGGGCAATGGAGCGTGATCGTCGCGCAAGCCATGCCGGTCAACGGCAGCGTCGTCTGGGGCAACCTCGCGATCGCGTACAAGGGCGAAGAATCGAACGTCGCCGCGCACTGGCTTACCACGGGCAAGGACACGATGGTCGGCCTGTTCGACGGCAAAAGCGGCAGCCAGGGACGTCCTTTGTCGGTCGGCTTCGGGGGTCGGGTCGCGACCATCCACCGTGGCCATGCCGGCAAGAACGTCATCGTCGACGGCATCTACACCACGTCGAAACAGTTCCCGAACCCCAATCACAACGCCTAAGGCCCGGAGATCACCATGCTTCTCGGTTCTGCAGTCACCCCGTCCCTCCTGCGTACCGATCCACGGTACGAGAAGGACGACATCACGTCCAAAATGCTGTCCTCCTACGCGCTCGAACAGCGCTCGGCCACCGATGCCGAGGTGATGAAGGTCATCAACGGGATGAAGGACGAGTACGGCGTCGGCGCGTCGACCCTGATCCGTATCTTCAATGCCTCCGGCGAGCGCCTGTTCCTGCGCGGCGATTTTCACGTGCGCGGCAATAGCTGGAA
Source organism: uncultured Massilia sp. (assembly GCA_913778765.1). Classification (GTDB taxonomy): domain Bacteria; phylum Pseudomonadota; class Gammaproteobacteria; order Burkholderiales; family Burkholderiaceae_D; genus Telluria. The sequence goes on along the minus strand of CAJYXO010000109.1, from coordinate 54,406 downwards.
ATATCCGTTCGACACGATCATCGAAAACGGCCAGTGGTCGCTGGCGCTGGTCGTCCACACCGGCAGCATGGAAGGGGTCGCCGGCGGTGTGGTTTATCACACCGCCACCGCCGACCTGTTCTGCGGATGGGACGTCCCTTATTTCGATGGCTCGATCCGGGGCCACAAGAACACGGTCTACGGCGAGATCCGGAAACCGCAATACTGGGACCAGCAGGCGCAGCGCGACGAGGTGCACAAAAGGACCAACAAGGCTGCGGCATCGTGCAAGGCTTCGGGGCCCGGGACCGGCGACGACGCCGTGTACCGGGTCGCGGTGCTGACCGCCGCCGGCACCAGCCCCATCACCGACATCACCATCGGCCGTACCGACACGCTGAAATAGGCCAACGATGAACATGTCGATCCCCTCCGACGAGGACCTCACCGCCGACATCGACATTTTCCTGCGGCGTGAATGGCTGTTGCTGCTGAATGCGCCATTGACGCCGGGCGAATGCCTGCGCCAGGCCAGGCTGCTGTCGCGCACCCAGCAGACGACGCGCGAGCTGGTCGACGCCCTCGACCGGCCGGACCTGACGGCGCCGATGCGGGACAAGTACCTCGACTACAGGAAGTACGCCAAGGCCAACCTGCTGGGGGCGCTGCGCAACGTCAAGTCGCTCGACCTGCGCATGCAATACCTCGGCGCGGTGCGCAAGAACGCCGCGGATGTCGCCAGCCAGATCCGCGCGGCCGGCGACGACGTCGCCAAGGCGCGCAAGCTGGCCCAGGACGCGGTCGACTTCCGCAACAGCACGCGCCAGACCATGCAGGCGCAGTACGCACGGGAATCCGCCAAGCTTGTCAGCGATGCCTTCAAGGCGACCAGGGTCCGCCTGAACAACTGGCTCAACATACCGCAGCCGGACAAGCGCAGCCTGGATTACCTGGTCAAGGCGGTCGACAACGGCGGCAATTACGAGAAACTGGCGCCGAAGGAGCAGATCAAGGTGCTGGCCGGCGTCGCGGAACGGTCGGGCAAGGGGAACCTGCTGTCGACCGCGTGGAAGACCTACCAGGGCGTGGCGACGCCGGTGCAGGTCACGATCGAACTGCTGGTGCTGACCCAGGACCTGATGCAGGCGCGCGATCCCTACCGCGCCATCGCCTCCAGCGCCGTGCGGGTCGGCGCCGCGGCCGCGGTGACGACCGCCACCGAAATGGCGATCGTCGGCGTGACCGGCGCCCTGGCCCTCGGCACCGGCGTCGGTGTCGTGCTGCTCGCCGTCGGCGGCATCGCGGCCAACGGCTACCTCAACGATTGGATCAACACCACGGTGATGGGGATCTACGACGACTTCAACCCGCGCATCGCCGCCGTCATGCGTGACCTGTCGTGGGAACCGCAAGCCTTCAGCACCGGCATGGAAGAACCCGTCGACTCGCTGGCGATGGTCGATGACTTCAAGAGCAGCATGATCTGAACCGGCTTACCCGGGCAGCGGTCGGCGCCCGGGTACGCTAATGCGTCGCCCCACCCGCCAGCACCACGTCAAGCTCCACCCCCACCGCCACCTCCACCGCCACCCGCAAGCCCGCCACGATCTCGTCCAGCGTCATCGACGCCGTCGGCTGCACCGGCCAGGCCGCCGCCTGCTCCGGCAGGAAAGGCACGTGGATGAAGCCGGCCTTGACCGGCAGGCCGCGCAGGTGGTGCATCAGCGCGTAGAACACGTGGTTGCACACGAAGGTGCCGGCCGTCTGCGACACGCCGGCCTGGATGCCCTGCTCCCGGATCGCCGCCGCCATGGCCTTGATCGGCAGTGTCGTGAAATAGGCCGCCGGGCCGTCGAGCACGATCGGCACGTCCACCGGCTGCTGCCCGGCGTTGTCCACGATGCGCGCATCGTCGACGTTGATGGCGATGCGCTCGATCGAGATCTCCGGCCGTCCGCCGGCCTGGCCGACCGCGATCACGATGTCGGGACGCAGCGCGTCGACCGATCCGAGCAGCGCTTCGATCGAGCGCCCGAACACGCAGGGCAGCTCGCGCGCCACGACCCGGAAGGCTGCGCCTTCCCCATCGCCGGACCAGCCATCCAGCCGGCGCACGGCTTCCCACGAAGGATTGATGGCGGCGCCATCGAAGGGATCGAATCCGGTCAGCAGGACAGTCTTCATTTTGATCATCGATACATCAGGAAGTACAGCAGGACGATATTCGCCAGCAGCAGCGGCAGCGCGGTCGGCAGCTGGGCCTTGATCACGGCGTTCTTGTCGTGCAGCTCGAGCAGGGCCGCGGGCACGATGTTGAAGTTGGCGGCCATCGGCGTCATCAGGGTGCCGCAATAGGCGCTGAACATGCCGATCGCCGCCATCACGGCCGGATTCGCATGATACACCCCCACCAGGATCGGAATCCCGATGCCGCCCGCGATGACGGGAAAAGCCGCGAAGCCGTTGCCCATCACGACCGTGAACAGGGCCATGCCGATGCAGAAGGCGGCGCAGGCCACCAGGCGCGAATCCATGTCGATGTAGGAGGTGGTGATGTGGGCCACCGCCTTGCCGACGCCGGCTTCGGAAAACAGCAGGCCGAGCACGGCCAGCATGTGCGGCAGCACCACGGCCCAGCTCATCGCGTCGATCAGGCGCCGCGCCTCGCGCACGCCTTGCAGCGGCGTCGCGCGCGTGAACCGGCAGGCCAGCGCCAGCGCGACGATGGCGCCGCAGCCCATGCTCACCAGGGTCAGGTTCTTCGGGTCGAGCAGCGGCCTGGCATCGATCGTCACGTCCTTCAGCAGGGTCGAGCCGATCATCGTCACCACCGGGATCGCCAGCGCCGGCGCCAGCAGCTTGTGGCCGAGACGGGCCGCATTCGCGCGCCGCGCCTCCTCCGGCGGCAAGGCCGCCTTGCCGCCCTTGACCAGGCCGGCGCCGGCCACCAGCGCCATCGCCACCATCAGCAGGCCGGTGACGGCCGGCGGCATGCGTCCGCCCGCGAGGTAGAGCAGCGCGTACAGGCCCCAGAACAGCGCGGTCGTGACGCGGCGCGGGTTGCCGCGGTCGCGCAGGTTCATGATGGCCGTCGCCGCGAACAGCAGGCCGACCAGGATGTAGAAATCGTCGAGCGCGAGGATCATGGCCGCCCCTTCATGATGCGGGCGTCCAGCCGGCGCAGGTTCCAGGCGTGGATGATGAACGCCGTCACGGCGGTCGGAATGCCCCACAGCGCCATGTGCAGCGGATCGACTTCCAGCCCTTCGGCGCGCAGGATCGTCTGCATCAGCACGATGGCGCCGAAGGCGACGAAGATGTCCTCGCCGAAGAACAGGCCGACGTTGTCGGTGGCGGCGCTCATCGCGCGGATGCGCTGGCGCATCGCCTCGTCGAGCTCGACCCCGCGCGCTTCGGCGGCCGCTTCCGCCATCGGCGCGACCAGCGGCCGCACCATGTTCGGATGGCCACCCAGGCTGGTCAGGCCGAAGGCGGCGGCGAGTTCGCGCACCAGCAGGTAGACCGTCAGCAGGCGTCCGGTGGTGGCGCCGTGGATCCTGGCGATGCTGGCCTGGGCATGCTCCTTCAGGCCGGCGCGCTCGAGCAGGCCGATCGCCGCCAGCGGCAGCAGCAGGATCAGCGGCAGGTTGCGCGTCTTGACGAAAGCCGCGCCCAGGGATTCCAGCAAATGCTCGGGCGAAAAGCCGCCCGCCATGCCGGTCGCGCCGCACGCGGCGATCACCACCAGCACCGGATTGGCGCGCAGCAAAAATCCAACGACGACGACGGCAATGCCGAGCAGCGGCCACAGGTTGACGGCGGTGTGCATGGGTCTCCAGCTGAGTTTATTAGCCGGGAGATATTACCTCAGCAGTAGGCGCGCTACGAATGGATGAGATTTGCCACCGAAGTCCGCGCTGGCGTCGCTTTTAAGTCAGCAATACGCGACCTGCATGAACTCGACCTTTCTGCCTTGCGTGCGCGCAGGCTTGAAACGCGCCCGCCCGCCTATGCTCGGCGCATTATCGATGAGAGTCACCTCGGGAGACACGTTCATGAAATCGCTACTGCGCTGCACCGCCCTGCTGGCCGCCCTCGGTCTTTCCAGCTGCGGAGGCGATGTCGGGGTCGGGTTCGGCTATGTCTGGTACGACGACTACCCCTGGCCCAACCACCCGGACTGGCCGAAGTGGCCGGACCATCCCCAGACTGCGACCGGGCTTTACCCCATTGCCGGGGACATCTGCGGCGTGTGTTCGGGTTCGAAGGACGGCACCGGGCCGGCGGCGCGCTTCAACGCGCCGGAAGGTTTGGCCGCCGACAAGGCCGGCAACCTGTACGTGGCGGAACCGGCCAGCGCCACCATCCGCAAGGTCACGCCGCAGGGCGTGGTGACCACGCTGGCCGGCAGCACCGGCGCGGTCGGCTATGCGGACGGCGCCGGCGGCGCGGCGCGCTTCAACGCACCCAGCCGGCTCGACACCGATGCCGCCGGCAACGTCTACCTGACCGATACCGGCAACTCGGCGGTGCGCAAGATCACGGCGGCGGGCGTCGTCACCAGCCTGGCCGGCAACGGCACCTGCGGCAGCGCCGACGGGCGCGAGCGTTCGGCGCAATTCTGCAATCCGAAAGGGATCGCGCTGGACCAGTGGGGCAATCTGTGGATCGCGGACACCGGCAACCACACGGTGCGCCGCATCGACGCCAGCGGCAACGTCAGCACCGTGGCCGGCTCGCCGGGCGTGTGCGGCAGCGCCAACGGGCGCGGCGACGTGGCCCGCTTCTGCAAGCCGGAAGACATCGACGTCGACCAGTGGGGCAACGTCTACGTGGTCGACACCGGCAATTCGACGATCCGCATGATCGACAAGGAGGGCAAGGTGTCGACGCTGGCCGGCCAGGCCGGCCTGTGCGGCTCGGTGGACGGCAGCACCAGCGTGTCGCGGCTGTGCGCGCCCAGCGGCATCGCGGTCGAGGGCAACGACCTGTACATCGCGGACACCGACAACGCCACCATCCGCCGCATCAACCTGGACAACGTCACCAGCACCATCGCCGGCACGCCCGGCCACCAGGACATCGTGCTGGGCACCCTACCCGGCAGCCTGGACCGGCCGATCGGCGTGGCGCGCGCGCCGGACGGCTCGTTCGCCATCACCACGCATAACATCGTCGTGAAGCTGCTGCCGGCCAAGTAAGGATTATGCCGGCTTGACCGGGGTGCTGGCGTCCTTGCCGACCACCGTGGTCCAGGGACGCACCCGCCAGCTCTTCACCAGACCCTCGGTGACGTAGGGATCCGCTTTGGCGAAGCGTTCGGCGGCTTCCGGCGAGTCGCCGGTGAACAGCAGGACGGCGGTGTCGGCGGGATCGGCCAGGGCGCCGGCGATGACGATCTCGCCGCGCTGCTCGGCCTCCCAGGCCAGCTTCAGGTGTGCGTTGCGGAATTCGCCGCGGCGCGCCAGGTAGTCGGGCGCCAGTTCGTACATCAGCAGGTAGTGCACGTTGTCTCCGTTAAAGCTCATATCCTTCATCCCGAATAGAGCAACGTGATGGCGCCAGGCGGCTGGCACCATGTAAATGTTAAATTCTCCACAACAGAATCTGGTGACGGATGAAACGCCATCATATCACCCTGGGTGCGCGCACGACTGCCGATGGCCTTGTCACATCGGCGACATCGCTGCTGTCCATCGACGGCGTGCGGATGGCGCTGGAAGGCGATGACATCCAATGTCATGGCTGCGGCACGACCGGCCGCATCCAGTGCATCGGCCCACGGGTGGCGGAGCAGTTCAACGGCAAGCAGGTGGCCCTGGAAAATGACCTGTGCGTCTGCCAGTGCCTGCCCCATCCGCGCCTGCTGCCGGGCCAGACCGGGAGGTTTCAGCTCGTCGACGATGTCGCTACCGATCAAATCCCGGTGAACGGTTCACCTACCCCACCGGTCTAACTGCTGGCTTCACCCAGCCGCCTTCCCTGCACGGAATCGCTGGCCATGGTATTGTTGCATCATAGCAACTCATTGCACCGATTTGACGCACCATCTCTGCTTTGTACCTCAACGCACAGATAAGGATCGGTTGTCACAGTTAGACTAGAACACATGGACACTCGGAAAAAAGTAGCGGCGGGAATGGCTGGCTTTGCCAGCATGCTGTGGCTGGGCCTCACGGCCGCGGTCGCCGCGAACCAGCGCCGCCTGGTGTTCAATCCGACCGTCGAGCGCGAAGTGCAGAGCCCGCGCAGCAGCGGCCACCGCACCCGCCCCGTGGTGCTGCGCGCCGCCGACGGCACCCGCCTGTCCGGCTGGCTGATGACGCCGAAGATTCCCGGCCGCCATCCGGCCGTCGTCTACTTCGGCGGCCGCTCCGAGGAAGTGTCGTGGGTCGTGCGCGATGCCGGCAAGCTGTTCCCGAACATGGCCGTGCTGGCGGTGAATTACCGCGGCTACGGCGAATCGCATGGCGTCCCCGCCGAAATCCAGATGGTCGAAGACGGCTGCATGCTGTTCGACTGGATGGCCGCACGCGCCCACGTGGACGCGCGCCGCATCGCCGTGGTCGGGCGCAGCCTGGGTTCCGGCGTGGCGGTGCAGGTGGCGAAGGAACGCCCGGCGCACTCGGTGGTCCTGATCACGCCCTACGATTCGATCCTGGCCATCGCCAAGCGCAAGTTCCGCGTGATGCCGATCGAGTACATGCTGCGCCACCGTTTCGAGTCGATCAAGTATGCGCCGGCCCTGAAGGCGCCGACCTACGTGCTGCGCGCGGCCAGCGACGACGTGGTGCCGCATTCGCATACCGACCAGCTGGTCGCCAAGCTGGCCCAGTTGTGCGGCGACGACATCGTGCCCGACTCGGACCACATGAACATCCCCTATCTGGAAGGCACGCAGAGCCGCGTCGCCAACTTCCTTACGGCACAGTTCGCCAAGCCGCTGTCCGAGGCGGCGGCCTCGTCGGCGCCGATTCCCGCGCCGGCCATCGCGGAGGTCGCGCCGCTTGCCATCGACGGCATGCCGACGCCGCTCCTGCCCGCGCCGGCAGATCCGATCCCGGCGCCGTCCGCCCTCGTCACGCTGCCTGCCGCGCCGATCGCGGTGCCAGGGCTGGCGCCCCTGCCCGTGCTGGCCGCCACGGCGGACCATCCCCTGTCCGGCAAATAAGCCCGCGCTGTCCTTACGGCGTCATTACGCAGGCGCCAATCTCCGGCCCGCTACCTGTGGTTTTCTGTTAGAAACACATGAAAAGTAGCACTATTTATATTTCAACTAAATAAATTGCGAAGTAAAATCGTATTTGCCACGAATAAACGGGCTGATGCATAGTTTGCAAAGCTGCGCTGCGAAGGTCTTCGCAATCGCGATACAAATCTTCACTCAAGTTACAAGAGATTTTTGACACAATCCGCTGGCAGCAGTGCCGCGGAGGACTGGTCCTTGCTTTGCCGCCTCCCATTGCAACCGTTGTGCCGGGTACAATATCAGGATTCCAGGAGCCAAATACATGAAATTCAAGCAACTCAGTATGACGATCGCGGCGCTGTGCGTCGCCGGCAGCGCCGCTGCAGCAGCAGGCGCGCCGAAGCTGGGCATCGTCTACGACGCCGGCGGCAAGTTCGACAAGTCGTTCAACCAGTCGGCGGCCGAAGGCATTGAGCGCTTCAAGAAACAGAACGGCATCAACGTCTTCGAAGCCCAGGCCAGCAGCGATACGCAGGCCGAGCAGGTGCTGCGCGGCCTGGCCCGCAAGAAGCTGGACCTGATCATCTCGGTCGGCTTCTCGCAGACCCAGGCGGTGCAGAAGGTCGCCGCCGAATTCCCGGCCGTGCACTTCGTCCTGATCGACGGCACCGCCAACGGCAAGAACGTCAACTCGATCCTGTTCAAGGAACAGGAAGGCTCCTACCTGGTCGGCGTGGCCGCCGCGATGGCTGCCAAGTCGGGCAAGATCGGCTTCGTCGGCGGCATGGACAGTCCGCTGATCCGCGCCTTCGAGTGCGGCTATGCCCAGGGCGCGAAGGCCGTCAATCCGAAGATCGACGTGCAGCAGAACATGGTCGGCACCACCGCCGCGGCCTGGAACGATCCGGCCAAGGGCGGCGAACTGGCGCGTGCGCAGTTCGACCGCGGCGCCGACGTGGTGTTCGCCGTGGCCGGCGGTTCGGGCCTGGGCGTGCTCCAGATGGCCAAGACCAAGGGCAAGCTGGCGATCGGCGTCGACTCCAACCAGAACGACATCCAGCCGGGCTCGGTCCTGACCTCGATGGTCAAGAACGTCGGCAACGCCACCTACGACGCCCTGATGATGGCGAAGAACGGCCAGTATGGCTCGGGCATCACCTACAAGGGCCTGAAGGAAGGCGGCGTCGACTGGGCACTGGACAAGAGCAACCGCGCCGTCGTTTCGGCGGCCATGGAAAAGCGCGTGAACCAGGCCAAGGCCGACATCGTCAGCGGCAAGATCAAGGTGGTGGACTACCGCGCCGCCGGTTCCTGCCCGCAGTAATCGTCCAATCAATCCCTGCTTCAAGCGCGCCGCGCCGGCATAAAAAACCGGCGCGGCGCGCTTTTGAATGAATGCTTCCAATATTTACTGACACCAGATCGCTATGCAGCCAGCCGTAGAATTTCGCAACATTAGCAAAGCCTTCGGGGCGGTGCAGGCGAATGCCGACGTCAGCTTCTCGATCGCCAAAGGCTCGATCCATGGCGTGATCGGCGAAAATGGCGCCGGCAAGTCGACCCTGATGAGCATCCTGTACGGCTACTACAACGCCGACAGCGGCCAGGTCCTGATCGACGGCCAGGCGCGCGACATCCGCAGCAGCCATGAAGCCATCGCGCTCGGCATCGGCATGGTGCACCAGCACTTCATGCTGGTCGAGAACATGACCGTGCTCGACAACGTCATGCTCGGCAATGAAGGCGGCTTCAAGCTGGCCGCCAAGCGCGGCGCCGTGGAAGCGAAGCTGCGCGAGATCTGCGAACGCTACCGCCTCGACGTCGACCCGCTTGCCACCGTCCACGACCTGTCCGTGGGCGCCCAGCAGCGCGTCGAGATCCTCAAGCAGATCTACCGCAGCGCCGAGATCCTGATCCTGGACGAGCCCACCGCCGTCCTGACCGCCCAGGAAACCGCGTCGCTGTTCGAGATCCTGCGGCTGTTCAAGGAACAGGGCAAGACCATCATCCTGATCACCCACAAGCTGCAGGAGATCATGGACATCACCGACGAGGTGACGGTGATGCGCGCCGGCCGCGTGGTCGGCGCCGTCAAGACGCTTGACACCTCGAAGGAGCAGCTGGCCAACATGATGGTCGGCCGTCCGATCCAGAGCGAGCTGCCGCGCGCCGCCTACCATCCGGGCGCCGAAGTGCTGAAGGTCTCGAACCTGCAGCTGAAGGACGCCAACGGCGTGGCCCTGCTGTCCGACATCGACTTCAGCCTGCGCGCGGGCGAGGTCGTGGCGATCGCCGGCGTGTCCGGCAATGGCCAAAGCGAGCTGCTCGAGATCCTGTCCGGCATGCGCCTGCCGACTTCCGGCAAGGTCGAATTCCTCGGCCGGGACCTGCCCTTCGCCGGCCGCTCGAATGCCGACGGCCTGCCCGCGACCTTCCGCGGACTGGGCATCGGCCATGTGCCGGAAGACCGCCTGCGCGACGGCGTGATCAAGGATTTCTCGGTCATGCAGAACACCGTGTTCGGCTACCAGGACCATGTGAAGAACCGCTGGGGCCTGTTCGACTTCAAGAAGATCGCCCAGCGCTGCGCCGGCCTGATGCAGGCCTTCGACGTCCGCCCGAACAATCCCGACCTGCGCATCGGCCTCCTTTCGGGCGGCAACCAGCAGAAGGTCGTGATCGCGCGCGAAGTGGCGGCCAAACCGAAGATGATGCTGGTCGGCCAGCCGACCCGCGGCGTCGACATCGGCACCATCGAGAGTATCCACACCCAGCTGCTGCGCCTGCGCGACGAAGGCGTGGCGATCCTGCTGTCCTCCGTGGAACTGGAAGAAGTGCGCGCGCTGGCCGACCGCATCCTCGTGATGTCGGGCGGCCGCATCACCGGCATTCTCCCGATCGAAGAATTCGATACCACGCGCATCGGCTTGCTGATGGGCGGCTTGCACAAGTCATAACATGAAGACCACTGAACTACCTCGCTGGGCCACGGGTTTCGTCCTGCCCATCCTGAACCTGCTGTCGGCGCTGCTGGTCGCGGCGCTGGTGATCCACCTGCTGGGCGAGAGCCCGCTGGAATCGATGCAGATCCTGATCAACAGCGCGATCGTCAATCCGGAAGGACTGGCCTACACGCTGTTCTACGCCTCGACCTTCATCTTCACCGGCCTGGCGGTCTCGATCGCCATGCAGGCGGGCCTCTTCAACATCGGCGCCGAAGGCCAGATGTATGTCGGCGGCCTTGGCCTGACCTTGGCCATGCTGGCCTTCGACGCGCATCTGCCGGCCTGGCTCTTGATCCCCGTCGGCATGCTGGGCGCGGCCCTGTTCGGCGGCCTGTGGGCCTTCCTGCCGGGCTACCTGCAGGCCAGGCGCGGCAGCCACGTGGTGGTCACGACCATCATGTTCAACTTCATCGCCGCCAGCCTGATGAACTTCCTGATCGTGAAGTACATGATCCCGGAAGGCGAGCAGAATCCGGCCTCGCGCGTGTTCTCCGACGCCGCCGCCCTGCCGCTGCTGAACGGCTGGTTCCCGGCGCTGGGCGACACCCCGCTCAACATCAGCTTCCCGCTGGCGATCGTGGCCCTCGTCATTTATGGCGTGATGGTGTGGCGCTCCTCGTGGGGCTACAAGCTGCGCGCCACCGGCCTGAACGCGCACGCCGCCCATTACGCCGGCGTGAAGATCAGCCGGACCATCATCGTCACCATGCTGGTGTCGGGCGCGCTGGCCGGCCTGGCCGCCGTCAACTCGGTGATGGGCTCGACGCATTACCTGTCGCTGAACTTCCCGGCCGGCGCGGGTTTCGTGGGCATCGCGATCGCGCTGATGGGCCGCCAGAACCCGGTCGGCATCTTCCTGTCGTCGGTGCTGTTCGGCGCGCTGATCCAGGGCGGCTTCGACCTTTCGCTGGAAAAACCGAACATCCCGCAGGAGACCTTCATCTTCATCCAGGGCCTGATCATCCTGTTCTGCGGCGCGATGGAAAACTTCTATGCGCCGGCGGTCCTGAAACTGGTCAATCTCGGCAAAGGGAATAAATAATGGAAGACCTTCATCTCGCCAGCATCGTCGTCTCGACGATCCGCAACGCGCCGGTGCTGATGTTCGCCGCGATGGCCGGCCTGTTCGCCGAACGCTCCGGCGTGGTCGACATCGGCCTGGAGGGCAAGATCCTGGCTTCGGCCTTCGTCTCCGCCGCCGTCGCCTACACGACCCAGAACCCGTGGTACGGCATCCTGGCAGGCATCGCCGTTTCGAGCGCGCTGGCCATGGTCCAGGCCTTCGTCGCCATCACCCAGAAGGGCAACCAGCTGGTGTGCGGCATCGCCATCAACATCGCGATGAGCGGCCTGACCTTCGTGCTGGCCCAGTTCTTCTTCCAGCAGGGCGGCCGCACCCCGGACCTGGGCGCCGCGCGCCTCACCGACGTCGTCTTCCCCGGCACCGCCGCGATGGACGGCATCCCCTTCATCGGCTGGCTGTACGGCCACGTGATCGGCGGCCAGTCGGTGCTGGTCTACCTGGCGTTCCTGCTGGTGCCCGTCGTGCACTGGGTGGTCTACCACAGCCGCTTCGGCCTGCGCCTGCGCGCCTGCGGCGAGAACCCGCACGCGGCCGATGCCGCCGGCGTCTCGGTCGCGCGCACCCGCTACCTGGCCATGTTCGTGGCGGGCGTGCTGTGCTCCTTCTCGGGCGCCTACCTGGCGATCGTCCAGAGCGGCTTCTTCCTGCGCGACATGTCGGCCGGCGCCGGCTACCTGGCCCTGACCGCGCTGGTGTTCGGCAACTGGCGGCCGATCTACACGGTGCTGGGCTGCCTGATGTTCGGCATGTTCGGCGCGATCCAGATCCAGCTCGAAGGCGTCGACCTGCCGGTGGTGGGCCGCATCCCGGGCTCGCTGATCCAGATGATCCCGTACGTGGTGACCGTGGTGGTGCTGGCCGGCCTGATGGCCAAGTCGGTGGCGCCGAAGGCGATCGGCAAGCCGTTCGTCAAGTCGCGTTGATGCATGCGTGGGCTCGGGGAGCCCACGATTCGCATTCACTCTGCCGCGCGGGCGCGCTCCTGCGAGCGCGCGAAGGTCCAGGCAAAACCGATACCGGCCGATGCGCCGGTATTTTTTTTCATCAGCGGACTGTCCTGGTTCGCCGCCCCCGAATAGGTTTCATACCGGACGAAGCCGAACAGGCGCAGGCCGGGATGCAATTTGTAGGTGCCGAACAAGCCGGTCCGCACCAGCATCAAACCGCTCTCCGCCTGGTAGGCCGGACGCTCGGCCGTGACGTACTGCGGCGCCACCTCGTAGAAATAGCGGTTGATGCGCGCGTCGCCGAATACCGCGCCCAGCTGGGCTTCCATGGTCCAGCGCGCCGCCTCTCCCCGCTTTTCCCACACCAGCCGCGGTTCCATGGTCCAGCCCTGGCGCCGCACGCCGCTCCTGGCCTCGATCACGGCGCGCAGCGGCAGCTCGAAGCGCAGCCTGCCCTGCTCGCCCAGGTCGGCAAACTTGTACTTCACCCGCGGCCCGAACTCGACCAGGGTGCCGAGGTCCGGCATGCCGCGCCGCGCCTCGACGTCGTCCGAATGCGCGGGCAGCGAGCCGGCGAAGCCGACGTCGAATTCGACCTTGTCCGTATTCAGCAGGCGCGCGCCGATGCCGTTCTGGTCGGCGCGGAAGACGCGCCCGCGGTAGATCAGGTAAGGCAGGGCCAGCACCCGGTGGTTGCGGTCGTCCGCGCCCGGGTAGGCCGGCGTGCTGAAGGCGGCGGCGCCGATGCCGGCTTCCCACAGCGGCAGGTTGCGCTCGGTAGGTTGGGCCTGGGCGGCGGCGAGGCCGGGCAGGAGGGAGGCGGCCGCGAGGGCGAGGAAGGAGAATGTGCGCATGGTGAACCAAAAGATAAGATTGCCGACATTCTAACGATGCTTTCTCACCAAGGGCGCGCTTTCACTAAGGTTGACAAGCCTCAACTCATGCTTATGTCCAGAATGACATATTCGTTGAAATAGTTTTCTTAAGAAACGCCTCTTCTAGATTCATTGAACATCCCAATTGACAAGCCACGTCCCTCTCGCTTCTTCGAGGTATTTGGCATGCCCTCCGCCACGCCTGGCGCCAAGACCACGCAAAGTTCTGCGCGAATCCAAGAGTATGCCAGCGACGATGGCATACCAAAGTTGCTTCGATCGGGTGACATGACACCAACGGAGGACGATGCATGAATATCATCGGCTGGGTTCGCGAAGGCGATAACGCCGCTTGTGGCGGCAAGGTTGCGGAGGGCCTCAGTACCTGCACCGGCCGCGGCGTGCCATACGGTTTTCAAGGTGCTCGCATGGCCTGTCGCAAGAACTGCGTAATTGCAGAAGGGTTCTCACGTTCCACGCTCGCCAACGGACACAGTCGGGTTATCCACGGTATGAAGACCAGCGGCGGGTGCCCTATTTATTCCACTCTCAACGGCATCGACGGAGTCGGAACTGAAGGCGGCGAAGCGATTCCTTCCGGCTTTACACAGGACCATAACGGTCAGTGGGTGGGAAATACCGCAGGCGTCAGCTCATCAGCTCGACAGGCGTATGACGAACAATTTCTGCTGCTTGGAGGAGATGGCCGACCGCTTGCTGGCACCTATTACACGGCAAAATTGGCATCTGGCGAGCTGATCCACGGCGAAACAGACGATGAGGGCAAAACGCAGCGATTCTACACGTCTGACGCACATGTCATCGAAATACATCTGGGACACTTAGAAGCTTAAGGACTCTTATGCCTGAGAGAATAAGTAGCGAGTCGGCACCCGTGGTCGCCGGCCCAACTAACACGACCATTGACTCCGTGAATACGGGAGCAACAGCGCGTCTTGGAAAGCCTTGGAAAATCTCGGAGAATTTGCTGCCATTTCTTGGAACCTGGGAAAACGGAGTAATGAACGGCAAGAATTTTGCGCACCAAAAGGTAACAAACGGCTTTAGCTTGGAAGTATACAAGGACAGTCGCGGGTTACCAACGGTCGGGTGCGGCCACCTTGTCGTGGCAGCGGATAAACTCAAACTTGGAAAAAAAATTACAGACGAACAGGCTAAGGAATTGCTGAAGAAGGATCTTGCCGATGCAGAGAACGCAGTCAATAGAAACGTGAAAGTTCCGATGTATCAACAGGAATATGATGCACTGGTGTCGTTGACCTTCAATACTGGAGCACATGGTGCATTAAAATTGTTCGCCGCTGTCAACTCGGGAAAATACGAATCGATCCCTGCCACGATAGAGAAATACAGGACCGGCGGCGGCAATGAAGGAAGGCGCGCGGCAGAGGCAAAATTATTTAAATCCGGAGTCTATGATGCGAGCCACTAAAATTGCAGCCTGTACATTTGTCTGCATTTCCAGTCTCTGCCATGCTTCGACCGACCCTGAGTGCCTGAAGCATTTGGGGGGCGCATTTGGTGATGTTGAGTGCTTCAACGGTCTTTCTAATGACCTCAAAAAAGAAAACGTGAGACTCGCAGAAAACCTTGCCTCTACCATTCCACTGAAAAATAGGAACAAAGTCCTGCTAAGGCAATATTTGCACAATCAGCTTAATGCGCAAAAATTCTGTGAGCTAAGTCGTGCGTCAATGACGAAATGGGCGAGTGAAGCAGCGATGGTTAATCCGCGATATCACGACTATGACGTGGCTTACTACGAGTGCAAATACGGCCTCTTGGAGCAAGAAAATAAATTCTTGAAACGCCTGATCAAGAACGTCAATCAAGAATGACAAATTTCAAACCGTATCCCTGAGAAACTTACATCTTATCTCTACACCGACATCGGACAGAGTCGCATCAATCGTCTTTGAAAAAACCGCCGCACACCCTGCGGCGTGCGGCGGTTTCAAGGGGGCTGCAAGCGCCCGGCGTTTATTGGTAGATCGCCTGCAGCAGCTGCGCCAGATGATACCCGCCCTTGATCAGCTGGGTCTTGGCGATCGCGGAGCTCGGCACCGGGTAGTTCTGCGGCACTTCCAGGCTCCAGGTGTAGTAGGTCTCGCCCTTCTTGCTGGTCTGCGGGGTGATCTTGCCGACGGTGACGCCGTCGAAGGCCTGCTTCGACACGGCCAGCGCGTCGTCCGCCCACTGGTAGGGCCAGGTCGACAGGTCGCCGGTCGAGGCAGCGACGGTCGGCTTCATGTCGATCGCCGCCTGCGCGAACTTTTCCGGCGTCTTCGTGCTGATGCGGCGGAAGGCGTAGTTGACGGTGGTGGTGTCCCAGTAGGAGTGGAAAGGCTTGGTCAGCGCCTTCGGCACGCCTTCCTTGATCGGCTTCGCTTCTTCCGGCGGGATGACGTCGGACAGCTTGGCGACCAGGCCGGTCAGCTTCTCGTCGTCCATCAGGAAGTTGTTGCCGCCGCGCGAATCGAAGACGGCCGTTTCGTCGATCTCGGCCTTGGTCTTCGGCACCACGAACTTGCCGTCCTTGTTGACGAAGGCCGCGCCCACGTGCAGCGGCTGGTGGATGTCGCCGGTCATGTGGGTGATCAGGATCAGGGCCTGGCGCTTGCTGAACTTGTGCGGGTTGGTGGCCGGGGTGTCCTTGCCCTGCAGGACGGCGATCGCCTGCTTCAGGGTCTGCACGATGTCGTCGTCGGCGGTGCCGGCGGCGCCGTCATGGTAGTGATCGAGCTGGAACGGCACGTCGGTGTAGTGGTACTCGCTGTGCTTCGGATTCGCGTTCACGTACTCGATCATGTCCGGGGTCTGCGGACCGCACCAGTTGCCCTTCACGCAGTCCGGCCAGGTGGCGATCGACTCCAGGCTCTCGCCCGGGTTCAGGATGGTTTTGACCTGCTGTTCGGCCTTGCTGCCCTTGATCAGTTTGTCGGCGATGGCGCCGACCGCGCGGTGGCCGTCGTTACCCCAGGCCAGGGCCTCGGTCGAGGCGAAGGCGCCTGCCAGCGCGAGTACACATGCTAGTTTTTTCATGGATGATTCCTTGGTGGGACTGCGTCCTCTGGATTATCGCACCTTCCGGATGCGCGGCTGAGGCGCCGCCAGCGAAGCCGCGCCAGTGTCTGGATGCTGTTTCATGTAGGCGATCAGCGCGTCGAGGTCGCGGATCCGGGTGTCCGAGCGGTTCACGCCCTGGGCCAGCGCCGGGAAGTTGTCGCCGCCGTCGGCCAGGAAGTTGTTCGCCGCCACGCGGTAGGTCTTCGCATCCTCGACCGCCGCGCCGTTCACCTTCAGGCTGCCCGGCACCAGGCGCTGGCCCACCGGGCGGCTGCTGTCCCAGGCATACGACAGGCTGTGCGAGACCTGCAGCATGTAGCGGCCGCCGCCCGGGCGGTCCCATTGCTGCTCCAGCGCCGCGCGCAGCTGGGCGCCGGTCAGGTCCATCACCACCAGGGTGTTCCCGAACGGGAGCACGGCCTGGGCCTGGCCGAAGCTGACCACGCCCTTCTCGCCCACTTCGAGATCCTTGCGGATGCCGCCCGGGTTCATGAAGGCCACCTGCACGCCCTGCTCGCGGGTCGCGGCCAGCGCGGCGTCGGCGATCAGGTCGCCCAGCGGCGATTCGCCGGCTTCGCTTTCCTTGCGCGGCATGGCGCCGGCGGCCGCGATGGTGGCGACCGGCTTGGCCAGTTCGGCGGTGCTGCGCGCGCGGACGTCCTGCAGGTAGGCCGTCAGGGAAGGATCGGGAGCATAAGCGCCCGGCGCCATGACGACGTTGCGTACGTCGATATCGCGCACCGCGCCGCTGCCAGGGTCGACCTGCATGCGGATGCGCGACAGCACGTGGCCGGCGTAGTCGGCCTGGGTGACCACGCGGCCGTCGACCTTGCACAGATAGCCCTTGTGCGAATGGCCGGTGATGACCAGGCGGATCGCCGGGTCCAGCTTCTTCACGATGCCGACGATCGGCCCCTGCAGGCCGTCACAGTAGGTTTTATCGAAAGGCTCGCCGGTATGGCCGCCTTCGTGGATCAGCACCACGAACACCTGGGCGCCCTGGGCGCGCATGGCGGGCAGCACCTTGTTGATGGATGCCGCTTCGTCAAGGAAGGACAGGCCCTTGATGGCCGAGGCCACCGCCACCGAGGGCGTGTCCTTCAGGACCGCGCCGATCAGGCCGACCTTGACGCCCTTGCCGTCGACGATACGCCAGCCCGGCACCAGGTTCTTGCCGGTGGCCTGGTCGACCACGTTGGTGGCCAGGTAGCTGAAGCCGGCGCCCTGGAAGCCTGGCGCGAGTTGGCAGGCCTTGCTCGGCCTCGGCGAATCGCAGCCGCCGTGCTGCTGGCGCAGCAGTTCCTTGCTGCCCTGGTCGAATTCGTGGTTGCCCAGCGAGCTGGCAACCAGGCCCATCCGGTTCATCGCTACGATGCTCGGTTCGTCAGCCCACATCGACGACAAGGCCGGGCTGGCGCCGACCAGGTCGCCGGCGGCGACGAACAGCAGGTCCTTGTCCTCCTTGCGGAAGGCGGCGATGGCGCCGCCCAGCAGGTCGATGCCGCCGGCCTGGATGGTGGTCTTCTCCGCACCGCTCGCCGGCGCGTAGTTGTACTTGCTCGCTTCGAGGTTGCCGTGGAAGTCGTTCAGGGCGACCAGGTTGATGTCGATGGAAGGACGCTGGGGCGCGCCGGGGCCGGTGCTGGCGCAGCCGGCGATCAGGGATGCGAGCGCGAGCGCCAGGACGGAAATGCGGGGACGAAGGACCATGTGAATGTCAATACGAATGCAGGTATGAAAAAAAACAGGCCCGAAGGCCTGTTTTCATTATCGGCGAACTGCGCCGGCCGCTCAACTGCCGCGGCCGGTGCAGGCCTCACATCAGATGTCGACCGACAGGGTGACCGATGCGAAGCGCGGTGCGCCCAGGTAGTAACGCAGCGTACCGGCCGAGATGCCCGGGTAGGCGACCGCGTTGGTGACGGTGGTCGACGACGGGTTGCGGTACTGCTTGTTGGTCAGGTTGCTGATGTTCCACTGCAGCTTCGGATTCTTCAGCAGGCCGTAGTCCGCGAACTTGTAGCCACCGTCCAGCGAGAAGGTGGTGTAGCCCGGTGCGGTTTCGTCGTTGGCGAAGGTGCCCTGCTGTTCGCTGGTGGCGCGTGCCTTCACGCGAGCATAGAACTCACCCACCGAGTACTGGAGCGACAGGCCGGCCTTCCAGCGCGGGGTGTTCGGCATTTCCTTGCCGGCGGTCGGCAGCACTGCGGTCGAGCTGATGCGCAGGTCGTTCTTGATCTCGCTCTTCTGGTAGCCGAGCGAGCCGTACAGCGACCAGCCGTTGATCGGCATGTTGTTCGCTTCGATCTCGAAACCGCGGTTGCGCACGTCGCCGACGTTGGTGTAGCTCGATGCCTGGGTGAATTCGTCGAACGCAGTCGCCTGGCGGTTCTTGAAGTTCACGTCGAACACGGTCAGGGTGGCGATGTACTTGTTGTCCTGGTGGCGGTAGCCGATGTCGGTGTTCCACGAGGTTTCCGACTTCACGTCGCCCTTCAGGGTCGCCACGCCGTTGACGAACTGGACGTTGGTGCCGGCGTTACCGTACACGAAGTTCGGCGGCGCCTTCATGTTCTTGGCGATCGACGCGAAGATCTGGTCGTCGTTGGTGATGCGATAGCGGGCGCCCAGCTGCGGCAGGACCGAGCTGTAGGTCTTGGCGATACGGTAGGTGCCGTAGGTGTTGCCTTCGCTCAGGTTGTTGGTGACGTCGCGCTTCAGGTGCGGGGTACGCAGGCCGAAGTTCAGGGTCGCCTTGTCGTCCAGCAGGGACACGGTGTCCTGCAGGAATGCCTGCCAACCGATCGACTTGGTCACCCAGTCGCGGCTCTGGAACAGGGTGCCGTCGGCACGCTTGATGGCGCCGTCCTGCAGCCACGGGTCGTAGCTGCCGAAGTTGTCCACCGGGACCATGGTGCCGGTCTGGCGGTGCTTGGCGTTCTCGTACCAGAAGCCGCCCAGGATGGTGTGGTCGCCCATGGTGTGGGTCAGCGAAGCGGTCACGCCAGGACGGTTGGTGCGGGTCACCGAGGCGTTGGCCACGACGACGGTGTCCAGGAAGTCGCCGTCGCCGTTCAGGTCGACGGTGCCATTCAGGTTGTAGCGGCCGTTGCTGCCGATGGTGGTGCCCAGGAACGCGTTTTCCTTCTGCGAACGCTGCTGGATACCACCGTTGCCGAAGCCGTACCAGTAGTAAGGCACGATCTTCAGGTCGGTGTCGGGGCCCAGGCGGAACTTGGCGGTGGCCGAAGCGATCGCGTTCTTGAACGGGTTGCGCGACAGGCCGTAGAAGGTCGGGGTCGCGACCGGGTCGACGTCCGCCTTGCCCTTGGTCGGCACGGCATGGCCAGGGAAGACGGCCGTGGTGTCGTACTCGTAGCCGTTCTTGTTCAGCTCGGCCAGGGTGATGTTGTTGATGTTGTTGTTGTTCGCGTTATTCCACAGGATGGTCGCGTGGATGTAGTTGAAGCGGTCCCAGTCGTAGTTGAAGCCGCCGTCGACGTGTTCGCGATCCGCGCCGCCTTCACCCTTCCACTTGTCGGCCTTGGCGCGCGAGTAGGAAATGAATGCCTTGGAACGCTTGTCCGAGAACAGGCCGGTGTCGTAGCGGACGAAGGTCTTCCACAGGTTCAGCTGGCCGACGGTCTGCATCACGCGGACGCGCTGCTTGTTTTCCGGGTTGCAGGTGATGATGCCGAAGTTACCGCCGGTGGCGCCGACTTGCGGCGAGTCCACGTCGGTCGAACCCTGGGTCACGAATTCCGAGCAGGTGTTTTCCTGGTCGACGTATTCTTGCGGATAGACCGAGAACGAGCCCGAGTCGTTGACCGGCACGCCGTTGATGGTGGCGCCGATCTGGTCGCTGTTGAAGCCACGCAGGGTCAGGCCGCCACCGAACAGGCCGGTTGCGTCCATGTTGTAGCTGTTCACGGACGGCAGCATCTCCAGAGCTTCATAGGCGTTGCCGGTCGGGCGCTGCTTTTCCAGTTCCTCTGCCGTGATGGTCGAACGTGCCTTCGGCGCGTCTTCGGTGACCATCAGACCCATACCAATCTTCTTGCCGGTGATGACGACTTCGCGCATCTGGCCCGCGTCGGTGTCAACTTTCTGCTGGGTCGAAGTCTGGGCGTTGGCGCCAGCGGTGAAGCATGCCAGTTGGCATGCCACAGCGATCAGGCTGAGGCGCAACTTGGGTTGTTGATGAAAAGCGGATTGCATTAAAAACTCCCTAGAGTGTTATTGTGAAAACGACAACAGCAGCTTTGACCCTGCGAAAATCTATGGGGAGGGGCTACCCCTCCAAGTTTGGAGCACGGCAGTATAGGAAGCGGATATGTCAGACTGATGACATGGCGACAATTCGCATAAAACTTGCAAATTTATCTAGCCGCGTCACCGATCATGCATGAGCACACCATGTCGGACAAATATCATTTCTCTTAGCAACTTATACGTTGTCCGTATAAATTTGTTAAAGAAACCATAATTTTCCGGGTTTCTCCCTACAAACGTGCAGAAACGTCGTCGGCGCGATTATAAGGGGTGCATGCTGGCGGGAAATCACAGAGTGCGAAAATCTGAAAATCTGTCCTTTTGGCAAAGAATTTTGTCGCGTGTGCGAGACAGATTTACGCTTTAGACAAGATTTTGACCATCCGGCAGCGCTGCCGGATGTGCTGTAAATATTACTTGGCAGCCTTTTCCTGGCGATCCAGGCGAGCGATTTCGCCCTCGAATCTGGCGAAACGCTGGTCCAGCTGTTTGGTCAGGCGCGCCTTGTCGGCGGCATTCAGGAAGGAATAACGGATGCTGTTGTACGAGGCTTTCTTGAGTTCCGCATAGCCAGGCTTGTAGCGGCTGGCGAAGAGCACGTATTCGTTCGACAGGTTGTGGCGGGTCACGCCGGCGTCGTCGGTCGAGATCACGTAAGGCACGCCGTATTTGCGGTACAGGGTGACCGGGTGGTTCTCGCCTTTCACGCCGTTGATGAAGGCGTTCGAAGTCAGGTTGATCTCGACCGGGATGTCCTTCTCGCGCATGCGCTGCATGATCGCCACCACGTTGGTTTCATGGGCCAGGTCGATGCCGTGGCCGATGCGGTCGGCGCCGGCCAGGTTCAGGGCCTGGTCGATATGGTACTGCAGGTCTTCCGGCGGGACGTCGCCCAGCGCCAGTTCGCCCGCGTGCAGCGCCACCTTCACGTCCGGGTAGACCGACTTCAGGAAGCGGAACATCTTCATGTGCAGAGTGTAGTCGCGCATCGACACCATCTGGCTCTCCTGCCCGACGATGTTCACGCCGACGATCTTGTCGTCCTTCTGCGCCGCCTTGAAGCCGGCCAGCATCGAGGAAAACACCTGCGACGGATTCAGCAGCCGCAGCACATAGGTCTGGTAGCGCATGGTGAAGCGCTCGTCGTCGATGCCGGCGGCGGCTTCGTCGATCTTCTTGACGAAGTCGGCGATCGAGCCGTTGAATTTCGCATCCTGGTCGAGCTGGGCCATCCAGGCGCGCATCTGCGCTTCGAAGGCCTTGTCGTCGTGGGCGTTCTGCCAGGCCTGGGCGTCGAAGTCCTTGTTCACGACGAACGGCGACATCTTGAACATGGTCTCGATGTAGCCGACGTTCTCACGAATGGCGCGTTCCTTGATCTCGACCAGGCCTTCGTGGAAGTTGGCGTTCGAGACCGGGCCGAAGTAGCCGAAGGTCTGGAAGAACTGGCGGTCCGGCGGCGCCTGGTTGGCGCCGTGGTTATAAAAATCCTTGCTCGACCAGCGCTGCAGCAGCTCGCGGTAGGTGAAGTCGTCGGCGTAGACGTCGGCGCTGGCCAGGCAGTTGCGCTCTTTGGGGGGCTTGGCGCGCTCGGCGTCGACCACGGCCTTGTCGGTCTCGATCCGGTAGGTCTGCTTGTTGACGCAATAGCCCTGCCTGTCGAGGAAGTCGACATAGGTCTCGGCGTAGATCGCGCCCGAATAATGGTGGTGCAGGTCCCCGCCCTTCGGCATCTGGGTGAAGAACATGGTCAGCTCGGCCGTCTTCGGCTCGCCCGCGATCAGGGAGGCATAGTGGCGCGCGGTGGCGGCTTCGTTGGCGTTGGCGGCGTTGGGACGCGCGCCCGCGCCGGCGCTCGCCAAGGCGGCGACGGCGATCAGGAGGCTGCTGCTCAGGGTCTTCTGCATAAGGTTCTCGTGGCTGTTCAGGGGTGCTTACGTCGGGGCAGCGTCCCGCTCGTGGACCAGACCGCCGGCCGCATAGGTGGCGCGGATGGCGCGGTCATCGCCCAGCATGGCCAGCGCAAACAGGGTTTCCTCGAGCGTGTTGCTATGCGCGGTGCGGCGCGCCAGCAGCGGCGTGGCCTTCGGGTCGAGCACGATGAAATCGGCCTCGAGCCCCGGGGCAAAATTCCCGATCGTGCCTTCGAGCTGCATGCTGCGCGCGGCGCCCAGCGTCGCCAGGTAGAACATGCGCAGGGCCGGGAGGTAGCTGCCTTTCAGTCGCGCAACTTTATACGCTTCATTCATGGTTTGCAACATCGAGAACGAGGTGCCCGCCCCCACGTCCGTGCCCAGCGAGACCAGGGCCCCGGCGTTGTCCGCGCGCGCGATGTCGAACAGGCCGCTGCCGAGGAACAGGTTCGAGGTCGGGCAGTGCGAGATCGCCGCCCCGGTCTCCGCCATGCGCGCAAAGTCGGCATCGTCCAGCCAGATGCAGTGGCCATACATGGCGCGCGGACGCATCAGGCCGTCGTGGTCGTAGACGTCCAGGTAGCTGCGGCGCTGCGGGAACAGCTCGCCCACCCACTTGCATTCGTCCTGGTTTTCCGAGACGTGGGTCTGGATGAAGGTGTCCGGGTAGGCGCGCGCCAGCTCGCCGGTGGCGGCCAGCTGGGCTTCGGTCGAGGTCGGGGCGAAACGCGGGGTGATTGCGTACATGTTCCTGCCCTGGTTGTGCCACTTCCGGATCAGTTCCTCGCTTTCGCGCAGGTCGGCGGTGTCCTGCAGGAAGTCCGGGCAGTGGCGGTCCATCAGCACCTTGCCGCCGCCCATGCGCAAGTTGCGGGCGCTGCTGGCCTCGAACAGCGCGTCCACCGACGCCTTGTGCACGGTGCAGTAGACCAGGGCCGTGGTGGTGCCGTTCCTCAGCAGCTCGTCGAGGAAGAAGTCGGCCACCACGCGGCCATGCGCCGGGTCCTGGAACTGGCGCTCGGTCGGGAAGGTGAAGTTTTCCAGCCACGGCAGCAGGCCCGGCGCCGGCGAGGCGATCATGTCGGTCTGCGGGAAATGCAGGTGGGTGTCGATGAAGCCGGGCGTGATGATATGGCCGCGGTAGTCCCGCACCTGGACGCCGGCCGGCAGCGTCGGCGCCAGCCGGTCGTAGTCGCCGGCCGCCTTGATGCGGCCATCCTCGACGACCAGCAGGCCGTCCGCATGCCAGGCATGCGCATCCGCGGCGAATGCCGGATCGGCGTGAAAATGCAGCAGGCTCGCTCGGTAGGCCTGCAGGTTCTGGGTGTCCATCGACATTAGATTCTTTCTGTTGAAGCGGGATTGGCGGTGCGGGCTTCCCACACCATCAGCAACTGCGCGGCCACGGCCACCGCGATCACGGCCGGCGCCTTGCCCTCGATGCCGGGCACGCCGATCGGGCACACCATCGCCTCCAGGCGCGCCCGCCCGACGCCGCGCTCGGCCAGGCGGTGTTCGAACTGCTTGCGCTTGGTGTTCGAGCCGATCAGGCCGAACCAGTCGGCATCGAAGCCGGGGCGTTTCAGGATCGCTTCGGCCAGGCGCTGGTCGAGCGCGTGGCTGTGCGTCATGACGAGGAAGCAGGTCGCCGCCGGCGCCTGTTCGGCCAGCGCTTCCGGCGTATCGGTGGCCTCGACCGTCACGTTGGCGGGCAGCTGCGCGGGGAACAGCGCCTCGCGCTCGTCGACCCAGGTCACGCGGCAGGGCAGTTCGGCCAGGGCGCGCACGATCGCCGCGCCGACGTGGCCGGCGCCGAACAGCATGAGGTGGTCTTTCGGGGCTTCGACTTTGTCCACCAGCCAGCGCCGCTCGTCCGGACCGCGCATGATATGAGTGCCTTGGCTCCGTGTAAAGTCCGGGGTTGCGCCGCCATGGATCCGTTGCGCCTGCGCGTCGAACAGCGCCAGGTCCGGCGCGCCGTCGAGGGCGACCAGGCGCCAGCTGTCTTCGTTCCTGCGCGCTGCCAGCACGGCGGCGTGCCCGGCGTCGAGCAGTTCGAAGGCCAGGTGCACCACCCCGCCGCAGCACTGGCCCAGGCTGGGGCCGAGCGGGAAGCGTTCCAGGCGGCGGGCTTCGCCGTTCTCCAGCATGGCGCGTGCGGTGTCGAGACCGCGCAATTCCAGGTGGCCGCCGCCGACCGTGCCCCACTGGCGTGCGGCATCGACCAGCATCTTCGCGCCGGGTTCGCGCGGCACCGATCCTTCGACCGCGGCGACCGTCACCAGCACAGCATGGAGCCCGGCGTTTTCCGCCGCGGCGCTCAACCAGTCTTCCATGTCAGGCGCCCGCCTGGACTGCCGCGACAGCGTTGAGAATCGCTTCGCTGGTCGCCGGCGCGTTCAGCGGCGGATTGAGCTTGTGGCCACCGACGCTGGAAATCGCATCGCGGATCGCGAAGAACACCGAGAACGGCAGCAGCAGCGGCGGCTCGCCCACGGCTTTCGAGCGGTGGATCGAGTCCTCGACGTTGCGGTTCTCGAACAGGCGCACGCGGAAGTCTTCCGGGCAGTCCGACACCGCCGGGATTTTATACGTCGACGGTGCATGCGTCATCAGCTTGCCGCCGTCGTTCCACCACAGTTCCTCGGTGGTCAGCCAGCCCATGCCCTGGATGAAGGCGCCTTCGACCTGGCCGATGTCGATGGCCGGGTTGAGCGACTTGCCGGCGTCGTACAGGGCGTCGGCGCGCAGCAGCTTCCATTCGCCGGTGAGTGTATCGACGATCACTTCCGACACCGCCGCGCCATACGCGAAGTAGGAGAAGGGGCGGCCGGTCATGGTCTTCGGGTCCCAGGACAGGCCCGGGGTGGCGTAGTAGCCGTCCGACCAGAGCTGGGTGCGCGCCAGGTAGGCTTTCGCCACCAGTTCGCCGAAGGGGATCGCCTGGCCATTCACGAACACGGTGTCCAGCGCGAAGCGCACATCCTCGACCGCGCCGCCATGCTGCTTGACGGCGAAGGCGGCCAGGCGCTCGCGGATTTGGCGGGCCGCATCCTGGGCCGCCTTGCCGTTCAGGTCCGCGCCGGTCGACGCCGCGGTGGCCGAGGTATTCGCGACCTTGCTGGTATTGGTGGCGGTGATGCGCACGCGCTGCAAGTCCACGCCCAGCTCGTGCGCCACCACCTGCATGACCTTGGTGTTGACGCCCTGCCCCATCTCGGTGCCGCCGTGGTTGACGAGGATGGAACCGTCCACGTACACATGCACCAGCGCGCCCGCCTGGTTCAGGTGGGTGACGTTGAAGGCGATGCCGAACTTGACCGGCGTGAGCGCCAGGCCCTTCTTCAGCACCGGGCTGGCGGCGTTGAAGGCGTCGACGGCTGAACGGCGCGCGCGGTAGTCGCTTGTGCCTTCGAGTTCGTCGACCAATTCGTGGATCACGTTGTCGACGATGACCTGGCCGTAGGGCGTGACGTTGCGCCCGGTATTGTCGTCATGCTTGCCGTAGAAGTTCAGCTTGCGCACATCCAAGGCATCGCGGCCCAGATTGCGCGCGATCTCGTCGAGCACGTACTCCATCGCGATCGCGCCCTGCGGGCCGCCGAAGCCGCGGAAGGCGGTGTTCGACTGCGTATTCGTCTTGCCGCAGGCGGCGCGGATGTCGACGTCGGACAGGTAATAGGTATTGTCGAAGTGGCAGACCGCGCGCGTGGCGACCGGGCCCGAAAGATCCGCCGAGTAGCCGGCGCGCGAGACCATGTCGACCTTCGCCGCGACGATGCGCCCCTCGTCGTCGTAGCCGACTTCGTATTCGTAGTGGAAGCAGTGGCGCTTGCCGGTGACGAGCATGTCGTCGTCGCGGTCGGCGCGCAGCTTGACCGCGCGGCCCGTCAGCCTGGCCGAAATCGCGGCGGCGGCGGCCCACAGCGCCGACTGCGACTCCTTGCCGCCGAAGCCGCCGCCCATGCGCCGGCATTCGACCACCACATGGTGCGAATGCAGGCCCAGCGCGTGCGCGACCACGTGCTGCATCTCGCTCGGGTGCTGGGTCGAGCACAGCACCAGGAGCCCATCGTTTTCCTGCGGGATGGCGTAGGCGATCTGGCCTTCGAGGTAGAACTGCTCCTGGCCGCCCACGTACAGCTCGCCCTTCACCGTGCGCGGGGCGCGTTCGAAGGCGGACCTGGCGTCGCCGCGCGCCAGGCGCATCGGCGGCAGCACGTAGCTCTGCGCGGCGCGCGCCGCCTGCGGGGTCAGGATGGCCGGCAGTTCTTCGTAGGTGACGACGCCCTTCTTCGCGGCGCGGCGCGCGTTGTCGTGGGTGTCCGCGACCACGATGAAGACCGGCTGGCCCACGTACTGGACCAGGCCGTCGGCCAGGATCGGATCGTCGTGGATGATGGGGCCGCAGTCGTTGACGCCGGGGATGTCCCGGGCGGTGTAGGCCGCCACCACGCCGCGGCTGGCGCGGACCGCGTCCAGGTCGATCGCGACGATCTTCGCGTGCGGTTTGCTGGACAGGCCCAGCGCCGCGTGCAGGGTGCCGCGGACTTCGGCGATGTCGTCGGTGTAGTCGGCCTGGCCCAGCACATGCAGGCGGGCCGATTCGTGGGCCCGCGAGACGCCGACCGCCGTCCACGCCGCCGTGTTCACATCCGGTGCGCTCATGTCGTTCATGGTCCGGTCTCCTCAGGCGCTCGCTTGCGCAAATACGTTCAGTGCTTCCGCGGGAAGCGGATTCTCCCGCCGCGTCTCGAGCCAGAAGCGGCGCAGCAGGTTCTGCGCGGCCTGCATGCGGTAGGCGCTCGAGGCGCGCATGTCGCTCAGCGGCGCGTAATCCCGGGCCAGGGCGGCCATCGCTTCCTTCACGGCGGCCTCGTCCCAGGCGCGGCCCTTCAATGCGGCTTCCGCCAGCGCGGCGCGCTTCGGGGTCGCGGCCATGCCGCCGAAGGCGATGCGCGCGCCTCGCACGATGTCACCATCCAGCGCGACGGCGAAGGCGGCGCAGACGGCCGAGATGTCCTGGTCGAAGCGCTTCGCCAGTTTATAGGTGCGGAAGGCAAGGCCGGCGCGCGGCAGCGGAATCCGCAGCGCCTGCACGAACTCGCCCGGCTGCAGGTCTTTCTGCTGGTAGCCGAGGTAGAAGTCTTCCAGCGGCATCGCGCGCTCGCCGCTCGCACCGCGCAGCACGATGGCGGCGTTCAGGGCGATCAGCCAGGGCATCGAGTCGCCGATCGGCGAACCGTTGGCGACGTTGCCGCCCAGGGTGCCGGCATTGCGGATCGGGAGCGAGGCGAAGCGCTGCCACATTTCGGACAGTTCCGGATAGCGTGCGCAGATGGCGGCATAGGCGTCGTTCAGCGAGACGCCGGCGCCGATCTCGAGCAGGCCGCCCTGCTCGCGCACGTTCTTGAGTTCTTCGACGTGGCCGAGGTAGATGATGTCGGTGAGTTCGCGCATCTGCTTGGTGACCCACAGGCCGACGTCGGTCGAACCGGCCAGCAGCACCGCCTGCGGATGGGCGGCGCGCGCGGCCACCAGCTCGTCGACGCTGCGCGGGGCGTGGAAGGTCTGGCCCTGGGCGCTATAAACCGTTCCGGCTTCGCGCTGCAGGCCGCGCAGCGTGGCCGCCAGCGCTTCGCGGTCGAAGTCCACGCGCGGCAGCTCGCTCATGCGGCGCGCGGCGTCGACGATGGGACGGTAGCCGGTGCAGCGGCACAAGTTGCCGGACAGTGTGTCGTCGATGTCGCGGCGCGAGGGGCAGGTTGCCGTCTTGAGATACATGCCCCACAACGACATCGCGAAACCCGGCGTGCAGAAGCCGCACTGCGAGCCATGGCATTCGACCAGGGCCTGCTGCACGGGATGCAGCTGGCTGCCCTGGGCCAGGTCTTCGACCGTGAACAGGGCCTTGCCGTCGAGGGTCGGGGTGAACTGGATGCAGGCATTTACCGCCTTCATCTCGAGCTTGCCGTTTTCCAGCGAGCCGATCACCACGGTGCAGGCGCCGCAATCGCCCTCGGCACAGCCTTCCTTGGTGCCGGTGCAATGCAGGTCTTCCCGCAGGTGCTGCAGGACGGTCTGCATGGGCGCGACGTTGCTGACTTCCTGGACGGCGCCGCGGTAGAAGAATCGGATCGGTGTGGACATGGGTGCCTCGGATTTTGCGCAGCGTGCGAGATTAACACTGGTGGGGGTGCTACATATAATTAATTGTTGATTTTAGATATCAGCAATACTAAATATGACCACGACTTCGTCGTTCGCGCGCAGGCGGGAACCCAGGTTCTGCGTACGTCATGTCAGCTCGACAAACTTGGATTCCCGCCTGCGCGGGAATGACGGACTGAAGCTTGGATTCCCGCCTGCGCGGGAATGACGGGGTCAATTCATTTTACGAACGGGTGCACCGTTTGCCAGTGCCGCGCGATATCGATCCGCCGCGTCACCCACACATGCTGGTGGGTCTGCACATAATCCAGGAAGCGCGCCAGCGCCGCCGCCCGCGCCGGCCGGCCGACCAGGCGGCAGTGCAGGCCGATCGACAGCATCTTCGGCTGGTTCAGCCCGTTCGGGTCGCCTTCCGCGTACAGCACGTCGAAGGCATCCTTCAAATAGTCGAAGAACTGGGTCCCGGAATTAAAACCCTGCATGGCGGCAAAGCGCATGTCGTTGGTGTCCAGGGTGTAGGGCACCACCAGGTGCGGCCGTTGGGCGTGCCAGCCATTGGCGTCCGTGAACGCCACTTCGGTCCAGAACGGCAGATCGTCGCCGTAGTGGTCGGCGTCGTAGACGAAACCGCCGTGCTCCAGCACCAGGCGGCGCGTGTTGGGCGAGTCGCGGCCGGTGTACCAGCCCAGCGGCGGCTCGCCGGTCAGATCGCGGAGGATGTCGACCGCTTCCTTCATATGCGCGCGCTCGGTGGCCTCGTCGACGTTCTGGTAGGAGATCCAGCGCAGGCCGTGGCAGGCGATCTCGTGGCCCAGCTCGCGGAAGGCCGCCACCGCTTCCGGGTTGCGCTGCAGCGCCATGGCGACCCCGAACACCGTCAGCGGCAGCTTGCGCTCTTCGAAGATGCGCAGCACGCGCCACAGGCCGGCGCGCGAACCGTATTCGTACAGCGATTCCATGCTCATGTGGCGCATGGGGAAAGCTTGCGCGCCTACGATTTCGGAGAGGAATGTCTCCGAAAAAGGATCGCCGTGCAGGACATTGTTCTCGCCGCCTTCTTCGTAATTCAGCACGAACTGCAGGGCGACCCGGGCCTCGCCCGGCCATTGCGGATGCGGTGGATTGCGGCCGTAGCCGATCATGTCGCGTGGATAGTTCTCGTCAGTCTTCATCGGGGCTCGCAGGGGTGGGAAGCATCGCAGGTATATCGACCATCTTATATTGCAAGAAGCACAAAGGTATATCATGGCCCGCATAGCCGATTTCAGGCGCGACATATAGGAAGAACCATGGGAAAACTCAGCACCCACGTGCTCGACACGGCGCAGGGCAAGCCGGGGGCCGGCGTGAAGGTGGCGCTGTATGCGGTCGACGGCGCACACCGGACGCTCGTCAGGGAGGACGCCACCAACAGCGACGGCCGCTGCAATACCCCTCTGCTCGAAGGCGAGCAACTGAAAGCCGGCCAGTACGAGCTGGTGTTCGCGGCCGGCGATTATTTCGCCGCCCAAGGCGTGGCCCTCCCCTCTCCGCGCTTCATCGACCGTGTGACGATCGCCTTCGGCGTGGCCGATCCCACCCAGAACTACCACGTGCCGCTGGTGGTCACGCCCTGGTCCTACTCGACCTACCGCGGCAGCTGAACAAGGCGAGGCAGGCCGGCAAAACTTGCTATGCTTGCACCGACTCCAGGGAGAAAGCACGCATGACTTTGCACGTCGTCCATTTCATCGGTCCCATCAACGCCAACTCGGCCTGCACGATCCGCAACCTGTGCCTGCAGGCGCTGCAGAGCGGCGCCAGCGAGATCGAACTGCACATGTCGACCGAAGGCGGCAACATGACGGCCGGCTTCGCGCTCTACTTCTTCCTGAAATCCCTGCCGCTGCCCCTGACCACCTGGAACGTGGGCAGCGTCGAATCGGTCGGCGTCGCCATCTTCCTGGCCGGCCAGAAGCGCTATGCCTGTCCCGGCACCCGCTTCCTCATTCACCCGCTGCACTGGGGCTTCGGCAACCTGGTCGCCGCCGACCACGCCCGCATCTCCGAATGGCGCGACTGCCTCGACTTCGACGCCGAACGCTACGCCAGCATCTTCGAGGAAGCCACGCGCGGCGCCCCCGCCGTCCACGACATCCGCGGTTTTTTGAACGTCAACGCGCGCATCTATACCGCCGACCAGGCGGTCGAAGCCGGCATCGTCCACGCCGCGCGCCAGGCCCGCCTGCCGGAAGCCGGCACCACCTCGCACTGGTGGAATTGACGCAGGCGCCTTTACCCGTTCTGCATTGTTCAATATTTATCCAACCATCAGACACGGCGTCCTGTCTGTTTAGCGCAACAGTAAACGTCGTCAATACCAATGTGACTATTGGTGAGTATTCATTTTCCTTGCAGCAAAAAATCCTGCCTGATTACAATTGATTACAGGAATCTCGTCGTGGCCCAATCCTCGCCGCCAAGCTCCTCGTAACAACAAGAACCAATCCCATCCGAAGCAGGAATTTTTAGGCTAATCATGAATAAAAGCATCATTGCGACTCTGCTCGCCTTGCCTCTGGCCGTCTCTACCGCTTACGCCCAGGATTCGTCCGGCGTGCGCATCAGCGGCTTCGGCACCGGCGCCCTGACCTGGACCGACAGCGACCAGGCCGAATTCAGCCGCCCGAACCAGGCCAGCGGCGCCAGGAAGAACCCGACCACCGGCGTCGACTCGAACCTCGGCCTGCAGGCCGATTACGCCATCAACAGCTGGCTGTCCGTCACCGGCCAGGGCCTGGTGCGCAAGGACGCGGAAGACGACTTCGGCGCCGAACTGTCGTGGGCGTTCGCCAAGGCGAAAATCAACGACCAACTGAGCGTGCGCGTCGGCCGCATCGGCCTGCCGGTCTTCATGATCTCGGACTACCGCAACGTCGGCTACGCCAACACCTTCCTGCGTCCGCCGGTCGAGCTGTACTCGCAGGTGCCGTTCAGCAGCATCGACGGCGCCGACGTGACCTGGCAGCACAGCTTCGGCGACACCACCGTCACCGCCCAGCTGGCCTATGGCCGCACCGAAGCCCACCTGTCCGGCGCCAACACCATCGAAGCGCGCCAACTGAGCGCCGTGAACCTGGTGGCCGAACACGGTCCGGTCACGCTGCGTTTCGGCCGCGCCGACGGCAAGATGAGCATGAGCACCTCGACCTCGCTGAACACCCTGGTGGGCAGCCTGCGCGCGGCCGGCACCGGCTACCGCTTCGCGCAGCTGAACCAGCTCGCAAGCGACCTCGAGCTGAACAAGAAGAAAGCCTCGTTCACCTCGGCCGGCCTGGGCCTGGACTGGAACAACATCGTCGTCCAGACCGAGTACGCCAAGCGCAAGACCGACAGCTACGTCAACGACACCAGCGCCTGGTATGCGATGGCCGGCTACCGCTTCGGCAAGGTCCTGCCCTTCTACATCCACTCGGAACTGAAGATCGACGGCTACCCGGCCAACACCGTGCCGGCATCCTGCCCGGCCGGCTACCCGGCGGCCTGCACCCCGACCATGGCGGCCCTGCGCGCCGGCGTGAGCACCCTGAAGAACAGCGGCATCGGCCAGGGCGAACAGACCACCGACTCGATCGGCGTGCGCTGGGACTTCTACCGCTCGATGGCCCTGAAGGCCCAGATCGACCGCGTGCGTCCGCAGAACGGCACCGGCCTGTTCCTGGCCCCGCAAGCCGGCTTCAAGGGCCCGGTCACCGTCGGCGCCGTCGCCCTCGACTTCGTGTTCTAAGGCTTCAGAAAGACAACAATGAAAACACTGATCAAAGCAACACTCGGCGCCGCCGCCCTGGCGCTGGCCCTGCCGGCCATGGCCGAAGTGGTGGTGGTCGTCAACCCGAAGGCCGCTGACAGCAGCATGAGCAAGGACCAGGTCGCCCAGTTCTTCCTGGGCAAATCGTCCTCGATGACCCCGGTGGACCAGCCGGAAAGCGCCCCGATCCGCGCCGAGTTCTACAAGAAGGTGACGGACAAGGACGCGTCCCAGGTCAAGGCCCTGTGGTCCAAGCTGGTGTTCACCGGCAAGGCCACGATGCCGAAGGAAGCCGCCGACAGCGCCGCCGTGAAAAAGGCGGTGGCGGCGGATCCGAAGGCCATCGGCTACATCGAGAAGAGCGCGGTCGACGGTTCCGTCAAGGTGATCTACAGCGCGCAGTAAAGCAATATGTGCAGGCCCGCGCACCGGTTTTTCCCGGCGCGCGGGTTATTCAATTTTCAGGAGACGGCAGCATGAGCATCAAGCGCAGGATCTGGGCACTCCCGGTCATCTCGACCATCATTTTCGGCCTGGGCGTGGCCGTCAGTGCGAGCATCGCGACAGGCGCCCTGAACTCCATCCACATGACCGAAAGCGTCGACTTCCCGGCGCTCGGCGCCTCGAAGGCGCTGGCCGCCGAGATCGAAGGCGTCACCAACGGCCTGCGCGATGCCGTCAGCGAAGGCGACAAGGCGCGCATCCCCCAGATCAACGAGCAGGCCGGCAAGGTCCGCGCACGCCTGGCCGAGATCGGCAAGATCGAAGGCATGGCCGCGGCCGGCAAGCGCCTCGGCAAGGAATTCGAAGACTATTACGCCCCGGCGCTGTCGACCGCCAGGATCATGCTCGAACTCGAGCAGGGCGACGCCCAGGCCACCGTCGGCCGCATGCAGAGCACGCTGACCGTGCTGAACGCCGACGTCGCCAAATTCGGCGAAGCGGCCCAGCGCCAGTTCAAGGGCGGCATCGAGCGCAGCGCCTCGAAGGTGCGCAGCGTGGTGACGGCGATCGTCATCACCGCCCTGATCGTGATCCTGGCCCTGGCCGTGGTGTCGTGGTTCGTGGTGCGCACCATCTGGCAGCAGCTGGGCGGCGAACCGGAATACGCCCGCACGATCGCGCAGGGCGTGGCCGCGGGCGATTTGTCGATGGAAATCCGCCTCGACGCCGGCGACAACGGCAGCCTGCTGGCCGCGCTGAAGGAAATGCGCGCGCGCCTGGCCACCATGGTCGCCGACATCAAGACCTCGGCCGAAACCATCTCGATGGCCAGCCACGAGATCGCCAGCGGCAACGCCGACCTGGCCAGCCGCACCGAAACCCA
Source organism: uncultured Massilia sp. (assembly GCA_913778765.1). Lineage (GTDB taxonomy): Bacteria > Pseudomonadota > Gammaproteobacteria > Burkholderiales > Burkholderiaceae_D > Telluria. The sequence goes on along the minus strand of CAJYXO010000109.1, from coordinate 20,770 downwards.
GGCCTCCAGCCTCGGCAACACCACCCGTGCGATGGAATCGCTGACCGACACCGTGCGCGCCAACGCCGCCAACGCCAACCAGGCCAACGAACTGGTGGTCTCGGCCACCAGCATCGCCACCCGCGGCGGCGAAGTGGTCGGCAACGTGGTGCAGACCATGGGCTCGATCAGCGAATCGTCGAAGAAGATCGTCGACATCATCTCGGTCATCGACGGCATCGCCTTCCAGACCAACATCCTGGCGCTGAACGCGGCCGTCGAAGCGGCGCGCGCCGGCGAGCAGGGCCGCGGCTTCGCGGTCGTGGCCGGCGAAGTGCGGACCCTGGCCCAGCGCTCGGCCGCCGCCGCCAAGGAGATCAAGGAACTGATCACCGCCTCGGTGTCGAAGGTCACGGCCGGCACCGCGCTGGTCGACGAAGCCGGCGCCACGATGGACCAGATCGTGAGCTCGGTGCGCAAGGTGCACGACATCATGGCCGAGATCACCGAAGCCGGCCAGCGCCAGAGCGAAGGCATCGAGCAGATCGGCCGCGCGATCGACGACATGGACCAGACCACCCAGCAGAACGCGGCCCTGGTCGAAGAAGCCTCGGCCGCGGCCGAGTCGCTGAGCGACCAGACCGTGCAGCTGTCGAATGCGCTGGCGGTGTTCAAGCTGGATCAGTCGCCGACGCTGGCGGCAGCGCCGGCCGAGAAGCGCCTGGCATTGCGCTGAGCGCCCCCCGTCGCCCCCGCGCAGGCGGGGGCCCAAGTTCTCCAAGTTCTGCATGAGATAACGCAACGTACGAAACCTGGGTTCCCGCCTGCGCGGGAACGACGCTGTAAGTACTAGCCAAACTTGCAAGCCCACCAGCCATGACTTAGAATCGGCGCGGTGGAAACCGTACCCCTTTGGGCGCTCGTCCTTGCCCTCTTTCTCCTGATTCTCTGCTCGGCCTTTTTCGCGATGGCGGAAACGGCCCTGATGGCTGCCAATAAATACCGCCTGCGCCACCTCGCGAAGCGCGGCCACCGCGGCGCCGTGACCACCCTGTGGCTGCTGGAACGCACCGACAAGCTGCTGTCGCTGGTGCTGATCGCGAATACCCTGATCAATGCCATGGCCACCGCGCTGGTGACGGCGATCGCGATCCTGTTCTTCGGCCACGAGGAAAGCGTGATCACGATCGCCACCGCCAGCGTCGCCTTTCTGCTGATCGTGTTCGCCGAGATCGCACCGAAGGTGATCGGCGCCACCTATCCCGAAAACATCTCGCTGGGCACCAGCCTGGTCCTCAAGCCCTTGATGAGCCTGGCAAAGCCGGCGATCTGGTTCGTCAACCTGTTCGTCTCGGCGCTGCTGCGTCCGCTGGGCATCCGCGCCAACGCCCGCGACCACCAGCAGCGCCTGTCGGCCGAGGAATTGCGCACCGTGGTGCTGGAAGGCGGCAACTTCATGCCGCAGAAGCACAAGAGCATCCTGCTGAACCTGTTCGACCTGGAAAAGATCTCGGTCGAGGACATCATGACCCCGCGCAGCCAGATCGAAGCCCTGAACCTGGCCCGCCCGATCGACGAGATCAAGGCCGAGCTCATCACCTGCTACCACCGCAAGCTGCCGGTCTACGAAGGCGAGATCAACCGCATCGTCGGCATCCTGCCGGTGCGCAAGACGGTCGGCCTGCTGAGCCAGTCCGACGAGCCGACCGTCGAAGATCTGCGCGAACTCCTCGCCAAGCCCTATTTCATTCCGCAGGACACCGACGTCTTCACCCAGCTCCAGTATTTCCAGGAAAACAAGGAGCGAATGGGCATCATCGTCGACGAATATGGCGAGGTGCAGGGCCTGGTGACCCTCGAGGACATCATCGAGGAAATGATCGGCGACTTCACCACCTCGACCCCGGGCACCGCGCGCGCCGACGCCATGGCCTGGAATGCGAAAGGCGAATGCCTGCTCGAAGGCAGCACCCCGCTGCGCGACATCAACAAGAAGCTGGCCCTGGACCTGCCGCTGGACGGCCCGAAGACGGTCAACGGCTTGCTTCTCGAACAACTGCAGGACATCCCGGAATTTCCCATCGCGCTGAAGGTGGGCGGGGTCGTGATCGAAGTGGTGCAGGTGCAGAATCAGTCAATCAAAGTGGTGAAACTGATGCGGCCGGTTGTCATCAAACGGTGGAACCACGTCATCCCCGCGTAGGCGGCGATCCAAGTTCTGCCGGCGTTAACGCTACGCGCACAAAACCTGGGTTCCCGCCTTCGCGGGAAGTCGTTTCCGACAGTGTCGGGAACGACGTGATCCCATCAGGAGCCGCCATGCCAATATCCCGCCACTTGTCACCCCGGCAATACCATTTCGTCTACGTGGTATGCAAGCCGCGCTCCTTACCCCAATCGCTTTACAAATTTGATGCCTACGGGCATCATCCAAAGCAGCCGCCGGGCATGACCGTCGAACCCGGCTCCTTGTCGCCACTCCGTCCCTGATCCTATGGCAGCAGTCCTCCCCAACACGCTTGCCGGCAGCACCGCCTTGCCCGGGCTGGCGCGCGCCCTGGTGCAGGCCGGGCGCCTGAGCCTGCCGCAGGCGGACGGGCTGCAGAAGAAGGCGGCGGCCGACAAGACCGGCTTCATCGACACCCTGCTGGGCGCCGGCGCCATCGATGCGCGCAGCCTGGCCGTGTTCTGCGCCGAAACCTTCGGCTATCCCCTGCTCGACCTGTCCACCTTCAGCGTGGACGCGCTGCCCGCCAACGTCATCGACGCGCGCCTGATGCAGTCGCAGCGCGTGGTGGCCCTGGCCAAGCGCGGCAACAAGCTGTCGGTGGCGCTGTCGGACCCGACCAATTCCCAGGCCCTCGACCAGATCAAGTTCCAGAGCGAAGCCTCGGTCGAGCCCGTGATCGTGGCCCACGACACCCTGCTGGTCCTGCTGGCCGCGCTGTCGAAGAACGCCGAGCAGAGCATCAGCGAGCTGGTGGGCGACGAAAGCGACATCGAGTTCGCCGAGGAAGAACCGCAGGCCGCTTCCGTGGAAGCCGCCACCGAAGTCGAGGACGCGCCCATCGTGCGCTTCCTGAACAAGGTGCTGATGGATGCGATCACGCTGGGCGCCTCGGACATCCACTTCGAGCCCTACGAGAAGCAGTACCGGATCCGCATGCGCGTGGACGGCGTGCTGCGCGACCACCTGGCGCCGCCGCTGTCGATCCGCGACAAGCTGGTCTCGCGCATCAAGGTATTGGCCAAGCTCGACATCTCCGAGAAACGGGTCCCGCAGGACGGCCGCATGCGACTGGTGCTGTCGCCGACCAAGACCATCGACTTCCGCGTCAGCACCCTGCCGACCCTGTTCGGCGAAAAGACCGTCATGCGTATCCTCGACGCCACCCAGGCGCAGATGGGCATCGACGCGCTCGGCTACGACCCGGACCAGAAGGCGCTGCTGATCGACGCCATCACCCGCCCCTACGGCATGGTGCTGGTGACGGGGCCGACCGGTTCCGGCAAGACGGTGTCTCTCTATAGCTGCCTGAACCTGCTGAACAAGCCGGGCATCAACATCTCGACCGCCGAAGACCCGGCCGAGATCAACCTGCCCGGCGTGAACCAGGTCAACGTCAACGAGAAGGCGGGCCTGACCTTCCCGGTCGCCCTGAAGGCCTTCCTGCGCCAGGACCCGGACATCATCATGGTCGGCGAGATCCGCGACCTGGAGACCGCCGACATCGCCATCAAGGCCGCCCAGACCGGCCACATGGTGTTCTCGACCCTGCACACGAACGATGCGCCGTCGACCCTGACGCGCCTGATGAACATGGGCGTGGCGCCGTTCAACATCGCCTCGTCCGTGATCCTGATTACCGCCCAGCGCCTGGCGCGCCGCCTGTGCACCTGCAAGCAGCCGCTCGACATCGAGCGCGACGTCCTGCGCTCGGCCGGCTTCCGCGACAGCGACCTGGACGGCGAATGGAAGCCCTACGGCCCGGTCGGCTGCGAACGCTGCCTGGGCTCGGGCTACAAGGGGCGGGTCGGCATCTACCAGATCATGCCGATTTCGCCGGCGATCGAGGCCCTGATCCTCGCCAACGGCAACGCGATGGAAATCGCCGCCCAGGCCGAAACCGAAGGCGTGAATTCGCTGCGCCGGTCCGGCCTGATGAAGGTGAAACAGGGGCTGACCAGCCTCGAGGAAGTGCTCGGCTGCACCAACGAATAGTTTAAAGACGGGAAACCACATGGCAACTTCGGCCCAAGTACGCAGCGCAGGCGGCGCCCAGATCAAGGAATTCGTCTTCGCCTGGGAAGGCAAGGACAAGACCGGCAAGACCGTGCGCGGCGAGATGCGCGCCGGCGGCGAAACCATCGTCAACGTCACCCTGCGCCGCCAGGGCATCATGGTCACCAAGGTCAAGAAGAAGGCCTACCGCAGCGGCAAGAAGATCGTCGACAAGGACCTGACCCTGTTCACGCGCCAGCTGGCCACCATGATGAAGGCCGGCGTGCCGCTGCTGCAGTCCTTCGACATCGTCGGCAAGGGCCACGCGAACCCGTCGATGTCCAAGCTGATCATGGACCTGCGCGCCGACATCGAGACCGGCACCAGCCTGAACAACGCCTTCCGCAAGTACCCGCTGTACTTCGACCCACTGTTCTGCAACCTGGTGGGCGCCGGCGAACAGGCCGGTATCCTGGAAGACCTGCTGACGCGCCTGGCCATCTACAAGGAAAAGACGCTGGCGCTGAAGGCCAAGATCAAGTCGGCCCTCACCTACCCCATCTCGATCCTGGCGATCGCCTTCATCGTCACCGCCGTGATCATGATCTGGGTGGTCCCGGCCTTCAAGGAAGTGTTCGCCAGCTTCGGCGCCGACCTGCCGACCCCGACCCTGGTCGTGATGGCGATGTCGGACTTCGTGGTGAAGTGGTGGTACATCATCTTCGGCGGCCTGTTCGGCGCCATCTATTTCTTCTTCCAGGCCTGGCGCCGCTCGCTCAAGATGCAGCAGGCGATGGACCGCCTGCTGCTGCGCCTGCCGGTGTTCGGCGAGGTGATCCGCAAGGCCACCATCGCGCGCTGGACCCGCACCCTGTCGACCATGTTCGCGGCCGGCGTGCCGCTGGTCGAGGCCCTCGACTCGGTCGGCGGCGCCTCCGGCAACGCCGAGTACCTGGACGCCACCCGCAAGATCCAGAACGAAGTCAGCACCGGCACCAGCCTGACGGTGGCGATGCAGAACGCCAACGTGTTCCCGAACATGGTGACCCAGATGGTCTCGATCGGCGAGGAATCCGGCGCCCTCGACGCCATGCTGGGCAAGGTCGCCGACTTCTACGAGGACGAGGTCGACGAAGCCGTGGCCGCGCTGTCCTCGCTGATGGAACCGATGATCATGGTGATCCTGGGCGTGCTGATCGGCGGCCTGGTGGTGGCCATGTACCTGCCGATCTTCAAGCTGGGTTCGGTCGTCTAGGACCGTCTCCCGCCCCGTCCACGGACCTGCCGGCCGCGCGCCGCCAGGTCCGTTTTCTTTTGCATCGCCCAAGCGAAAGACAAAAATCTCCTTTTCCACCAAAACGAAACTTAATACGCGATAAGTCAACAACAAACGCGATTTTATTTATCTTTTCATTGACGTTACTTTCTTTTGTTCGTAGATTACCTAGGCATACATAACAAAAATGAAAGATTTTTACATTATATCTTTCGCTTTATGTTGCATGGGTTTTCATTCCCGCTAGCGGGACCGACGTCAACTACAAGGAGATACGAATGGAACACAGGATCAAGCTGTCGGCCGCGGCGCTGGCCGCCGCCATCGCGATGGGCTCGTCGCCGGCCCTGGCCGCCGATGCGGTGGTCGCGCTGGCCGGCAACGCCTTCATCACCAGCGCCGCGCCGAACGCCGCGGAAGTCATCACGGCGAACGGTCTCGGGAACTGGACCAGCGCCGGCACTGTGACCAGCACCTGGTTTCGCGTGGCGGCAAGCCCCAACTGCTCGCGCAGCTGTCCGGCGGCCATCACGGTGTCGCTGAACGCGCGCCTGGCCGGCAGCACGCAGAGCACCGTGCGCGTCAGCATCAACGGCACGCCCTTTGACGTGCGCCTGTCGGGCAACGTCACCAGGAACTATGCGGTCGGCAGCGTGATCGTCCCCGCCGGCTACGTCAAGGTCGACCTGCGGGGCATCAGCAAGGACGGCGGCTATTTCGGCGACGTCGCGTCGATCGGGGTGTCGACCGAGGCCACGCTCAACTACGCCAACGACCCGGCAAATTACTACTGGTCGCGGCGCGGTCCATCGGTGCACCTCGGCTACACGGTGCCCGCGCAGACCGAATACTTCTATAACGAGGTCACGGTGCCGCAGGGCCAGGACAAGATCGGCTCCTACTTCATGGCGAATGGCTTCACTGGCGGCTACTTCGGCATGCAGGTGAAATCGCCGAGCGAGCGGTGGATCCTGTTCTCGGTCTGGGACGCCGACAACGGCGCGAAGACGACCCTGGTCGGCAAGGGCGGCGGCGTGGTCGACAACGGCTTCGGCGGCGAAGGAACGGGCGGCCAGTCGTATCTGCGCTTTAACTGGGTGGCCGGGAATACCTATCGCTTCATCACCCGCGCCCACGCCGACGGCGCCGGCGGCACCGATTACTCGGCCTGGTTCTTCGCGCCCGAGACCGGCGTCTGGAAGTACGTCGCCACCTGGAAGCGGCCGGCGACCCCCAACGGCTACCTGAGCGGGGTCTACTCCTTCCTCGAGAACTTCATCGATACCAACGGCTACCAGGAGCGCTCGGCGGACTACGGCAACCAGTGGGCGCGCGGCGCCGCCGGCAGCTGGACCGAGATCGTGACGGCCCGTTTCACCGGCGACGCCACCGCCACCAACGCCCAGCGCATGGACTACGCCGGCGGCTTGCGCAACAGCCGCTTCTACCTGCGCAACGGCGGCTTCTTCAGCAACTACGTGAAGACCAACCAGACCTTCACGCGCCCGGCCACCGGCACCCCGCCCGCCGTCGACCTCGCCACCCTGCCACTGCAGTAATCCCGACCATCCTGGAGAACCTCATGCTCAAGACCCTTTCCTGCACCTTCCTGCTCGCGACCGCCTGCGCGGCCCAAGCCAACGTCATCGAAGGCTTCGACGACGTCGCCGGCCTGGCCGCCCATGGCTTCATCCTGCGCAATGCCAGCACGCCGACCGGCGCCAACGCCTTCTTCCAGGGGAACAGCCGGGTGTTCGGCGCCCACGATGGCGCGCCGACAGCCTATCTCGGCGCCAACTACGACAGCGCCGGCGCCGGCGGCGTGATCGACGACTGGCTGATCAGCCCCGCGTTCTCGACCAGCGGCGGCGGCGTCGTCTCCTTCTACGTGCGCGCGGGCGCGGAGCCGGGCTACCTGGACAGCTTCCAGTACGGCCTGAGCGCGGGCGGCACCGGCGCCGGCGACTTCGTCCTCGGCGCTCTGGCGACGGCGTCCACCGGCGATTGGACCCGCTACAGCCTGGCGTTCGCGGGCACCGGCATGCCTGGCACGGTGGGCCGCTTCGCGCTCCGCTACACCGGCCCGGCGGACAGCGCCAACTACATCGGCATCGATACGCTCACCATCGACACGCTGCCGCTGCCGGAGCCGGCGAGCGTCGCGCTGCTGGCCCTGGGTCTGGCCGGCGTGGCCGCCAGCCGCCGCCGCAAGCGCGCATAAGGCGACACGCCCGGCGGTCTACAGGAACTTGTAGGCCGCCGACAGCGAGAGTTGGCGTCCGAACAGGTTCTGGGCATGGTTATAGCCTTCCCAGCCGTTCGGATCGTAATAGGGGCGCTTGTCCAGCAGGTTCTTGATGTTCAGCCCCAGGTCCAGGTTCTTGATCGGCTTCCAGGTGACGCCCAGGTTGACCGTGGTGTACGACGGCGCGCCATCGCAGGAAGTCTGCGGCAGGGCGACCCCGGCCGCGGTGCAGTTTTCCGGCGTGTTGTCGGTGTCGTAGGGACCGTAGGCCCACTTGGTGCGGCCGGTGAAATTCACGAACAGGCTGGTCACGAAGTTCCTGTAGCGCCAGTCGGCGTTCACGGTCGCGCGCAGGCGCGGCGAATCGTAGTAACCGACGTAGTTGCCCGAGAAGCCGCTGCCGTCCTCGTAGTTGTAGGTCTCGCGACGGCGGATCGTGGCCGCCACCCCGGTCTGCAGCTTGCCCCAGGCGCCCAGCGAGAAACGGGCGCGCGCGTCGATGTCGACGCCGTCGACCAGGGTGCGGCCGCGGTTCAGGTAGGCGTTGATCAGGCCACCCAGGTTGCCGACCGAGTAGCCGGGCACGCCGGCGGCGCAGGCCGAGGCGTTGGCCGGATTCGCGCACATGCTTTGCGCGGCCGCCATGTTGGCGCGGTCGGCGTCGGTGAGCGGATTGCGGATCGCGCGGTCGGTGCCGGCCAGGCCCGGACCGTACTGGGCCACCAGGTCGGTGAACAGCTGGTTGAAGTCCTGCCGAACGATCTCGTTGCGGCGGTTGACGAACCAGTAGTCGAGCGAGACGCTGACGTCCCTGGCCGGCTGCAGCACCACGCCGAAGGTCGCGATCTTGGCCTTTTCCGGCTGCAGGTCCTGGTTTGGCGGGGTCAGGCCGCCCACCGTGGTCGAGCAGTTCGAGTTCAGCAGGTTCTTGCCGAGATCGACGTCGGTGGCCGTGACGGATTTCATCAGCAGGCGCGCGATCGCATTCGTCTCGTCGCAGCGCACCGTGTCGCGGATGCCGCCGACCTGGGCGAACACGCCGCCCTCGCCCGACTCGGCCAGGTTGGGCGCGCGGAAGCCTTCGGAATAGGTGCCGCGCACCAGCAGCTCGGGACGGGCCCGCCACTGCACGCCAACCTTCGGCGCCAGGTTGGCGGCAAAGTGCGGGTACTTGTCCAGGCGCGCGGCCGCGTTCAGCTCCAGCTTGTCGGTGAGCGGCACCACCACTTCGCCGAACACGGCGCCGATGCTGCGCTTGCCGTCGAACCAGGAACCGCCCTGCTGGGTGATCAGGCCGTTCGCGGCGTCGGCGTTGCCGGGGGTGTCGAAGCTCTCGCGCATCAGGCTGGCGCCGACGGCGGCGCGCACTTCGCGTTCGCCCAGCTTGGCGACGGTACCCTCGATCTTGGCGTCCCAGGTGATCAGGCGGGTCCAGGACTGGATGTCGAAGGTCGGTAAGGCTTCGCGCAGCAGCGCCGCATTGGCCTCGCTGATCTCGCCGAACTGGTAGGCCGGATGATCGGCGATATAGGGACGCCTGGTGACCGGATCGATGGTGGTCGGACCGAAGGCCTTTTCGAAGCCCCTGGTATTGATGTTGGTGGTCTGGTACAGGGTCGAATGGCTGCCGGCGATGGCCAGCGCGGTCTCGAAGTCCCAGTCGCCGAACACCGTGCCACGCAGGCCGGCCAGCGCGCGGTAGCTGTCGTCGATGTTGGTCTGGCCAAAGTGACCCGGCGCGTCCTGCAGGATGTAGTTCAGGCCCGCCGCGCCGCCCATCTTCGCGGCCATGTCCGGGTCCAGCCTGCCGTTCAGGTAGACATTGTTCGGTCCAAGGTAGGGATTGACGAAGGTATTCAGCGTGGTGCCGGTATTGCGCGAGAACCAGTTGCTGGTGCTGCCGCTGTTGAAGGTGCGCGGGCCGTTCTCGCCGCGCATGCGGATATGGGTGTAGGCGCCTTCGGCGAAGCCTTCCAGGCTGTCGCCGAGGCGCAGGCGGCCGGCCAGGTAGCCGGTGGCGCGCTTCGAGGACGGCCCGGTGTCCAGCGCATACGGCAGGTTGTTCCAGACGCAGCGGGTGCCGGAGGCTTCCACGATCGAGGACGGACAGCCGGCCACCGCGTGCTGGGTGCGGGCGTTGTTCCTGGCCGGGTCGAACACGAAGAAGGTGCCGGGGTTGACCGTGCCCGGTTCGCTGCCGGTGCCGATGCGGAAGTTGGGGATGAAGTTCGGGTTGTTGACGTAGAAGTAACCGGGACGCTTGTCGTAGGTGTCGGCCAGGGCGATGCGGTCGCGCTGGTAAAGGTTCAGCGAACCGTAGAGGTTGTAGCCGTCGTTGCCCAGGTCGCCCTTGCCGAACAGGATGCTGCCCTGGCGTTCGCCATAGGACGAGACACGCGACGAGGTATCGCTGCTGGCGCGGACTTCGAGGCCCTGATAGTTCTTCTTGGTGATCACGTTGATCACGCCGGCCACCGCATCCGAACCGTACACCGCCGAGGCGCCGTCGGTCAGCACCTCCATGCGATCGATCGCCGCCGCGGGAATCGCGTCGATGTTCACGAACATGGTCTGGAAGCCCGACGGCGCACCGTAGAAGGACAGCCGGCGGCCGTTCAGCAGCACCAGGGTGCCCTGGGCGCCGAGGCCGCGCAGGTTGGCCTGCGAGCCGCCGTCGGAGCCGGTGAACATCGAGCGGAAGTCCTGCTGGGCCGGGCGCGCCGCCGGCAGGTTGTCGAGCACCTGCAGCAAGGTGCGCGCCCCCATGTTCTCGATCTCCTTGGCGTCGATCACCTGCACCGGCGACGCGGTTTCGGCGTTGATCCGCTTCAGGCTGGAACCGGTCACTTCGACCCGCGCCATCTTGCCGGCCTTGGCCGCATCGTCCGGCTGGTCGGCGCGCGCGCCCTGCCCTTCCACCTGGCCGCCGGCATGGACGCCCGACGCCAGGCCCGCGGCGGCCAGGGCCGCCAGCAATCGCTTCAACTTCATGTTCTCCTCCTTGTTATCGTGGTATCGCGGCCATCCGGTCAGTAGCGGTCGTCGAACGCGAAGATCGGCTTGCGCTCGCGCCAGGCGCCGCGCGTGAAATCGGGGAAGTCGAGGGTCTGGAAGCCCTGCTCGATCGACTGTTCGGACAGCGGCGTGATCGCGCTCCAGGTCACGGCGTCATAGACGTCGATCGGCATCGGCGCATCCGCCTTCAGCGCTTCGATGAAGGCGTGGATCACGAAGAAGTCCATGCCGCCATGGCCGGCGCCGGCCGCGCGTTCGCCGTAGCGGCGCCACAGCGGGTGGTCGTACTTGTCCTGCCAGGCCTGGAAGGCATCCCAGCTGTGCGGCTTGCTGACGCCTTCCACGTGCACGCCCTGGTTCAGGTCCATCCACAGCCCCCTGGTGCCCTGCACCCGAAAGCCGAGCGAATACGGGCGCGGCAGCGAGGTGTCGTGCTGCAGCAGGATGGTTTCGCCGTTCTCGGTGGACAGCGTGGTGGTGACCACGTCGCCCAGGCTAAACTTGAGTTTGGCGTTCGGGTGGCCGGGCGCCTGGCGCTCGATGTAGTCGTGCAGGCCGCGCGCCTTGGTGGCGAAGCTGTTGATGCGGGTGAAGCGGTTGCCGCGGTTGATATTGGTGTACATCGCGCAGGGGCCGATCCCGTGGCTCGGATACAGCTCGCCGTTGCGGCGCACCGAATGCAGGGTGCGCCAGCGCGCCTCGGACCAGCCCTTGTCGCCGAACTCGACCCCGCCGCCGACCACGTGGGCGGCGTCGCCGCCGTTCAGCTTGACGGCGCGCAGGTCGTGCTGGTAGCCGCCCTGCAGGTGTTCCAGTTCGCCGAACACGCCGGCGCGCACCATCTGCAGCACCGCCATCACGTCGCGCCGGAAGCACACGTTCTCCAGCAGCATGTAAGGCGTGCCGGTCTTGAGCTGGGTGTCCAGCACGTCCCAGTGGTCGCGCAGCGTGACGCCGGCCACCACCTCGCAGCCCACTGGCACCCCCGCGCGCATGGCGTCGATCGCCATCGGGGCATGCCATTCCCACGGCGTGGCGATGATCACGCCGTCGACCGCCTTCGCGTCCAGCAGGCGGCGGTAGGCGAACAGGTCGCCGTCTTCGCCGAAGGTGCGCGGACGCGGCTTGCCGGCCTTGTCGACCTGGGCCAGGGCCTGGCCAAGCATCACCGGCTCGATGTCGCACAGGGCGGCCACCTCGACGTCGTCGCGGCGCAGCAGTTCGCGCAGCAGCACCTGGCCGCGCATGCCGGTGCCGATCACGCCGAGGCGCAGGCGCTCGCGGGTGGCGCCGAAAGCCGGGGCGGCCAGGCCGGCGGCAAGGACCGCGCCGCCCAGCAGGAAACCACGTCGTTTCATCTTTTCTCCTTGTCGTTCAGAAGTTGTATTCGGCGCTCACGCGCACCGAACGCGGCGCGGTGCGGCTCGCCACCTGCAGGTAGCTGCGCGCGATGTCGCCGCTGCCGTCCTCGCGGGTCTCGTTGTAGCGGGTCACGGTCTGGCGATTCAGGACGTTGAACACGTCCAGCTTCAGGCTCAGGCCCTTGGCGAAGGCCGGATTCCATGCCGCGTTCAGGTCGAGCTGCATCTGCCAGGGCGTGCGGCCGAAGCTGCCGCGCGGCGCGGGCTTGCCGTCGCAGTAGAAGTAGGCGGCGCCGTAGTCGTCGTCGAAATGCAGCGCCGCCGGCAGCTCGCCGATGCAGTTGCGCGGCGAGCCGGAGACCAGCGCCAGGTTGGCGCCGAGCGTCACCTGGGGGACCACCTGCACGAAGCCGTAGGCCTTGATCTGGTGGCGGTGGTCGCCCGGCAGGTAGCCGTAGGCGTTGTACATCAGCTCCTTGTGGTCGTCACTGACGGTCAGGGCCACGTCGCCGCCGCCGATGGTGTCGGTCTGGCCTTCCATGTTGCCCTTCAGCGCGGACAGGGTGTAGGTCAGCTTGCCGTACCAGCCGTCCGCGAACGGGTGCTCGGCGAACACGGTCAGCGCCTTGTAGGTGCGCCTGGGCAGCGGATTGCCCCACTCGGCCGCCGTGATGTCGACCCGGCGCAAGCCCTTGCCGTCGGCGAAGTCGATGTACAGGTCGTTGTCGCGGCCCGGGTTCATGATCGCGCACTGGAAGCCGCCCCAGTTGCCGGTGTCGACGTTGTTGCGCGCCGCCCAGGCCTCGATCGGGCGGGCGTCGCAGGTGTCGTCGTTGGTGTCGTTCAGGCGCCGGTACAGCACACTGGCGCCGGCCACCAGGCGCTTGTTGAAGGCGCGCTCGAAGCCCAGCGACACTTCATCCTGCGACAGCGGCTTCAGGCCGATCGCGGTGACCTCGCGCGCATCGCGCCCCTTGCCGTAGGCATTGTTGGCCGAATACGGCTCGCTGATCGCATGCAGGCCGGTCGGCGCCCCGGTGGCCGGGTCGACTCCGGTGTAGGTGTAGAACTGGCTGGTGCGCAGCAGCGGCGCCGCCATGTTGCTGGACAGGTTGGACGGCACCGGCAGGTGGTAGCGGCCGGCGTTGGCGAACACGCGCAGCGAGCTGTCGCCCATCACGTCCCAGGTGGCGCCGAAGCGCGGCGCGATCATGTTGCGCTGGGAGATGAAGGCGTCGCCGCTGCTGGTGTAGTTGGTGAACTGCTCGCGCCGCAGGCCGAGGTCGAGCAGCACGCGCTCGCTCACCTGCCAATGGTCCTGCAGGTACTGGGCCGACTGCACGCTGGTCGGCTTCGCCAGGTTGGTGTCGAGGTCCTTGCTGACATAATAGCCCTGCACGCCGTAGCCGCCGCCCTGGGCCGGCGTCTCGAACGCGCCGTTGATCGGACGCGTCGGATTCGCGGTCTTGCGGTAGGTCCAGCGGTAGCCGCCGGCCAGCACGTTGCCCACCAGGGACTCGACCTCGATGCGGTCGATGCCGCCACGCAGCGCATGCTTGCCGAGCTTGTACTCGAGATCCAGGCGCAGGCCTTTCTGGCGGTCTTCCGTGGCCGGGTCGGGCAGGCTGCCGGTCACGGTCTGCGGGTTGTTGTAGACCAGGCCCGGTACCTGGGTCGTGATGCTCGACGACGTCTGGGCCAGGGTCGGGTCGTAGCCGGTCGGGATGCGCCGGTGGATCGAACGGGTGTCGCCGTAAAGCGCGGTCGCGGTCAGGCTGTCGCTCAGGTAGCCGGTGTATTTCAGGATGCTGGCGTCGGCGCCGGGGGCCGAACCGCCACCGCAGCAGTTGATCGTGGTCGGATTGACCGTGGTGACCTTGCTGCCCTTGGTGAAGGTCGCGTAGTCGTAGGCGTAGGAGCGGCTGTTGCCGGTGGTGCGGTCGTACAGGCGGGTGTACTCGACATGATGGTCGTCGGTGATGTTCCAGTCCAGCTTGGCCAGGTAGCGGTCGGTGGTGCTGTGCGTACTGCTCCAGCCGGAGGTCGCCTTGGCGGCGGCGCTGGAGTCGGTGGACGCGGCCACCGCCTCGCCGTCGTTGACGGTGCGCTCCAGGGCGACGAAGGCGAACAGCTTGTTGCGCACGATCGGGCCGCTGCCATACAGGCCGGCGATGCGGCTGCGGGACGTGTTGTCGCGGTTCCAGTACAGCAGCTTGCCGTCGGTGTCCGGATGGGCGCCGGTCTGCGGCCAGTAGATGTTTTGCGGCGCCGCGCGCAGGCTGGCCGGCAGGTACTGCAGCTTGCCGCCGAACTCGAACTTGTTGCCGCCGCTGCGGGTCGTCACGTTGATCACGCCGCCGGTGGAGCGGCCGAATTCGGCGCCGTAGCCGCCCGACAGCACCTGCATGTTGGAGATCGCGCCGAACGGCAGCTCGGAAGCGCCGACCTGGGTCAGGATGTTCGTGACCGGGAAGCCGTTCACGTAGAAGGCGTTTTCCGACTGGCCGGAGCCGGAGATCGACGGCGCGTTGCCGTATTGGCCATTGGTGCCGCGGTTTGCGCCCGGGGTCAGCTGCACCACCGAGGCGATGTCGTTCGCCACCGGCAGCGAGCGCAGTTCGCGCGCCGTGAACACCACGCCGTTGTTCGTGTTCGAGACGTCGATCACCTGGCGCGTCGCGCTCACCAGCACGGTCTGGGTTGCGGCGGTTCCGGCGGCGGCGTCCGCGCCGGCGCCGAAGCTCGCCTCCACGCCCGAGCCGACCACTGCCTCGACCTCGCGCCTGGCCTCCACCGCGCCGGCGCGCAGTACCTTGACCGCGTAGCGGCCCGGCGGCATCGAGCTGGCCACGTAGCGCCCGGTCGCGTCCGGGGTCAGGCTGCGCTGTGCGCCGGTGGCCAGGTTCTCGATGACGACCGTGGCGCCGGCCGGGGCGCGGACTTCGCCGAAGATGGTGGTGGTGGCATTCGACTGGGCCCAGGCCTGGCCGGAGCCGGCGGCGGCCAGTGCGATCAGGATGGCGGCGGCGCGGCGGATGGCATCGTCGCGGAGGGTGAGACGCTTCGTTTTCATGCACTTCTCCCTTGGTGAAGGATGCAGGCTCCCCTCCCTGTTCGGGACAGGGGCCTGCTTTTGTCGTGGTGGAGTGAATCAGCGAGGGGTGACGGTGGCGCCTTCGCTTCCCGTCAGCTGGGCATTGGCCCAGTTGGCACAGACCCGGCCCGGGCTCGGACCGGTCGCGCCCAAGGTCCGCAGGCTCAGCTCGCGCAGGCCGCGGATGTCGATTTCCGGCTTGACCACGCCCGGGGCCTTGACCAGGCCGCTGTCGTAGAGGCGCTTGGCGCCGCTCCAGACCTGGAACTGCAGCCCGCCGGCGGCGCGACAGCTGTCGTCGACGCCGAGGTCGGCGCGCAGCAGCGTCCAGTCGCCGTTCAGGGCCAGGTCGATGCGGCTGTTCGGGCCGACGCCCAGGCCCTTGCGGAAGCGCAGGCCGTTCATGCGCATTTCCGGCGCCTTGCTTGCCGGCCGGTCGCGCGCCACGGTCTTCGGCAGCGCCAGGTCGGACAGGTAGCGCTGGATTTCCGGACGCTCCGGCGTGCGGTGTTCGAGGATGTGAAACTCGGACAGCGCGATCGGGGGCACGTCGTCGGGCAGCGCGGCGTCGTAGGCGCGGACCGGTGCGCTGCCGCTGGCGGCGGTCACCATCGGATCCAGTGCGCTGGCGCCGTCGCCGTCGGGATTGTGCACACTCAGCACGCGGAAGCGCAGCAGGCGACCGGCGCTGGCAGGGAAGGAAATCGTCTGCATGCCCTCGGCCAGCTTCAGGCGGCCGCGCGCCACCGGGCTGCCCCAGTCGCCGTTGCTGTCGCCGACGTAGACTTCGTAATCGCGTACCTGGCCGCTCTTCCAGTGCTTGTCGTTGCGCGGCGCCAGTTCGATGCCGTCCAGCAGGCGGCGTTCGCCGAAGCCCAGCACCCATTCGTGCGGACCGCTGCGCACCGCCTGGCTGCGCACGGTGCGGAACCAGGTATCCGGCTTGCCGTCGAAGGCGCGTTCCAGGCCCTGGCCCGGCTCTTCCGCCGGACGGCTGACGACCGTGATGGCGTCCGCGGGAACCGCGCGGCCCATGTCCGGCGCCGCCGGGAAGGCATCGTCGGCGCGCGCCGCCAGCACGCCGCGCACCGCCAGCGTCAGCGGCTGCCGGATATCCTGCGCCGCGCTCTTCACGTGCAGGGTGCCGCCGCGCTCCGCGGCGTCGAAGAACCAGCCCTCGTCACTGGCGGCCAGCACGGCGGCGCTCTGCAGCGCCGGCAGGGTGCGGCCTGCGGCCAGCACCGCTTGCGGCGCGTGCGCGGCCGGCATGCGCAGGCCGTAGCCGCGGCGCGCCTCCTGGCCGGCGTAGCGGCCGTCGACGGCGCCCGCGTCGAGCAGCAGGTCGGCGCCCTCGGCATGCATGCGGATGCGCTGGCGGCTCGATTCGCCGTCGCGGTAGCGGCGGGTGCCGCCGTCGTCCTCGTACAGCATGAACTCGGATTCGCCCTGCGCCGCCGGATAGATATCGAAGGTGACCCGGTCCTTCGGCTTCTGGCCGTCGAACAGGGTTTCGGGATACATCGGCAGGATGGCGCCGGCGCGCACGAACACCGGCAGCTTGTCGAGCGTGACCTGCAGGTCGAGGTCGCGGCCGGCGGCGCCGGCGGTGGCCTGGCGGCCATCCCAGTAGTCGTACCAGGTGCCCTGCGGCAGGTGGATGCCCTTGCGCCAGCCGCCGCTGGCGGCCTGGCTGCGGTAGACCGGCGCCACCAGCAGGTCGCGGCCCAGCAGGAACTGGTATTTATAACGTTCGGTCAGGGCCGCCGGATCCTGCGGATAGTCCCACATCAGGCCGCGCACCAGCGGCGCGCCGCTGTCCTCGGCTTCGCGCGCCAGCGTGTACATGTAGGGCGTCAGGCGCAGCTTGAGCTTCAGGTAGCGGCGGTTGATGCTGCGGTAGGGGTCCTCGAACCACCACGGATGCTTGCGCTCGGCGGCGGACCAGCCGGACATGCCCATCAGCACCGGCGTGAAGCTCTTCCACTGCAGGTCGCGGGTATAGGTTTCCGGGCTGCCGCCGAAGATCGCGTCGACGTCGCCGCTGGCATAGGCCTGGCCGGACAGGCCGGAGCCGACCAGGGTCGGAATGTGCCAACGGATGTAGTCCCAGCTGGCGCTCTGGTCGCCGGTCCAGGCGACGGCATAGCGCTGGGTGCCGGCCCAGCCCATCACGGTCCAGATGAAGGGGCGGCTGTCGGAATTGTTCAGGATGCCGTCGTAGGCCGCCTTGTTGGCGTCCAGCGAGAACTGGTAGCCCTTGCCGGTCCAGGCCACGTCCAGCTTCTGCACGCGGGTGCCGGCCTGGCCCACTTCCCAGGCGATCTTGTCGACGCCGTTCTCGGTCCACAGGCCGGTATGGAAACCGTAGCCGGCCAGCCCCCGCACGGTGTCCGGCAGACTGGTGTAGCCACAGCCGTAGCCGTCGTTCGGCAGGATCCATCCGCCCGGCATGTCGTGCTCGCGGTAGCGCTTGGCGACGCTGTCGACCACGTCAGGGGTCTTGCCGGTCGGGCCATCGGTCCAGCCCTGCGGCACCGTGCCCGGCTTCTTGACGTTGTCGCCGTCGTTGTAGCAGTCGGCGTCGCCGTATTCCAGGGCCCAGCGCGGCAGCAGGCGCGCGCGCCCGGTCCATGCCGTGTACAGGCCGAGCGCGCCGCGCAGGTCCTTGCCAACGAAGTAGTAGGCATCGAAGCGGTTCTCGGCATGCTGCAGTACCGACTGCTCCGGGTTGCGCAGGTCGTAGCTGCCGTCGCTCCAGGTATTGCGCAGCATGCCCCAGCCCTTGGAGCTGAGCAGGAACGGCGCCGGATTCGGACGGTCGCCCTCTTCCCAGCCGCCCGAATACGAGACCGGCAGCTCGCGGCCCTTGAATTCGAAGCGGCCATTCTGCTGGCCGCCGCCGAAGAAGCGCTCGCCGGCCTCGCTGGACAGCACCTGCACCGCCTGCTTGGCGGCGATGTCCAGCGGCTGCAGCTCGCGCCACAGCGGGCTGTCCTCGCCCGCGCGGTAGAGCGTGAAGCGAAGCGGCTTGCGTTCGATACGCAAGGTCAGCGCGGCGGTCTTGATCGCAATGTAAGCCGGCGTTTCCTCGACCGTGTGCGCGACCTCGGCAGCCGGCGTGCCGACCACGATGGCCGCGGCCTTGTCGCCGGGGCCGGCCAGGGTCTCGCCCGGCCCTGCCCAGATGCGCAGGACGTCAGCGGCGGCAAGGCTGACCTGCACATGAGCGCCGCTGTCGGCGCGCAGGTCCCAGGACCGGCCGTCGGCGCCGGGCGTGATGCTGCGCAGCTGGCCCAGCGGCGCGGCCCGGACCGGCAACGCGAGGGTGGCGCAGGCGGCAAGGACGCAGCCGGCGAGGAAGCGAAAACGGAAAGGGCTATTGGTCATGAGCTGTCTCAAAATTACGTTTTGTTTCGCATAATGTAGGAACAAAAATAAGCAAGGTCAACAAAAACCACGAACAACACCAAGTTTCGACCCAAAAAGCCGAAATTTGGCTCGAAAAACCTTTCGTTTTTAATTTATTTCGAAATTTTATTTTCGTTTAGTTGGAAAATTTCCACAAAAGAAGCTTCTATCAACGTACCATCTCCCCTTAAACACAGTTTTATTGCTGGACGCCTGAGGATTTTCTTTCGAAATATCTTTCGTGTTTGACTTTTCGAAAATTACTATTTATGATTTTTCCATCCGCTACTTTCGCATACCAACAACAATGACCATTCTCCTCGACCGCGACACGACCACTTGGCAGGACATCGGTGGCTTATATACTGCAGAGGAGATCGCGCAGCAGCCCGCAGTCTGGCGCGCCCTGTCGGCCAGCCTGCGCGCGCACCAGGGCCGGGTCGCCGCCTTCCTCGGCGAGCGCCTGCGGGACCCGCGCCAGCGCGTGATCCTGACCGGCGCCGGCAGCTCGGCCTACGCCGGCCAGATCGTCGCCGACGAGTTGAATGCGGGCTGCGCGGCCCAGGTGCGCGCGATCGCCACCACCAGCCTCCTTACCCATCCGGACCTGTACCTCGACGCCGCCGCGCCGACCTTGCTGGTGTCCTTCGCACGCAGCGGCGACAGCCCGGAAAGCCTGGCGGCGGTGGAACTGGTGCGCGCGGCGGTGCCGGATGCGCGTTTCCTGCACATCACTTGCAACCAGGCGGGAGCGCTGGCGGTACGCGGCGCGAACGACGATGCCGCCTGCGTGCTGCTGATGCCGACCGCCAGCTGCGACCGCGGTTTCGCCATGACCAGCAGTTTCACCAGCATGCTGCTGGCGGCCCTGTGCGTGCTGGCCGGCGATGCCGATCTGGCGGAACGCCCGGCGCGCCTGGCGGATGCGGCGCAAGCGGCGCTGGCGCAATGGGCGCCGGCGGCTGCGGCGCTGGCCATGCAACCGGTCGAGCGGGTGGCCTACCTCGGCAGCGGGCCGCTGGAAGCGCTGGCCCGCGAATCCGCGCTCAAGCTGCTGGAACTGACCGGCGGCAGGGTACTCGGCCTGGCCGACACGCCTCTCGGCTTCCGCCATGGCCCGAAGTCGGCCCTGAACGAGGCCTCGGTGGTCGTGCTGTTCTATAGCGGCAAGGCGCTGGCGCGCCGCTACGAGACCGACCTGCTGGACGAACTGCGCCGCGACGGCATCGCCGCGCGCGTGCTGACGGTGGGCGTGGACGGCGATTTCGGCGTCGACGCGCCCGACTGGAGCGACGCCTGGCTGGCGCCGTTGTGGCTGCTGATGGCGCAGCAGTACGCGCTGCACCAGTCGGCCCGCCTGGCGCTGCGTCCCGACAATCCCTTCGCCAGCGGCACCGTCAACCGTGTCGTGCAAGGCGTGACGATCTATGAGCAAGAGCATGTCTGATCACGCGGGCTTCCACGGCATCGATATCGGCGGCACCAAGATCGAACTGGCGACCTATGACGCCGGCTTGCGCGAAGTGCACCGCGAACGCGTCGCCACCCCCACCGACGACATTGCCGCGTTTACCGCTGCGATCCGCGGCCTGGTCCTGCGCGCCGACGCCGCACTGGGGAACGCCGCCCCGGTGGGCATCGGCCTGCCCGGCGTCACCGACAGCGCGAGCGGGCGCCAGCTCAGTTCCAACGTGCCGGCCCTGAACGGGCGCCAGGTGTGCGCGATGCTGCAGGAAGCGCTGGCGCGGCCGGTCGCGATCGGCAACGACTGCCAGTGCTTCGCCCTGTCCGAGGCGGAGGGCGGCGCGGCGGACCGGCTGCCCACCATGTTCGGCGCCATCCTCGGCACCGGCGCCGGCGCCGGCTGGTGCGTCGGCGGGCGCCTGCAGCGCGGCAGGAACGGCATTGCCGGCGAATGGGGCCACTGGCCGCTGCCGGCCGTGCTGGCCGCATCCTACGGCCTGGAATTGATCCCCTGCCCCTGCGGCCGGACCGGCTGCCTGGAACGCTATGTGTCCGGCCCCGGCATGTCGCGCCTGCACCGCCGCTTCGGCGGCGACGGCGCCGAGCCGCTGGCGATCGCCGCGCGCGCGAATGCCGGCGACCAGGTCGCGCAGCGCACGCTCGCGGACCACCTCGACCGGCTGGCGCACGGCCTGGCCTGCGTCGT
>CAJYXO010000108.1 GCA_913778765.1 uncultured Massilia sp. | reverse complement strand
CGGTCTGTTCGCCGATCAGCATGCCGTAGTTGCGGCGGATGTAGTTGACGATGGCTTCGTCGAACTTGTCGCCGCCCACGCGCACCGAACCCTTGTAGACCATGCCGCCCAGCGAGATGATGCCCACCTCGGTGGTGCCGCCGCCGATGTCGACCACCATCGAGCCGGTGGCTTCCGATACCGGCAGGCCGGCGCCGATCGCGGCCGCCATCGGCTCTTCGATCAGGTAGACCTGGCGCGCGCCGGCGCCCAGCGCCGATTCGCGGATCGCACGGCGCTCGACCTGGGTCGAACCGCAGGGCACGCAGATGATGATGCGCGGCGACGGGCGCAGGAATTTGGAGTCATGCACCATGCGGATGAACTGCTTCAGCATCTGCTCGGTGACGGTGAAGTCGGCGATCACGCCATCCTTCATCGGACGGATCGCTTCGATGTTGCCGGGGACTTTGCCCAGCATCTGCTTTGCTTCCTTGCCGACCGCCTGGATCGTCTTCTTGCCGTTCGGACCGCCTTCCTGGCGGATCGCGACGACCGAAGGTTCATCCAGCACGATGCCCTGGCCGCGGACGTAGATCAGGGTATTCGCGGTACCCAGGTCGATCGCCAGATCGTTCGAAAACAGCTGCGTAACAAAACCAAACATGTGTGTCCTGATGCGCATCGGTGTGCGCCTAAAGCGGACCTTGCCTGAGCAAGATCCCAAACATTAATCGGGGAATCCTCGCCGCGATTGATGAATCCGCACCGCGGGCTTTCATGCGCGGGCCGTGTGCTTTCGGCGCCGGAGAACGCATTAGCCCGCCATTCTACCTTATAATTTGCCGTTTAAACGCTGAAAAACGGGTGGATTCCCGCCTATATCAGCCTGCGAGATCGACGGTATTAGAAAGCTTTTATCAGCTTTAGCCCGCCGTTAACCAAATTTCATTATTCCTTCGCCATGTCCCTGACCCTCTCAGACGTAAAACGGATCGCCAACCTGGCCCAGCTCGATATGGACGAGGCCCATGCCGAGATCGCCCTGAATGAATTGAACGGCATCTTCGCCCTGGCCGAACAGATGCAGGCGGTCGACACCACCGGCGTCGAGCCGCTGTCGCAGCCGCTGGCCGCCGTGCTCGCCCTGCCGCTGCGCTTGCGCGAAGACGTGGTGACCGAAGAAGACCGCCGCGCCGACTACCAGGCGCCGGCCCCGAAAGCCCAGGATGGCCTGTATCTGGTCCCGAAAGTTATCGAATAAACTGGGCATCGAATAACCTACTGCGCGTTGCATTTTCGGTTTGCGATGCTCGCTGTACATTCGTACAGCTGCGCTTCTCAACCGAAACTGCCGCCGCTCGCTACGGTTCTTCGACGCCCATTTGGGGAATAAATTATGCACAACAAAACTATTAAAGAGCTGTCCACGCTCCTGCATTCGAAACAGATCTCGTCGACCGAGCTGACCCGGCACTACCTGGACCGCATCGCGGCAAGCCAGCACAACGCCTTCCTGCACGTCGACGTTGACCTGTCGCTGGCGCAGGCCAAGGCGGCCGATGCGCGCCTGGCGGAAGGCTCGGCCGGTCCGCTGACCGGCATCCCGATCGCGCACAAGGACATCTTCGTCACCAAGGGCTGGCGCTCGACCGCCGCCTCGAAGATGCTGGGGAATTACGTCAGCCCGTTCGACGCGACCGTCGTCACGAAGTTCGGCGACGCCGGCATGGTCACGCTGGGCAAGCTCAACTGCGACGAATTCGCGATGGGGTCAAGCAACGAGAACTCGGCCTTCGGTTCGGTCAAGAATCCCTGGGACCTGCTGGCCGTGCCGGGCGGTTCCTCGGGCGGTTCCGCCGCCGCGATCGCCGCGCGCCTGGCGCCGGCCGCGACCGGCACCGACACCGGCGGCTCGATCCGCCAGCCGGCCGCCTTCTGCGGCATCACCGGCATCAAGCCGACCTATGGCCGCGTGTCGCGCTTCGGCATGATCGCCTTCGCCTCCTCGCTCGACCAGGGCGGCCCGATGGCGCGCACCGCCGAGGACTGCGCCCTGCTGCTGAACGAGATGGTCGGCTTTGACGAGCGCGACTCGACCAGCCTGACGCCGGAACAGGGCAATGCGCGCGAAGACTTTACCCGTGACCTGAACCAGCCCCTGAACGGCCTGCGCATCGGCGTGCCGAAAGAGTACTTCGGCGAAGGCCTGGCCGCGGACGTCGAACAGGCCGTGCGCGCCGCGCTGGACCAGTTCGTGAAACTGGGCGCGACCCTGGTCGAGTTCTCGCTGCCGAAGACCTCGCTGTCGATCCCGGTCTACTACATCATCGCCCCGGCGGAAGCTTCGTCGAACCTGTCGCGCTTCGACGGCGTGCGCTACGGCTACCGCACGCCGGAGTACAAGGACCTGCAGGACATGTACAAGAAAACGCGCGCAGAAGGCTTCGGCAAGGAAGTCCAGCGCCGCATCATGGTCGGCACCTATGTGCTGTGCCACGGCTACTACGACGCCTACTACGTGCAGGCGCAGAAGATCCGCCGCCTGATCGCCGACGACTTCCAGGCCGCCTTCAAGGACCATTGCGACGTCATCATGGGCCCGGTGGCCCCGACCGTCGCCTGGGACCTGGGCGCGAAATCGGACGATCCGGTCGCCAACTACCTGGCCGACATTTTCACGCTGTCGACCAGCCTGGCGGGCCTGCCCGGCATGTCGATCCCGGTCGGCTTCGGCGCCGGCGAAAAGAACGCCAAGCGTCCGGTCGGCCTGCAGATCATCGGCAACTATTTTGCCGAAGCCAAGCTGCTGAACATCGCGCACCAATACCAGCAAGCCACCGACTGGCATACCCGCGCGCCTGAAGGCGTGTAAGGAGAACAAAACTATGCAATGGGAAGTCGTCATCGGTCTTGAGAACCACGTCCAGCTCACGACCAATTCGAAAATCTTCAGCGGCAGCTCGATCCAGTTCGGCGCCGAGCCGAACACCCAGGCCAGCCCGGTCGACCTGGCGCTGCCGGGCGTGCTGCCGGTGCTGAACCGCGGCGCGGTGGAACGCGCGATCCGCTTCGGCCTGGCCGTGGGCGCGAAGATCGCGCCGCGCTCCGTGTTCGCGCGCAAGAACTACTTCTACCCCGACCTGCCGAAGGGCTACCAGATCAGCCAGTTCGAGGACCCGGTGGTCCAGGGCGGCACCATCAGCTTCGCCTACGAGAAGGACGGCAAGATGGTCACCAGGACCGTCAACCTGACCCGAGCCCACCTGGAAGAAGACGCCGGCAAATCGCTGCACGAAGACTATGCCGGCATGAGCGGCATCGACCTGAACCGCGCCGGCACGCCGCTGCTGGAGATCGTGTCGGAGCCGGAAATGCGCAGCGCGAACGAGGCGGTGGCCTATGCCAAGGCCCTGCACTCGCTGGTGATGTGGCTGGGCGTCTGCGACGGCAACATGCAGGAAGGCAGCTTCCGCTGCGACGTCAACGTCTCGGTGCGACCTAGCGGCCAGAAGGAATTCGGCACGCGCTGCGAGATCAAGAACCTGAACTCCTTCCGCTTCATGGAAGAAGCGATCCACTACGAAGTGCGGCGCCAGATCGAGCTGATCGAAGACGGCGGCAAGGTGATCCAGGCGACCCGCCTGTGGGACCCGGACAAGAAGGAAACCCGTTCGATGCGCACCAAGGAAGACGCGCAGGACTACCGCTACTTCCCGGATCCGGACCTGCCGCCGCTCATGATCGCGCAGGACTGGATCGACCGCATCAAGGCCGACATGCCGGAACTGCCGGCCGCGATGCGCGAGCGCTTCATCAAGGATTACGGCCTGCCGGAATACGATGCGCTGATCCTCACCTCGTCGCAGGACATGGCGAACTACTACGAAGCCGTGGTCGCCAAGGCCGGCAAGGAGAACGCCAAGGCCGCCGCCAACTGGATGATGGGCGACGTGTCCTCGGCCCTGAACCGCGCCGACCTCGGCATCGTTGATTCGCCGGTCGAGGCTTCGCAGCTGGCCGTGCTGCTCAAGCGTATCGTCGACGGCACCATCTCGAACAACGCCGCCAAGAAGGTGTTCAGCCTGATGTGGGACGAGAAGTCGGGCGACGAACACCTGGCCGACGCCATCATCGACCGCGAAGGCCTGAAGCAGATCTCGGATACCGGCGCGATCGAAGCGATCGTCGACGAGGTCATCGCCAACAACGCCAAGTCGGTCGAGCAGTACCGCGCCGGCAAGGAAGCGGCCATCAATGCGCTGATCGGCCAGTGCATGAAGGCGTCCAAGGGCAAGGCCAATCCGGCCCAGGTGACCGAGCTGCTGAAGAAGAAGCTGGCGGGCTGATTTTTTGCCAGTTGTAAAAAACCGGGGTGCGTCCCCGGTTTTTTCATGGCCGCGCGATCTACCGGCGCCGTGACAAAGCGCGCATATTTACG
>CAJYXO010000107.1 GCA_913778765.1 uncultured Massilia sp. | reverse complement strand
CCCTTGCTTACCGGTCCTTTGCCGGTGACCACGTCGATGGTCTGGCCGCTGCGGTCACGGGCAACCAGGATGCACATCTGCTCCTTCGATAACCCGCGCTTTGTCGCCTTACCGCCGCGCTTTCGTGGCGGGCGGTCGAGCTTTCTGGACCCTTTGTGCGATTCGAGCACATACATCTCGTCGGCTTCGGCGATGCCGCCCAGGCGCGCCGGCCGGTCATCCTTGCTCAACTGCAGAAACCGGTGGCGCCAGCGAAAGCTGGTGGCGCCGGCCACGCCGATCTCCTCGGCCGAACGGCGCACGCTGCGCGAGTCGAGCATGCAGCCGAGATAGTCCAGCCATTGCGCCTTGTAGTGCAGCCGGGCCAGCGGCGTGCCGCTCAGCACGTTGAAGGTGCGCTGGCATTGGCGGCAGCGATAGCGCTGCAGGCCGTGAGCGTGACCGTGGCGGTAGGGACGTTCGGCGTGACAGTCAGGGCACGCCGGCGGCGCGGCCGGATCCTCGACGATCTCGAGCACGCGGTCGAGCCCGGCGGCAGACTGCAGCAAGGCCAGCAGGCGCCCGCGTTGCCGGCGTGTCAGGCTCGACAGGCGTTGGAGAAATTGCTCGAACTGCCGTGCTTGCATAGTGCCTCCGTCAACGGTTCAGGTCGACGTTGGACTGGGCGCCGGTTCAAAAGATTCAACACTTAACGTGAACAGCGCCATTTTTTTCGTGGCGCCCGGTCCTACCGCTCCAGTCCCGTCCTCTCCGCTACCTCTTAACCTTGCTAGGTAACAGGCTCAGGACATTAGAGGATTCTGTTAACGGTCATCAAATCAAGCGTGAACCAGATAGCGGACCAGCATGCTCAAAACGCTACATTGGACCAGACTGGCCGCCCCGAAAAAATCCCAGCTGCTGGGCCTGGCCCTCTCGCTCGGCATCGGCGCGGGCCTGTATCTGGTCACCGACGGCGCCATCGAACAGGACGCCCAGGAACGTTTCACGACGATGGCGCACAACGCCCAGGCGACCCTCAACGGACGCGTCAAGAGCTATGCCGACGTCCTGCGCGGCGCCGCCAGCCTGTTCGGCACCACGCCTGAACTTACCCGCGAGCAATTTCATCGCTACGTGACGGGCCTGGACCTCGAGACCGAGTTCCCCGGCATCGAAACCGTCAACTTCGCCAGGCGGTTCACGGATGCCGAGCGTGCCGCCTTCGAGGCCGGGATGCGCAGCGAGCTCCCCGAGGCCGGCGTCGACCCGGGCAGCTTCCGCATCTTCCCGCCGGGCCGCCGCAGCGAATACACGGTCCTGACCTATATCGAACCGCGCGACCCGTGGACCAACCGCTACGGCATGGACCTGCAGGCCAGGCCCACCGTCGCCCTGACGCTGGCGAATTCGCGCGACACCGGGCAGTTGTCGACCTCCGGCACGCGGGTAAAGCTGCACGCGGCCGGGAGCGGACTGGCGATGCGCATGCCGGTCTACCGGCCGGGCCTGCCCCTGAAGACCACCGCCGACCGGCGCGCCGCCTACGTCGGTTCGGTCGGGATCGGCTTCGGCGTCGAACGCCTCGTCCATGGAGTGCTCGACGGCATGCCAGAGGGCATGCACCTGGTGATCACCGGCATGAGTCCGGACGAGCAACCCGGCGGGCCGCGCGGTGTCTACCGCCGCATGGTGTTCTTCGACAACATGAGCGGCAAGCGGACCGCTTCGGAACCGGCTTTCGAGCTGCAATTGCCGATCGGCGTACAGAACCGCGACTGGATCGCCGTGTTCAGCATGTCGAGGTCGCAGCTCAACTCCGACCTCGACAACTGGCTGCCATTGGCGGCCATGCTGGTTGGCGCGCTGGGCAGCTTCCTGCTCTTCACGCTGTACCAGACGCTCAGTTCCTCCCGCGAACACGCGATGGCGCTGGCCCGCGAGATGACCCAGGAACTGCGCGCCAGCGAATCCCGGCTGCAGCAGACCAACGAACGCCTGCGGCGCCTGGCGGCGCATGCCGAGAACATCAAGGAAATCGAACGCAAGCGCATCGCCCGCGAGATCCACGACGACCTCGGCCAGAACCTGCTGGCCCTGCGCATCGAGGCTGACCAGCTTGCCGCCCGCACCGCCGACAACCATCCGCGCCTGCATGCCCGCGCCCGCCTGACGCGGGACCAGATCGACGCCACCATCCGCAGCGTACGCCAGATCATCAACGACCTGCGGCCGAACGTCCTCGACCTCGGCCTGGGCGCAGCCGTCGACTGGCAGATCGCCGAGTTCCGCCGGCGCACCGGCGTCACCTGCGAACTCATCATGGAAAGCGACGAGATCCCGGTCAGCGACCGCTGCGCGACTGCGTTGTTCCGTATCTTGCAGGAGTCATTGACCAACATTTCCCGCCACGCCTACGCCAGCCACGTGCGGGTCGAGCTGTCCTGCAAGACCGATCATGTCGCGATGAGCGTGACCGACAACGGGGTCGGCATCCAGGCCGGCGGCCGCCACAAATCCGGCTCCTTCGGCCTGGTCGGCGTCGAAGAGCGCATCAAGATCCTGGGCGGCAGCTTCGAGGTCAGCAATGTTCCGGGCGGCGGCACCCGGGTGCAGGTGTCGATTCCGTTCGAGGGATCCTCGACGGTCATGCCCCGGCCGGCGCTGCCGGACGCCGAATGGCTGGACGACCCCCAGCTGATTGCCTGATGCATCCCCGCCTTCCTGCTGCTCCTGATTGGCTGAATACAACACATCCTAGGTATTTGGATAGGGCGTTCGGAATCGCCTGACCCCTGTTTGCGCCGGCTCAACCGATTTCTGGACTGCACGCACGACAATGGATCTAGATGCTTTCAATCAATGCAGCAGGATTAATGGAAAGGAGGACATCCTCAGGCCCCCAACCGCGACAGGAACTTGCATCACCAAACCATAAAATTATTAGAAACACGACCAAAACTAAAGGACTGATCATGATCTCAAGCAGCGAATTCAAGGCGATTGCCGATCTGGACCTGGATCCGATCAAGGTAAAGCTGATGCACCGGGAGTCCGGCGAAGGCTGGTCCCTGGAACGGGTCAATGCGGTCGAAGTGGAATACCGGCGCTTCCTCTATCTGATGAAGATGTTCCCGAACGAAGAGACCGCGCCGCAGGTCGATGTCGACACCTTCTGGCACTACCACATCCTCGATACGATGAAGTATGCGAAGGATTGCGAGCAGGCCTTCGGCTACTTCCTCCACCACTATCCCTACATCGGCCTGCGCGGCGAAGACGACCTGGCGGTCCAGCAGCGCGCCGGCGAGCGCATGCGCGAACTGTACAAAGCGGCCTTCGGCGCGCCGGCAGCGGACGGTCATGCATGGTGCGGCGCCGCGGTCGAAGCCGCCTGGTGCGGTGCGGCCAGGCAGGCTTCGTCGGCCACGGCATGGTGCGGCGCCGCCAGGCAGGCATCGTCTGTTACTGCCTGGTGCGGTGCCGCCAAGCAGGCTTCATCCGTGACTGCATGGTGCGGCGCCGCCAGGCAGGCTTCGTCGGCTACCGCATGGTGCGGCGCCGCCAGGCAGGCTTCGCCGGCCACGGCATGGTGTGGTGCCACCAAGCAGGCTTCGTCGGCTACCGCATGGTGCGGCGCCGCCAAGCAGGCTTCGTCGGCTACCGCATGGTGCGGCGCTGCCAAGCCGGCCTCGTCCGCCACGGTGAACGACCAAGCGGTGGCGGCGCTGGCGGCCTGACAGGACGCGAGCGGCAAGACTAACCCCCGGCGCAGCGTCTTCCTCGCAAGCTGCGCCGGCCTGATCCGTCCCATGGGACGGATTTTTTTTACCTCAATAACTAAAAACAATTGATCTAACTCAAACTTCTTCAGCCTTGTTCAGCGATATTTAATCCCGGTTAATGTCGTTGGGCTGAACACCAAAATAGTTGCGCATGTACAACGCGCTTTGATGGCATACGCGGTCAAGTTTACTTTCCTCACAGCAAGCCGGAGAACACGAATGATTTCAAGTAAAGACTTCGCTGCAATCGCGGAACTCGATCTTTCGGCGATCAAGGCAAAACTGATGCACAAGGCAAGCGAGGGCTGGAGCCTGGAACGGGCGAACGCGGTGGAATGCGAATACCGTCGCTTTCTGTACCTGATGAAGATGTTTCCCGGTGAAGCGACGGCGCCGCTGGTGGATGTCGACACCTTCTGGCATTACCATATCCTCGACACCATGAAATACGCGGCCGACTGCGAGCGCGCCTTCGGCTATTTCTTCCACCACGATCCCTACATCGGCATCGGCGACGAGGCCGATGAACAGCTTCGCCTGGACAGCGGCGCGCGGATGCGCGAACTGTACGAAGCCACCTTCGGCGAGACCTATCCGGCGCTACGCATGGACGCGGCATATTGCGGCGCAGCCGTCGGGACCGACACCGCCTACTGCGGCGCCGCCGTCAGGGCAGCGACCGCCTATTGCGGCGCGGCGATCGTCCCGGCCCGCACCCCTGCGCCGGCAGCGGCATTCGCAAGCTGAAGCCTGAAGCGCTCAGGCCGCAACCGCACCGGCATCCGCGTCCTGGCGCAGCATCAGGGCGCGCAGGTCGCGGATGCTGAAATCGGACACCTCGTGCATACGCAACAGGATGGTGGCGCCGATCGGCAGGGTGTTATGGCGAATCTTGCTGATCACCGGCGGCGCGACTTCGAGCACGCGCGACAGCGCGGCGTCGTTCTTCAGCCTGAGTCTGTTCATGACGGCGTCGAGAACCCGGTTGGGGTCGTAGACGGCGCCCTCCGGTATCCTTCTGATGGGCATGGTCTTCTTTCTAAAATGGCAATCCGTGACTTATTCTTCACTTTCCTCGTGGGATCGTGAAAAGTCAGCTAGTTTTGGGATAAGGGTTATATTTATATGGCTGCTGAGCAGCTAACCCGAATCATACACGGACCCCTTATCGTTTGCTTAAGACCGCCTTATTCTGGCCCGCCAGCGTCCCGACCGTTTCCTCCACCCGCGGATGACGCAGGCGCGCCCTCAATTCCCGCCGGATGCGGCGGTTGTCGAGCCGGCGCGATTCCGACATGAAGGACAACTGCACCGGCGATACCGCCCGTTCCAGTTCGGCGCGCGGCAGGCGCGGCGGGCGCGGCAGCCCGAACGCGTCGGCGACCAGGTCGAAGTAATCGCCCATCTTCATGTGGCTGTCGTCGCTGGCGTTGTAGGCGCGGCCGGGCCGAGCGCGGAACAGCGCCAGCAGGGCCAGGCGCGCCAGGTCGTCGGCGTGGATATGGTTGGTGTAGACGTCGTCCCGCGCCGCCAGCGCGGGCGTGCCCAGGCGCAGGCGTTCGAGCGGCAGCCGGTCCGCCGCATAGATGCCGGGCGCGCGCAGGATCGCCACCCTGCCCCGCGCTCCCACGGCCCAGGCGCGCAGGACCTGTTCGGCGTCGACGCGCCGCTGCGCCCTGGCATTCCTGGGCGCGCGCGGCACGGTCTCATCGACCAGCGCGCCGCCATGGTCGCCGTAGACACCCGAGGTACTGATATAAACGACATGGGTCCCCTCGGGTAGAATGGCGGTCAAATTTCGCGTGCGCAAATCCAGCGCGCCCTGCCGCGGCGGCGGCGCCAGGTGCACCACCCATTGCGCCAGCCGCGCCAGGCGCTTCAGCGTCTCCGGCCGGTCGAGATCGGCGACGATGGGGATGGCGCCCGCGGCGCGCAGTTCGGCCGCCCGCTCCGGCCGGCTGGTGAGGGCGAACACGCGGAAACGCTCCCTCACCAGCGGCAGCAGGCGCATGCCGACATCGCCGCAGCCCACGACCAGGAGGCGCGGCTTGTTCAACCTGACATTATTTTTAGTATTCATTCCGAGGATTGTATGACGTTCCAGATCACTGTCCAGCCCAGCGGCCACCACTATGAATGCGAGCAGGACGAAACCGTGCTCGCAGCGGCGATCCGCTCCGGCATCGGACTGCCCTATGGCTGCAAGAACGGCGCCTGCGGCTCCTGCAAGGGCAAGGTCGTCGAAGGGACGATCCACCACAAGCCGCACCAGGCGCGCGCCCTGTCCGACCAGGAAAAGCTGCAGGGCTACGCGCTGATGTGCTGCGCCGTGCCGGAAGGCAACGTGACCATCGAAGCGCGCGAAGTGGGCGGCAGCACCGACTACCCGGTGCGCAAGATGCCGACCCGCGTGACCGGCGTCCGCCGCGCGGCGCCCGACGTCGCCATCCTCACCCTGCAGCTGCCGGCCAACGAGGCGCTGGCCTACCGCGCCGGCCAGTACGTCGAGTTCCTGCTGCGCGACGGCAAGCGCCGCGCCTACAGCATCGCCAACGCCCCCTCCTTCAGCGGCCCGCTGGAACTGCACATCCGCCACCTGCCGGGCGGCGTGTTCACCGACCACGTATTCTCGACGATGAAAGAGCGCGACATCCTGCGCTTCGAGGGCCCGCTCGGCACCTTCTTCCTGCGCGAGGAGTCCGACAAGCCGATTGTCCTGCTGGCCTCGGGCACCGGCTTCGCGCCGGTCAAGGCGCTGGTCGAACACATGATCCACCTGAAGTCCGAGCGTCCGGTCCACCTCTACTGGGGCGGCCGCCGTCCGCAGGACCTGTACATGCACGAACTGTGCGAACAATGGGCGCGCGAGCTGCCGCACTTCCGCTACGTCCCAGTGATCTCGGACGCGCTGCCGGAAGACGCATGGACGGGCCGCAGCGGCTTCGTGCACGCCGCCGTGATGCAGGATCTGCCGGACCTGTCGGGCTTCCAGGTGTATGCTTGCGGTGCGCCGGTCATGGTCGATTCGGCTCGCCAGGACTACGTGGCGCAATGCGGCCTGCCGCCGGACGAGTTCTACGCCGATGCGTTCACAACCGAGGCGGACCTGGCGCAATCCTGATCTGCCGTTCCGATCGTTTCCCAACCTCGATGAAGGGTCTCAACATGCGTACTGCGCTTCACTCCGTCCTCGCCTTCTCCACCCTGTCCGCGGCCCTGCTGGCCGGCTATTCCGCCCAGGCGGCCGACCAGCCGGCGGCATCCGGCTACCAGGCCGCGGTCGCCAGTCCGATCCGCCTAGAGGACGACCGCAAGACCGACGCCAAGCGCAAGCCGGCCGAGTTCCTGGCCTTCGCGGGCGTGAAGCCCGGCATGAAGGCGCTCGACGTCTCGTCGGGCGGCGGCGCCACCGCCTCCCTGCTGACGGCGGCGGTGGGCAGCAAGGGCGAGGTGTGGGCGCAGAATGCGAAGCCGAACCCCAAGCTGCAGGAGCGCGTGGGCGGCTCGACCCTGCCCAACCTGCACGCGGTGGTGGCCGACTTCAACGACCCGGTCCCGAAAGGCACGCCGCCGCTCGACCTCGTCACCATCAACATGTCCTACCACGACATCGCCAACACCCCGGCCGACCGCGCGGCGATGAACAAGCGCCTGTACGAGGCGCTGAAGCCGGGCGGCATCCTGGTCATCGTCGACAACGCGGCCAAGAAGGGCGCCGGGCTGTCCGCCACCAAGACCCTGCACCGCATCGACGAAGACACCGTGGTCGAGGAAGTCACCAAGGCCGGCTTCAAGCTCGATGCGCGCAGCGACTACCTGCACGTGGCCGCGGATCCGCGCGAGCAGCCCTTCTTCAAGATGGATGCGCCGGACGACAAATTCGCGCTGCGGTTCAAGAAATGATGCGACATCAGGCACAATGAGCGTTGGCATTCCTGCCATCACCTCACCCAACCCTTATGTCACTGATTTCCCCCACGGGCGGCCTTGGCGTCCTGCGCAACCGTAATCTCGCCTTTTATCTTTCCGCCCGCTTCCTGGGCACCCTGGCCGTCCAGATGCAGAGCGTGGCGGTGGGCTGGCAGGTCTACCAGATCACCCAGAGCCTGTTCGACCTCGGCCTGATCGGCCTGGCCCAGTTCGCCCCCTTCCTGGCCCTGATCCTGTGGGCCGGCCACGTGGCCGATACCCACAACCGCCGCACCATCATCCTGCTGTGCATGTGCACCCAGCTGCTGTGCAGCCTGCTGCTGGTGGGCTTCACGCTGTCCGGCAGCCACGTCGTGTGGCCGGTGTTCGCGATCCTGGTCCTGTACGGCAGCGCGCGCGCCTTCATGATGCCGGCCTCGCAGGCCGTGCTGCGCAACCTGGTGCCGACCCAGGACTTCTCGCAGGCGGTCGCGCTCAGCTCCTCGACCTTCCACGTGGCGGTGATCGCCGGCCCGGTGCTGGGCGGCCTGCTGTACGTGTTCGGGCCGAACGTCGTGTACACGGTGTCGAGCGTCCTGCTGGCGCTGTCGGTGCTGCTGATGGCTGCTACCCGCAGCGCGCCGCAGGTCATGAACAAGGCACCGGTGAGCTGGCACACCCTGCTCGAAGGCCTGCGCTTCGTGCGGTCGCGCCCGATCGTGCTGGGCGCGATCTCGCTCGACCTGTTCGCGGTGCTGTTCGGCGGCGCCACCGCCCTCCTGCCCGCCTACGCCCACGACGTGCTGGCCGCCGGCCCCACCGGCCTCGGCCTGCTCCGGACCGCGCCCGGCGCCGGCGCCGCGCTGTGCTCGATCGCGCTGGCCTTCTTCCCGATCCGGCGCAAGGTCGGCGCCTGGATGTTCGGCGGCGTCGCGCTGTTCGGCGCCGCCACCGTGACGATGGGCCTGACCGGCAGCTTCGGCGTCGCCCTGGTGGCCCTGTTCCTGCTGGGCGCCGGCGACATGGTCAGCGTCTACGTGCGTCACCTGCTGGTGCAGTACGAGACGCCGGACGACATCCGCGGCCGCGTCAGCGCCGTCAACGCCGTCTTCATCGGCGCCTCGAATGAACTGGGCGAGTTCGAGTCGGGTCTTACCGCAAGCTGGTTCGGCCTGGTGCGCGCGATCCTGCTGGGCGGCGCCGCCACCCTGGCGGTCACGGGCATCTGGATGAAGCTGTTCCCGGTGCTGTCGCGGATGGACCGTTTTCCGCACCACGAAGCCGAAGAAGCCGCTCGCAAGGCCGGATGATGGACAAGGCGACCGGGACCGACAAAAGGCTGCTGCACCGCTTCATCCGCAGCCGCCCCCACCTCACGCTGGCGATCGCGCTGGGGGCGCTGGTCGGCCTGGCCTGGCCCGAGTCGCAGCCCTGGCTGCGGCGCGCGCTGGTCGGCTGGAACGCCGGCGTCTGGACCTACCTGCTCGGGATGACCTGGCTGATGACACGGGCCGACCACCGCAAGGTGCGCGCGATCGCCGGCAGGCAGGACGAAAGCGCCGGCGTCGTGCTGTTCACCCTGGTCGCCGGCGCCGTGCTGAGCCTGTATGCCATCGTCACAGAACTGAGCCGCATGGACCACATGCCGCCCGACCAGGTCGCGCTGCGCTATGCCTTCACCGCCCTCACCGTGCTCGGTTCCTGGCTGCTGGTCGGCCTGCTGTTCTGCTTCCATTACGCCCATTTGTACTACCGTTCGCCGCCCGACCGGCTGCCGCTGCGCTTTCCGGAGCAGGACCTTGAGCCGAATTACTGGGACTTCCTGTATTTTTCCTTCACGATCGCGGTGGCGGTCCAGACCTCGGACGTGACGGTGGCTTCGCGCACGATGCGCAAGCTGGTGCTCGGCCAGTCGGTGCTGTCCTTCTTCTTCAACCTGCTGATCCTCGGGCTGTCGATCAATATCGCTGCCGGGCTGGTGAACCGATGAGCGCTTTCATCTGGGCGCGGCGAATTCGCGGGAACGTGTAAGATCGTTTCAACAATGTCAACGATTGGAGCGTTTTATGGAAATCAACGTTAATACCGACAACACCATCGACCGCCACCAGGGCCTCGACGAGCGCGTGCGCGAAGCCGTCGAATCGAGCATCGGCCGTTTCGAGCAGGTCCGCCGCGTCGACGTCCACCTGAGCAACCAGAACGGCCAGAAGCACGAGGACGGCGACAACTACTGCATGATGGAAGCGCGCGTCTCGGGCTACGAACCGGTGGTCGTGCACGCCCATGCCGAAAACCTGCACCTGTCGATCTCCGGCGCCGCCGGCAAGCTCAAGCGCGCACTGGACAGCGCCCTGGGCCGCCTCAACGACAAGAACAAGCGCGAGGCCGTGCCGATGATGGACGCCGACGTGGAGCCCGAGTCGATCAAGGGCCTGACCGATAACCAGTAAATGCGTCAGCAGCCGTCCACGATGCTTCTCAGCCTGCGCAGGTAGCGCAGGCCTTCGAGGGCGCGGCTGCCGTACCAGGACATCATCTCGCCGTCCACCAGCAGCACCGGTATCCCGATCTGCTTCTCCAGCGCATCCGCGTGTTCTTCCGTGAAGCGGTAGGGCTCGGTCGACAGCAGCACCGCATCCAGCCCGTCCACCAGTCCATGCGACCATTCGAAACGCGGATAGCGTTCCCCATTCCCCAACGCAGGCACCTGCCAGCCCAGCTCGGCCAGCATGCTCGCGATATAGGTTTCCTTCGACACCGTCATCCACGGATCCTGCCAGATGCAGTACAGTACCGTGCGCGGCGGTCCGGGCGGCAATGCCTTCAGCGCCGCGTATTCCGCTTCGAAGGCGGCGCACCAGCGTTCGGCGGCGTCCCCGGCGTCGAAGATCCCGCCCATCAGGCGCGCCAGGCCGAGGTTGTCGCGCGGGATGTTCGGATGCGTGACCACCACGTGCGGCACGAATTCCGCCAGCCGGTCGACGGTCGGCTTTCGTTTTCGTCGATGTTGACCACCACGTGGGTCGGCGCCAGCTTGCGGATCTTCTCGATGTTGACGTCCTTGGTGCCGCCCACCTTGGGAATGCCGGCGACGACCTCCTGCGGATGGATGCAGAATCCGGTGCGGCCCACCAGTTTGCCGGCCAGGCCGAGTTCGCACAGCAGTTCGGTTATCGAGGGGACCAGGCAGACGATGCGGGCGTCGGGCGCCGGCTCGTGGCGCTGTCCAAGCGCGTCGGTGAGTAAAAATGCATTCATGCCGCTATTGAAACACACTGTTGTTTATCGAGCGCCGGGTGTCGGTTTCGATATTGCAATGCGTTATGATTCGGAGCTCGTCAATATCCTCATTTTCCCGGGCCTTCCTTGAACATCATCGGCGCCTTCGGCGCGTCACCTTACGCGATCCGCGACCTGGAGCTTTTCCGCGACGCCGATACCCCGGCCGTGGCGGCGCTGCTGGCCGCCTGTCCGGTCGTGAAGGTGGCGAAAGGCCAGGCGGTCGAGGAAGGCCTGCGCGCCCGCCTCTACGTCGTGCTGTCCGGTTCGCTCGGCGTGCAGCCGGCCACGGCCGCGGGCGAAGGCGAACTGCAGCGCATCCTGCCGGGCGAAAGCGTGGGCGAACAGTCAGTGCTCGACGATGCCGCCAACCTCGACGCCATCACCGCGCTGGACGACTGCGAGCTGCTGGTGATCGAGCCGGCCGTGGTCTGGCGCCTGATCGACGAGGCCAACGGCGTCGCCCGCAACCTGCTGCGCCTGCTGTCCTTCCGCATCCGCGCCGCCAACGCCCTGCTGCGGCGGCGCCAGAAGCTGGGCGAGTTCTACCGCCAGCTGTCGATGAACGACGGCCTGACCGGCCTGTTCAATCGCGCCTGGCTGAACGACATGCTGCCCAAGCTGGTCGCCCGCAGCCGCCAGGACGGCAGCCCGCTGTCGCTGGTGATGATCGACCTCGACCACTTCAAGCGCTTCAACGACACCCACGGCCACATGGCCGGCGACACCGCCCTCGCGACCGCCGCCGCCGTCATCCGCGGCGCCCTGCGGCCGTCCGACTTTGCGGTGCGCTATGGCGGCGAGGAACTGATGGCGATCCTGCCGAACACCAACCGCCTGCTGGCGGTGATGGTGGCCGAGCGCCTGTGCGGGCGCATGCGCGAGGCGGTCGTGTTCGACGACATGCGCATTCCCCTGCCCCACGTCACGGGCTCCTTCGGCGTCGCCAGCCTGATGCCGGGGCAGGACGAACGCACCCTGGTCGAGGCCGCCGACGAAGCCTTGTACCGCGCCAAGGAGGCCGGGCGCGACCGCATCCACACCTGAAGGTTCCGTGCTGGCATTTGCGGCCGGGCTGGAGCTTAAAAAGACGGCAAGTTAGAATGACGTGTCGCAACTCATCCGTGCTGTGTGCCGGAGCAAGCATTTCATGAGCAACCACACCTTCCTCTGGCATGACTATGAAACCTTCGGCGCCGTGCCGCGGCGCGACCGTCCGGCGCAGTTCGCCGCGATCCGCACGGATGCCGAGCTGAACGAGATCGGCGAGCCGCTCATGGTCTACTGCCAGCCGGCGCCCGACTACCTGCCCGATCCGCAGGCATGCCTGATCACCGGCATCACGCCCCAGCACTGCCTCGAGCACGGCATTCCGGAGCACGAATTCGCCCGGCAGGTGTGCGCCGCCTTCAGCGAACCCGGCACGATCGGGGTAGGCTACAACACCATCCGCTTCGACGACGAAGTCACGCGCTTCCTGTTCTGGCGCAACATGATCGACCCGTATGCGCGCGAATGGCAGAACGGCTGCGGCCGCTGGGACCTGCTCGACGTGGTGCGCATGACCTATGCGCTGCGCCCGGACGGCATCGCCTGGCCGATGAAGGAAGACGGCAAACCCAGCTTCCGCCTCGAGGACCTGACCCGCGCCAACGGCCTGGTGCACGAAGCCGCCCACGACGCCCTGTCCGACGTGCGCGCCACCATCGCCATGGCGCGCCTGATCCGCAGCAAGCAGCCGAAGCTGTTCGACTTCTGCCTGGAACTGCGCCGCAAGGACAAGGTGGCCAGCGAGATGGGCCTGCACCTGGAGCGCAGCCAGCGCCGGCCTTTCCTGCACGTGTCCGGCATGTTCCCGGCCGAGCGCGGCTGCCTGGGCCTGGTGTATCCGCTGGCTTCGCACCCGACCAACAAGAACGAAGTGCTGGTCTGGGATTGCCGCCACGACCCGTCCGAACTGTTCGCCCTGAGCGTGGACACGATCCGCGAGCGGCTGTTCACGCGCGCCGCCGAGATGCCGGAGGGGATGCGTCGCCTGCCGATCAAGAGCGTGCACCTGAACAAATCGCCGATGCTGGTCGGGAACCTGAAGACCCTGGATCCCTCGCTGGCGGCGAAGTGGGAGCTGGACATCGAACAGTGCCTGGCGCATGCGCGCATCGCCGCGAGCGGCCCGGACATGGGCGCCGTCTGGCAGCAGGTGTTCCAGCGTCCCGGCGCCGGGTCCGGCAGCGAAGTGGACGTCGACGAAGACCTGTACAACGGCTTCGTCTCGCAGGGCGACCGGCGCCAGCTGGAAGCGCTGCGCGGCGAGCATCCAGGCAAGCTGGCGGAGCGCCGGCCCAGCTTCGAGGACGAGCGCCTGGCCCAGATCCTGTTCCGCTACCGCTGCCGCAACTTCCCGCACACCCTGCACGAGCAGGAGCTGGAAAGCTGGGAAGCGCATCGCGCGGCGCGCCTGTTCGAAGGCGCCGGCGGCGCGCGCACCATCGATCAATTGTTTGCCGAGATCGATGCGCTGTCGGAGACGGCGGACGAGCGCGCCGAAGCGATCCTGGGCGCGCTGTACGATTACGCGGAGTCGATCGCGCCGCAGCGGTATTGAATTCCCGCGTGGGCACCCCGTGCCCACGCGTGCGCCGATTACGCGCGGTACTGGTTGATGGCGTCGCGCGTTTCCTGCGCCACGCGGCGGGCGGCGGCCGCGAAATCCTCGTCGCCCTGCGGCGCCGCGTACAGGATGGCGCGCGAGGAATAGATCATCATGCCCGCGCCGCCGGCCGTGCGGCCCGACTTGACGGTCGCTTCGATGTCGCCGCCCTGG
>CAJYXO010000106.1 GCA_913778765.1 uncultured Massilia sp. | reverse complement strand
GTGCGCCGCGCCGCTCGCCGCCCACGCCGCCCCCGTCTACACCGTCGCCCCGATCGGCGCCGGCAGCCTGACCAGCCAGCCGAACGGCCTGAACAATGCCGGCACGGTGGTATGGCCACCCGCCGTGTAGGTGTAGCCGACCACCGTGCCGGCATTGTTCAGGCCGTTCGGCTGGCTGGTCAGGCTGCCGGCGCCGATCGGGGCGACGGTGTAGACGGGGGCGGCGTGGGCGGCGAGCGGCGCGGCGCACAGGGCAAGCAGGAGGCAGGAAAGGCGTGGCATGGCGGTCTGTTCCGGATCAATTGAAAGAACGCCATGCTACCGAGAAAAATGTATTTATTGCAATGAAATAAATGGCCCCCTATCAGTTTGTAGGGGGCCGAGGCCTACTCGTCGACGTCGGCGCCGACGTTGATCGCCGCGTAGGCGCGCATCACCGCCGTGGCCTCCTTGCTGGTCTTGCCGTAGAGCTCTTGCGCGGCCTCGATCATCTTGGTGCGCGCATCCGCGTAGTTGGTGCTCGAGGTGAACTTGGTGGTATTCGCCTTGAACCAGATGCGGTAGGCCTTGTCGAGGCCGACACCCGTCATCGCCGCCGGTGTCTTGACCAGGTATTTGCTGTAGTAGTCGCTGGCCTTGTCCGCGTTCGATCCCTGCGACAGGAAGTAGAACATGCGGTTGTTCGGCCCGCTGCTGTAGTGCACGTCGATGCGCTTCAGGGAGCTGCTCCAGGCGTCCGGGCTGGCGCCGTCCTTGCTCGGCTTGTACATCCAGCGCAGCGGCGTGCCGCTCTTGCTGATCTCCTTGCCCAGCACCCAGTCGTTGCCTTCAAGCGGAATCGTCTCTCCCTTGCCGCCGGCGCGCGCATAGGCTTCGACGATTTCGCCGTTGATGTCCGAGGCCGATTCGTTCAGGCCGCCCGATTCGCCGGAATAGGTCAGGTTCGAGGTGGCGGCCGTGACGCCGTGGCCCATCTCGTGGCCGATCACGTCGATCGAGCCCAGGCTGGTGAAGCTGGAACCGTCGCCGATGAACATGCAGCGGCAGGTGTCGCTGTAATAGGCGTTGTCGTAGGCGGTGTTGACGTGGGCCGCGATGTAGGTGGCGGTATTGTGGCCGTCCAGCGACTGCCAGCCGAAGACGTTCGAAAGCAGGTCGTAGGTATTCATCAGGCCCCACATGGCGTTCACCGCCGCGGTCTGGCCGTTGGCGTCCGTGGTCGAGCCTTTCGGGATGTAGTTCTTGCCGTCGCCCCAGGTATTGGTGTCGTTCACGTAGACGTTGCCGGCGGTGGTGCCGTGGTTGGCGTTGGTGATCGCCATCGCGCCGAACATGCCGCCGGTGCCGCGGGTGTCGTCGATCATCTTGTACTTGCCGTCGACCAGGGTCGTGTTGATCGGCACCTCGCCGTTGTACTGGCTCTTGCCGACGCCGATCACGGTCTGCAGCATGCTCCACTGGTCGAGGATGCTGCCGTCGCGCGCGCTGACGACGGTGTCGTGGTAGACC
Source organism: uncultured Massilia sp. (assembly GCA_913778765.1). GTDB lineage: Bacteria > Pseudomonadota > Gammaproteobacteria > Burkholderiales > Burkholderiaceae_D > Telluria. The sequence continues at coordinate 42,512 of CAJYXO010000106.1, read as the reverse complement.
GGCTTGTCGCCCACGTGCATGCGGGTGTGGACCAGGTAGGCCAGCTCGTAGTGGTCGACCACGTCCTGCACGTCGACGGCGTTCAGTTCGTACTCCTGCTTGTCGCGCGCCTCCGGGGTGCGCTCGGTGCGCAGCACCGGATAGATGATCAGTTCGGCGCTCGGCGGGGCTGCGTGGCGGGCGTCGGCGCCGAGCGAGCCCAGCGCCTTGTCGATCGCCTGCCTGGGTGAGATGGCCGGGACCACGCTGAAATCGTCGGCCGGCGCGCCGGTGGCGGCGGCGCCCGCGTTCTTGCCGAGCCCGGCACTGCGCTCCGACGCGGATTCCGACTGGATGCGGCCGCTCGCATCCAGCACCACCACCGACTCCGAGCCGAAGATGGGCACGCCTTTCCAGGTATGGGCGACACGCGCCACCTGGGTGCCCTGCATGCCGGGATGCTGGACCAGCACCTTGAAGCCGTGGCGGGCGTCGAGGCCGCGCTGGGCGCGGCGCGCCTCGAGCTGGGCGACGATGCCGGCGCTCGACTGCGGCGTGTTCGCCACCGGGGCGCTCATCATGGTGGCCGGTTGCGGCGCCGCCTGCAGCGGCATGGTGGCCAGGAAGGACATGGCGCCGATCGACGCCGCGATGCAGGTGCAAGAACGCTGGTTCATCTCGTCTCCATTCGGTTGGACCGCCGTAAGCAAGCTCTGCTTTGGGCACCATCGGAGTGTGGACGAGCTTTTGTTGAAGGATTTGCTCCAGCACAAAAAGCCCCACAGCGGCGCTGGGCCGCTGTGGGGCGTATCGCAAGACGCTACGTTCAGTACCGTCGCCCCCGCGCAGGCGGGGACCCAAGTTTGCTGGCGCTACGGGAACGCACGCAGAACCTGGATCCCCGCCTTCGCGGGGACGACGGTGCAGCTGCTATCTATCGCGCCGCCGCATCAGGTACACAACCGTGCCGACCAGCGCCGCGCCGGGCGCCGCCTTCTTCACCAGCCCGGCCTTGTTGTGCCGCCAGTTTCTGCATCGGCGTCGTTCTTTGTTTTTAAAAGGAAATTTCCCAAAAAAACAAAAGAAAACGGCCGCGCTGGGCGGCCGTTCCGGCTGCGTGTGCTAAGTCTTAGAGTTGCCTTGCTTCGAAGGTATTGCACTGCTCCACGGAGCCGGTCTGCAGGCCTTTCGTAAACCAGCGGACCCGCTGCGCCGAGGTGCCGTGGGTGAAGGAATCGGGCACCACCTCCCCGCGCGACTGGCGCTGCAGGGCGTCGTCGCCGATCGCGCTGGCCGCCGCCAGGGCCGATTCGACGTCGCCCTGCTCGATGATCTGCTTGGCCTCGTTGGTGTGGTAGGCCCAGACGCCGGCAAAGCAGTCGGCCTGCAGTTCGACGCGCACCGACAGCGCGTTGGCTTCGGTCTCGGACAGGCGGTTGCGCATGCCGTCGACCTTGCCGGAGATGCCCAGCAGGTTCTGCACGTGGTGGCCGACTTCGTGGGCGATCACGTAGGCCTGGGTGAATTCGCCGCCGACCTTGAAGCGCTGCTGCATCATGCGGAAGAAAGTCAGGTCGATGTAGACCTTGCGGTCGGCCGGGCAGTAGAACGGCCCGACGGCGGCCTGGCCGGTACCGCAGCCTCCGGTCGAGGTGGCGTCGTCGTACAGCACCAGCACCGGCGGCGTGTAGGTGGCGCCGTTGGCCTTGAAGATCTGGGTCCAGGTGGTCTCGGTGTAGCGCAGCACCGTGCTCACGAACTGGGTCTCCTGGTCGTTCCTGGGCGGGTGCGAAGGCGCCTGCTGCACCTGGGCCGGCGAACCGCCGGACAGCAGGCTCAAGATCGTGCTGGGCGAGACCCCGAAGAACCAGGAGCCGATCAGTGCGATGACGATCGTGCCGATCCCCACGGTGCCGCCGCCGATGCCGAAGCCACCGCCGCCCCCACTGCCGCGGCGGTCCTCGATATTGCTGCTCTGTTCATCACCTTGCCAACGCATTTTCTTCTCCTTATCGTCCCGGCGGCCTTTTCACGCACACCGCGCCCGCCTGCTCGCGGGCATCCTTGTTACGGAACTCCTCGTCCGCGGCCAGGCCGGCGCGCTGCTCGTCGTGCAGCATGCGCTCGCGGCGCTCACGCTCCAGTTCGCGCTCCAGGCGCGCGTTCACGGAAGCGTTCGGCAATCTCGTCCTCATGATGGTCCTTTCATGCAGGCGAACCCGGCGTTCGCCTGTGATGCCAGTATGCGCAAGCTCGCCGGCCGGGTATGTTCGACCCTTCACATAAAGCGATTTTAACGGACAGCGTACTCTGTTGGCCCGCGCACAGAGCCGCCGCCGGGCGCTCGTCATGCTGGAACCATGCGCCTGCACCTGACCCATCCTTCCCTCCTCGTCGAGCTCGGCCGCCTGCTGCGCGGACGCGGCTACGCATTCATCAGCGTCACCCCGGCCACCCACCGGCGCGTCAACCGCCGCCCGGAAAACGCCTGGGCGCAAGACTTGCGCGGCGTGTTCGGCTGGAGCCGATCCTACCGCGACGGCGTGCTGCCGCCCGAGATCGACGCCCTGCTGGTCGACGCCGGGCTGCGCGACGAGACCGACCAGGCCGGCGGCCACGGCCACCGCGCCCGCGTGCGCGCCTCGACCGTCGGCCGCCGGCTTTACTTCCACTCGGCCTGGCCCACCGACGACGCCGACGCCGTGTTCTTCGGCCCCGACACCTACCGCTACCTGGCCGCGCTGCGGCGCGCCCTGGCGTCCGACCTGATCCGGCGGCCGGTGCGGCGCGCGGTCGACATCGGCGGCGGCGCCGGACCGGGCGCGATCGAACTGGCCCTGTGCTGTCCCGGCGCCACCGTCTACAGCACCGACATCAACGACGATGCCCTCGCTCTCACCGCCATCAACGCCGAGCTGAACGGCGCGACCCAGGTCATCCCCTGCCGCAGCAACCTGCTGGACGGCGTCGACGGCCACTTCGACCTCATCATGTCGAACCCGCCCTACATCCTCGACGCCCACGAGCTTCCCTACCGCCACGGCGGCGGCGAGCACGGCGCCGAGCTGTCGATCCGCATCGTCAAGGCCGGCCTGGCGCGCCTGCATCCGGGCGGCAGCCTGCTGCTCTACACCGGGGTCGCCATCGTCGACGGCCAGGACCGCTTTCTCGACGCGGTCCGGCCCATGCTGGATGAAGCCTGCGAGGAATGGCGCTACGAGGAACTGGATCCGGACATCTTCGGCGGCCAGCTGGACTGCGAGGGTTACGAACAGGTCGAGCGGATTGCGGCTGTGTGGCTGCATGCGGTGAAGCGCGGCTGAAATACCACAAATAGATAACTAACCAGTAACAGTTCGTAAAAATTCCCTTTCAGCAATATTCTCTGCATCATATAATCGGCGGTCTCCTTATCCGTTCCGATTCCGCCATGAAGATCAGCAAGCTCAACGTAGGGGTGCGTCTCGCGCTCGGTTTTTCCATCGTCCTCGCCCTCATGATCGCCCTCGCCATCAACGGCATCGTCAACATGGCGACCATGCAGGAAAAGATGACGCGCATCGTCGAGAGCGACAACGTCAAGGTCCGCCTGGTCGCCGGCATGCGCCAGTCGGTCATGAACGCCATCATCAATGGCCGCAACATCGCACTGATGGCCGACGAAGCCGAGATCGACGCCGAAAACAAGCGGCTGGCGGCCAACCGCGCCGAGTACAAAATCATCTTTGACAAGTTGAGCGCCATGGTCGACAACGACGCCACGGAGAAAGCGGCGCTCGACAAGATCGTCGCCGCGCGCGGCGCCTCGGTCGACGTGGTCACCAGGATGACCGCCCTGGTCAAAGCCGGCCAGCGCGAAGAATCGAACCGCGTCCTGCTGAACGAACTGCAGCCCCTCCAGACCAGGACCATCGTCGCCATGGGCGAGATGGTGCAACTGCTCGAACGCCAGGTGGATGCCGCCGCCATCCAGGCCGCCGCGGCGCACCAGGCGGCACGCCGCCTGACCCTGATCATCACGCTGCTGGCGACCGTACTCGGCGGCGCCATGGCCTGGCTGATCACCCGCAGTCTGCTGCGCCAGCTGGGCGGCGAACCCGGCTACGCCGCCGAGATCGCCGGCCGCATCGCCAACGGCGAGCTCGACGTGCAAGTGACGCTGCGCGACGGCGACCGCGGCAGCCTGCTGTTCGCGATGGACACCATGCGCGCCAAGCTGGCCGACCTGGTCGGTCACGTGCGCGAAGCGACCCAGCACATCGCCCACGCCTCGAGCGAGATCGCGACCGGCAACGCCGACCTGTCGAGCCGCACCGAAGTGCAGGCCGGCTCGCTGGAAGAAACCGCGTCGACGATGGAAGAACTGACCTCGACCGTGAAGCAGAACGCCGACCACGCCCACACGGCCAACGCACTGGCGCGCACGGCATCGACCGTGGCGGCCCGCGGCGGCGAAGTCGTGGCGCAGGTGGTGGACACGATGGGCTCGATCAACGCATCCTCGAAGAAGATCGTCGACATCATCTCGGTCATCGACGGCATCGCCTTCCAGACCAACATCCTGGCGCTGAACGCGGCGGTGGAAGCGGCCCGTGCCGGCGAACAGGGCCGCGGCTTCGCGGTCGTGGCCGGCGAAGTCCGTTCGCTGGCCCAGCGCTCGGCGGCGGCGGCCAAGGAGATCAAGCTGCTGATCGACGATTCGGTGGGCAAGGTGGACACCGGCGCGAAGCTGGTCGACCAGGCGGGCATGACGATGAGCGAAGTGGTCGACAGCATCGGCAAGGTGGCCGACATCATGGCCGACATCAGCGCCGCGACGTCGGAGCAGACCCACGGCATCGAGCAGGCCAACCGCGCGATCATGGACATGGACGGCGTGACCCAGCAGAACGCGGCGCTGGTCGAGGAAGCGGCGGCGGCGGCGCAGGCGATGCAGCAGCAGGCGGCGGCGCTGGCGAAGCTGGTGAGTGTGTTCAGGACTGGGGAGCAGGCTGCGGAGGTGCATGCGGCGCCGGCACCTGTGCGGCGGGCAGCGCTGGCTGCGCGCTGAGCGGCCCTGGCTTGGAGGGATTGTGCGCTGCTGCGCCCTCCTCGGTGACAAAAACAAAAGGCTCCCCGAGGGGAGCCTTTTGTCTTGGACTTCGTCCATATTTGGCGGAGAGGGTGGGATTCGAACCCACGGTACGGTCACCCGTACGCCTGATTTCGAGTCAGGTACATTCGACCACTCTGCCACCTCTCCTGGTAACCGGTCGCTTGCATCGCGAGAGGCCGTATTATAGTTGGTGGTTTGGAATGCCGCAAGGGTTTGGGGTTGGCAATATTCTATGAACGGCACATCAGTGAGAACGAACGCGCGCCCTCGGCGCGCGGCGCTGCCGCCCCTCCGGGCGGCAGCAGATGGCCGATTCGAAGAGTGCCGGGCAAGCATGCCCGGCCCTTCGAATCCCACACGGAGGGCGCGCAGGCGCCCTCCTCCTCTTCGCCAAAACAAAAAGGGCCCCCATTCGGGAGCCCTTTTCTTTTTTGGCGGAGAGGGTGGGATTCGAACCCACGGTACGGTCACCCGTACGCCTGATTTCGAGTCAGGTACATTCGACCACTCTGCCACCTCTCCTGGTAACCGGTCGCTGTATTCGCGAGAGGCCACATTATAGCAGCCCCAAGCGAAAACGGAAGAGCTATTTACACGCGAACTCAGGCAGCCGAAAGTCGCTCCAGGCCACCCATGTACGGACGCAGCACTTCCGGCACGATCACGCTGCCGTCCGCCTGCTGGTAGTTCTCCAGCACCGCCACCAGTGTGCGGCCGACGGCCAGGCCGGAGCCGTTGAGCGTGTGCACGAGTTCCGGCTTGCCGGCGGCGTTGCGGAAGCGGGCCTGCATGCGGCGGGCCTGGAAGGCTTCGGTGTTCGACAGCGAGGAGATCTCGCGGTAGGTGTTCTGCGCCGGCAGCCAGACTTCCAGGTCGTAGGTCTTGGCGGCGCCGAAGCCCATGTCGCCGGTGCACAGCGACATCACGCGGTACGGCAGGCCCAGGCTCTTCAGAATGAACTCGGCCTGGCCGACCATCTCTTCCAAGGCCTCGTACGATTTTTCCGGGTGCGCGATCTGCACGAGCTCGACCTTGTCGAACTGGTGCTGGCGGATCATGCCGCGGGTGTCGCGGCCGTAGCTGCCGGCTTCCGAGCGGAAGCACGGGGTGTGGGCGGTGACCTTGATCGGCAGCTGGTCCAGCGCCACGATCTCGTCGCGCACCATGTTGGTCAGCGAGACTTCCGAGGTCGGGATCAGGTAGAAGTTCTCGCCCTCGCCTTCGACGCCGCCCTTCTTCACCGCGAACAGGTCTTCGCCGAACTTCGGCAGCTGGCCGGTGCCACGCAGCGAATCCGCGTTGACCATGTAGGGGGTGTAGCACTCGGTGTAGCCGTGCTGGCCGGTGTGGGTGTCCAGCATGAACTGGGCCAGCGCGCGGTGCAGTCTGGCGATGCCGCCCTTCATGACCGAGAAGCGCGAGCCGGTCAGCTTGGTCGCGGTGTCGAAGTCCAGGCCAAGCGGGGCGCCGACGTCGACGTGGTCCTTGACTTCGAAATCGAACTGGCGCGGCGTGCCCACCTTGCGCACTTCGACGTTGCCCGACTCGTCCTGGCCGACCGGCGCGGACTCGTGCGGCAGGTTCGGGATCGCTTCCATGAAGCGCGCCACCTTCTCCTGCACCTGGGCCAGGGCCGTTTCGTTGGCCTTCAGCTCGTCGCCGATGCCAGCCACTTCCGCCATCACGGCGCTGGTGTCTTCGCCCTTGCCCTTCAGCATGCCGATCTGCTTGGACAGGCTGTTGCGCTTGCCCTGCAGCTCTTCGGTGCGGGTCTGGATCGCCTTGCGCTCGGCCTCGAGGGCGTTGAAGCCGGCGACGTCGAGCTGGAACTTGCGGGTCGCCAGTCGTGCGGCGACGGTGTCGATGTCTTTGCGGAGAAGTTGGATGTCAATCATTGTCGGGGTGCTTGCGTTGCGATTGGTTTTATCGAATGCGCAATTGTACCAAGCCGACAGCCTCCGGTCCGCGAGTTTCGTTGTCGATCAGTTCAGTGCGGCTTTCTCGGCGGCGCTCAGGCGCTGCGCCTTGACCACGACCACCGGCACGTTCCGGTCGACGACGTTGTTGACGGCCACGGCGGCCGGCGCCGAACGGATCACGATGTCCGGGGTCTGTGCCGAAGCCACGGCATAGCTGGCGAAGTTGGTGACGACGGCGGCGACGATGAAGACGGCTTCGAGGTTTTTACGCAGGTTCATGATGTTCTCCTTGGGGTTCGCTTGAATCGCTGATCGATTCGGTATGGTTGAACTTTAGCGATTCGAACCCAAAGACGCCATCGACTTGCGACGGACCGCCCAAAACACGGCATGAACTGCGAAAAAGCGGGCCTGGCCCCTATTCCGGGCCGTCCCCGCCGCGCGCGTCTTCATCCAGGCTGCGCAGCCACGCCAGCTTCTCCGCGATCTTGGCCTCGATCCCGCGCGGCACCGGCTGGTACCAGCCCGGTTCCGGCATCCCGTCCGGCAGATAGGTCTCGCCGGCCGCATAGGCGTTCGGCTCGTCGTGGGCGTAGCGGTAGGCGTGGCCGTAGCCGAGCTCCTTCATCAGCTTGGTCGGCGCGTTGCGCAGGTGGACCGGCACTTCGCGCGACTTGTCCTTGCGGACGAAGGCCATGGCCGCGTTGAAGGCGTTGTAGCCGGCATTGCTCTTGGCCGCGATCGCCAGGTAGACGACGGCCTGGCCCAGCGCCAGCTCGCCCTCCGGCGACCCGAGTCGCTCGAAGGTCTCGGCGGCGTCGTTGGCGAGCTGGATCGCGCGCGGGTCGGCGATGCCGATGTCTTCCCAGGCCATCCGCACGATGCGGCGCGACAGGTACTTCGGGTCGGCGCCGCCGTCGAGCATGCGGCACAGCCAGTACAGGGCGGCGTCCGGGTGCGAGCCGCGCACGGACTTGTGCAGGGCCGAGATCTGGTCGTAGAAATTGTCGCCGCCTTTGTCGAAGCGGCGCGCGTTCAGGGTCAGCGCGTTCTCGACGAACTCGCGCGTGATCTGCTGGACGCCGGCGGTGTCGGCCGAGGTTTTGGTTTGCTCGAGCAGGTTGAGGAAACGGCGGGCGTCGCCGTCCGCGTAGCCGACCAGGGTGTCGACGGCGACGTCGTCGAACTGCAGGTCCTGCAGCACGCGCTCCCGGGCGCGCTCGAGCAGCTGGCGCATCTCCTCGTCGTTCAGCGCCTTCAGCACGTACACCTGGGAGCGCGACAGCAGCGCCGAATTGACTTCGAAGGACGGGTTCTCGGTGGTGGCGCCGATCAGCGTCACCAGCCCGCTCTCCACGAAGGGCAGCAAGGCGTCCTGCTGCGACTTGTTGAAGCGGTGGATCTCGTCGATGAAGAGGATGGTGTGCTTGCCGCCGGCCAGGTAGTGCTCGGCCTGTTCGATGGACGCGCGGATGTCCTTCACGCCCGACAGCACCGCCGACAGCGCAATGAATTCGCAGTCGAAGGCGTTCGCCGTCAGGCGCGCCAGCGTGGTCTTGCCGACGCCCGGCGGGCCCCACAGGATCATCGAATGCGGGCGCCCCGACTGGAACACCAGGTTGAGCGGCTTGCCCGGCCCCAGCAGGTGGCTCTGGCCGATGACCTCTTGAATGGTCTTGGGCCGCAGCGCCTCCGCCAGGGGCGCTGCGGGTTCGTTCTTGAATAAATCGCGGTTGTCCATGGGCCGTAGTGTAGCCCATGGACGGGCGGTCAGTGGTGCGGCACGGTCAGGCGCAGCCTGGGCGCCCCGGCGGTGGCCGAAGGGCTGGCCGTCAGGGCCGGAATCGGCGTCACGACCAGTTTGGCGTCGCCGATGAAGAACAGGGTCTTGCCGTCCGGGCTGACGGTGGCGCGCAGGGATTCGACGCAGTTGTAGTCGATGGGACTGCAGCTCGGCCTGTCGGCCAGCGTGAAATAGCCGAGCAGCGGCAGGTCGGTGCTCGACACCATGCGGGTGCTGGTATCGAACACATAGACGCGCGGCGCCCCGCTGCCGTTGCCCGCGAAATCGTAGGCCAGCACGTAGGCGCGGCGGCCATCCGGCGACAGCACCGTGTAGCGGCCGTAGTAATTGCTGCTGGCCGGGATGCTCAGGTTGCCCATGAAGGCGAAATCGCGGTCCCAGACCCGCAGGTTTTCTTCGACGAAGCGTTCGCCATGCAGGCTTTGCGCCGCCCGATACCAGAAATTCAGGCCGGCCGGGTTCACCTTGGGGGCCGGGTCCGTGCTGTTCATGTACAGCATCGGCGGCGACGGCGAGATCCCGGCCGACTGCACGATCAGCATGCGCGAGCCGTCGCCGGAGACGTCGAACCAGGGGCCGTCATAGAAGGTGAAGTTGCCGTCGACGCCGCCGAAGCTGCGGCTGAAGATGTCGAAGTACGGCAGGCCGCCGGCGCCCGCCACGCTGCCCTGGAAGTAGGCCCGGCCGTCGTTCATCACGCCCAGGCGCGGGGCGACATAGGGTCCGCCGGCGCCGACCGTTTGCGCGGTATAGGTGCCGCGCTTGGCCAGGGTGGCCGGGTCGAGCAGCACCACGCTGTTGGTCGTCGTGCTGGTCGCCACCACCAGCTTGCCGTCCGGCGAGAGGCCCGCCATGTCGGCGCCCGGCAGCGGGACGCTGTCGGTATTCCACTTGCTGCCGTCGTAGCTGAAGCGCATGACCGAACCCAGCGTGGCATTGGCGGTGTACAGGGCCTGGGCCACCGGATCGAACACCAGCCCGCCCTTGCGACCCGCGGTCGGCACCGCCTGGTAGGCATAGGTGTGCGGCGCGGCCACCTTCAGTTCAGGCGTGGCGCTGTCGATGCCCAACTGGTTGGGGAGGGCAAACGATACCGTGCCGGACGCCGCGCCGGGCAGGCGCACGGTCAGTTCGGTGTCGCTGACCAGGGTGACGGCCAGCGGGGTCGCGCCGCTCACCTGCAGTGCCTGTCCAGGCTGCCCCAGCGTGCTGAAGCCCCGGCCGCGCAGGGTGACATCGCCGGATTCGTTGGGCAGGCGCGCATACGGGCTCGCGTAGCGCAGTTCGGGCACCGATTTGACCAGGGTGAACGGCAGTTTGGCCGGGGCGATCAGGGGGTTGGGGCTGCTGACCGTGACCTCGGCGGTGTAGGTGGCGAAGTTCGGCAGGCGGCGCAGTTCGGCCAGGTCGACGGACGCCTTGAGCTGGCCCGTGCCGGTGGTCCCGGCAGTCTGGCTCAGCACCAGCCAGGCGGCGCTGCTGGAAGCGTTCCACTGCTGCGCCTGCAAGCCGGGAATGTCCAGGGTCACGGCCGTGCCCAGCTGCGCCGCGGTCGTGTCGCGGTTCACCGTGAAGTTGCGCGCGCCCGTCACCGCCCAGCTCACGCCGCCGACGGTGAAGCTGACCGGCACCGCGACCGGCATCGTCGAAGGACCGGACGTCAACACCAGCTCGGCGCTGTAGGTGCCGGCCGGCAGGCTGGCGGCCGAGGCCGACAGGGTGAAGCTGCGGTCGCCGGCGCGGGTCAGGGTCAGCCAGCCGCTCGCCGCACCCAGGTAGCGCACCGAGGCGCCCAGTTCGGTCGTCCAGGACGGCAGGGTGGCGTCGACGCGCTGGGCCGCGGTGGCGGTCGTGCTCAGCGCCGTGAAGCTCAGCGAACTCACGCTCGGGATGATGGTCGTGACCGTGTTCTGGTCGGTGCCGACGACATAGCCGACCGAAACGTCGCGTGTGCGCTGGCCGCTGTCGACGCGGACCCAGCCCATGTAGCTGCCCGGCGGCATGCTGGCGGCGACCACCGTGAAGCCGGTGGCCGTGACCTTGTCGACCTTCAGCCAGTCGACCTGCGGGCTCGCGGTGAAGGACTGGCCTTCCTGCGGCTGGACCGCGACCTCGGCGCTCGCCGTGGCGCCGCTGATGGCGTTCAGGCTGAGTGTCTGCGGCGTGACCTTGAAGCCCCTGGTGATGGTGACCGTGTAGGGAACCGTTGCCGGCGAGCCCTCGAAGTTCTTCGAGCACACCGCGTCGTTACAGGCGTAGAGCTTCAGCGAACCGGTGTAGATACCGGGCGCGAGGTTGGATTTGGCATAGATGTTCACCTTGAGCTGGGTGCCGACCACCTCGACGGCGACATGGTCGATCGCCTTGCCGAGATCGTCGCCGCCGGTGAACAGCGAGGCCGGCTGGGTGCCGCTGAAAGTACCGGTCAATTGTGCCGGAGCGACGGCCATGCCCTCCTCCGCCGTGATGACCAGCGGCGTGACGACGAGCGAGATCTTGAAGCTGTTATCCACCGCGACCGGCGGCGGCGCGCCCGGCGCGCTGCCGGTGCCGCCACCGCCACCACCACCGCCACTGCCGCCGCCACCGCCCCCACCGCATGCCGCCATCAGCATGGCGCAGGCGGCCGCGGCGAACCAGCCGCTCCCGCGGCGCAAGAAACGAAGTCCCATGGTTACCATCCCGTCGTGTGATTGTCGAGCGGGATTGTAAATCAATTAACTCCCTGAAATCTCACCGATTGTTGCAGCCTGGCCGGCCACGATCAGCGGGCCAGCACCACCCGGCCATAGACGGTATCGGTACGCTCCCCCTTGATTGCCGGGTCGAAGCCGAAGCGGCAGCTTTCGACATACCTGACGAGCGCATCGGCCATGGCCGGCGGCAGCGCCGCGCCTTCGGTCTTGACCCCGCGCGGCCGGCCGGCCGGGTCGACCAGCAGGCGCACCTTGATCCCGTCCGGGCCGCTGGGCTGGTCGTCGTAGGGCTGAAAGGCGGCGAAGCGCCCACCGGCGGGACAGCTCCCCGGCACCAGGTGCGGGCGCAGCACTTGCCCGCCGTCGAGGCGCCAGACATACCGGACCGGCAGCGCGGCGCCCCTGGCCCTGGCCGCCTGTTCGGGGGTGAAGCGGCAGGCCTGGATGCTGGCGACGACAGCATTGTCGAGCATCGCCCAGCCGCTCGATGTCGCGACCTGGACCTCGCGCACGCGGCCGTCGGGCGCCAGCGCGAAGCGCAGCGTGGTGATGCCCTGAAGCTCGTAGCGGATCGCCTCGCGCGGATAGACCGGCCGCGGGCAGGCTTCGGGCGACGGTATCGGCAAAGGCGCGCCCTGGGCCGCTGCCGGCACTGCCTGCGCGGCAAGCAGGACCGCCAGGCCCAGCGCGCCGCGCGGTTTCACTGGTTCACCACGTCCGCGCCCTTCGGCACCTCGAACTTGAACTGCTGGGCGGCCAGCTGCGGATTGCGCTGGAAGCTGGTGAATTTCAGCACCGAGGTCTGGCCGAAGGCATCCTTCAGCTCCATCGCCTGCGGCACGCCGTCCTTCAGGCCGATGCCGATGTGTTCGAAGGTGGTGTCCTTGGCCTTCGGCGTGGCGGTCAGCCATTCCAGGCCGTCGCGGCTGCCCGCTTCCGTCAGGGTGAAGTTCTTTTCGAGGTCGTTGCTGCCGAACAGGATCGCGGCCGGCGAGCTGCCCAGGGCGTTGCCCAGCTTGCGGGTGGTGACCTGGTTCAGGTCCTTGTCGTAGACGTACAGGGTTTCGCCGTCGGCCTGCAGCACCTGTTCGTAGGGCTTCTGGTAGGTCCAGATGAACTTGCCGGGACGGGCGAACACGAAGCTGCCCGAGGACGGCGGCGCGGCCTTGGCGCCCGGCTTGCTGCGCACCTGGGTCTGGGTGAATTCGCCGCGCGCGGCCTTGGTCCCGGCGACGAAGGATTTGAACTGGTCGAGGGCGCCGGCCGTCGCGGCGCCGCTCAGGGCGAAAGTGGTCGCGGCCAGCAGGCCGGTCAGGGTGAGTTTCAGCTTCATGGTCATGGGTTGGTCCTTTTCTTGTATGGTCATGAAGGCGGCGCGTCGGCCGGGCGCTTATTCGGCGCTGGTCGCCGGCACCAGGATGTCGCGGTTGCCGTTCGACTGCATCGGCGACACCAGGCCGCTCTGCTCCATCTGTTCGATCAGGCGGGCCGCGCGGTTATAGCCGATGCGCAGGTGACGCTGCACCAGCGAGATCGAGGCCTTGCGGTTCTTCAGCACGACCTGCACGGCCTGGTCGTAGAGCGCATCGGATTCGCCGCCGCCCTCGCCCGCCGCCGCGCCTTCGCCGCCGCCGCCCTCTTCCAGCACGCCGCCTTCGAGGATGCCTTCAATGTAATTCGGTTCGCCCGTCGACTGCAGATGTTTTACAACTCGATGCACTTCGTCGTCCGACACGAAAGCCCCGTGCACGCGGATCGGCAGGCCGGTACCCGGCGGCATGTACAGCATGTCGCCCATGCCCAGCAGGGTTTCCGCGCCCATCTGGTCGAGAATCGTGCGGGAGTCGATTTTCGACGATACCTGGAACGCGATGCGGGTCGGGATGTTGGCCTTGATCATGCCGGTGATCACGTCCACCGACGGTCGCTGGGTCGCGAGAATCAAGTGGATCCCGGCCGCACGCGCCTTCTGGGCGATACGGGCGATCAGTTCTTCCACCTTTTTGCCCACCACCATCATGAGGTCGGCCAGTTCGTCGATGATGATGACGATGGTCGGCAGCTTTTCCAGCGGTTCGGGATTGTCCGGCACGATCGAGAACGGGTTCGGGATGTGCTCTTCGCGCTTGGCCGCTTCGAGGATCTTGGCGTTGTAGCCGGCCAGGTTACGCACGCCCAGCTTGCTCATCAACTTGTAGCGGCGTTCCATCTCGTTCACCGCCCAGTTCAGCGCGTGGCCGGCCTGGCGCATGTCGGTGACGACCGGCGCCAGCAGGTGCGGGATGCCTTCGTAGACGGACATCTCCAGCATCTTCGGGTCGATCAGGATCAGGCGCACGTCGTCCGGATCGGACTTGTACAGCAGCGACAGGATGGTGGCGTTGATGCCGACCGATTTACCCGAACCGGTGGTGCCCGCCACCAGCAGGTGCGGCATCTTGGCCAGGTCGGCGATCACCGGCTTGCCGGCGATGTCCTTGCCCAGCGCGACCGTCAGGCTGGACGGGCTGTCGCCATAGATCTTGGAGCCGACGATCTCGGTCAGGCGCACGATCTGGCGCTTCGGGTTCGGCAGTTCCAGCGCCATGTAGTTCTTGCCGGGGATGGTCTCGACCACGCGGATCGAGGTCAGCGACAGCGAACGCGCCAGGTCGCGCGCCAGGTTGACGATCTGGCTGCCCTTCACGCCGGTGGCCGGCTCGATCTCGTAGCGGGTCACGACCGGACCCGGATAGGCCGCCACGACCTTGGCTTCGACGCCGAAGTCGGACAGCTTTTTCTCGATCAGGCGGCTCGTGAATTCGAGGGTCTCGACGGCCACGGTTTCCTGGGCCGGCGGGGCTTCGTCCAGCAGCGCCAGCGGCGGCAGCGGCGAATCGCCCGGCATGCCCTGGAACAGGACGTTCTGGCGTTCCTTCTCGGCGCGTTCGGAGCGCGGCACGCTGACCACCTGCGGCTCGATCTTGATCGGCGCGATGGCCGGCGCGGCGGCAGACGGCGCCGGCGTGGCCGGACGCGCCGCGGGCGCCGGAGCGGCCGGCGCCGCGGCGGCGCGCGGCGTCACCACGCCGTCTTCGTCGACCATGTCGCCCGGATCCGCATCCAGCATCGGCTCGGCGCGCGGCTCGGTCCTGCCGTCCAGCTTCGGCTCGGCCTTGTCGGCCTTCTCGCCCTTGCCGTTCTTGCCGACCTTGGACATGACCTTGGCCAGGAAGCCCGGCGCGGCGCCATCGCCCTCCTCCGGCGCGGCGTCGAGCGCCGGGGCCGGCGGCGCGGCGTGCTTTTCGACGTACTTGGCGCGCTCGTTCACCACCACCTCGTCGCGGCGGCTGGCCGCGACTTCGCCATGGCGGCGGTCTTCGCGGTCTTCGATGCGCAGGCGGAACCATTCGTAGCTGGCGTCCAGGGTTGCGCCGATGCGCTCGGCCACGGCCAGCCAGGACACCTGGAAGTACCAGGAAAAGCCGAGTCCGAACAACAACAGCAGCAGCAGGGTCGCGCCGGTGAAACCGAAGGCGTTGTGGCTGGCGTGGCCGATCAACTGGCCCAGCACGCCGCCGGGCGCGCGCGGCAGCTCCACCTTCAGCGACCACATGCGCAGGTATTCGAGGCCGACGCTGCCGGCAAACATGAGCGCGAAGCCGATCCAGCGGATCACCGCCTCGCCCTGGTGTTCCGGTTCGGGCTCGGCGGCCTCGATCACGAAGCGGTTGTGCAGGCGCCGGTAGCCCTTCCACACGCCGCGCGCGAAGCAGACGCACAGCCACCAGGCGGAAAAGCCGAAGATGAACAGCAGCAGGTCGGCCAGCCAGGCGCCGGCGCGGCCGCCCAGGTTGGCGACGTGGGCCACCGCGTTCTCGTGCGACCAGCCCGGATCGGCCTTGTTATAGCTGAGGAGGATCAGGACGAAATACAGCAGCGCCACGGCGGTGGCCAGCCAGCGCGCTTCCGACAGCAGGCGCACCAGCCGGTTCGGCATCGGCTGGCGGGGCGGCGCGGGCTTGCGGGTATAGGCCGAAGTTGTCGATTGACTATTCTTGCTCATGCTGATGAAGACAGATGCTGGGATGCTGCGGGGCAGTTTCCCCAAAGACCGATCATTCTACGCGATAGATGGCCGGGAAGGCCCATGATTCATGCTCGTGTGCATCATCGACTATAATGTCGGCCACATATCCTCTTGATAAAGTGGCTTTTCAGCCCCAGTTCCCTTTCCCCACCAATAAGACGAATTCCTGCAATGACCACTCGCAAACACGCCAAAGTCCTGATCCTCGGTTCCGGCCCCGCCGGCTACAGCGCCGCCGTCTACGCCGCGCGCGCCAACCTGAATCCGATGCTGGTGACCGGCGTCGAGCAGGGTGGCCAGCTGATGACCACCACCGACGTCGAGAACTGGCCGGGCGATCCGCTGGGCGTCCAGGGTCCCGAGCTGATGCAGCGCCTGCTGCAGCACGCCGAGCGCTTCAATACGGAGATCGTGTTCGACCACATCCACACGACCTTCCTGAACGAGAAGCCGATCCGCCTGCTGGGCGACTCGCACGAGTTCACCTGCGACGCCCTGATCATCGCGACCGGCGCCTCGGCCCAGTACCTGGGTCTGCCGAGCGAGCAGGAATTCATGGGCAAGGGCGTGTCGGCCTGCGCGACCTGCGACGGTTTCTTCTACCGCAACCAGGAAGTGGCGGTGATCGGCGGTGGCAATACCGCCGTCGAGGAAGCGTTGTATCTATCCAACATTGCCAGCAAGGTCACTTTGATCCACCGCCGCGACAAGTTCCGCGCCGAGCCGATCCTGGTCGACCGCCTGATGCACAAGGTCGAGGAAGGCAAGATCGTTCTGGAACTGAACCAGACCCTGGACGAAGTGCTGGGCGACGCCAGCGGCGTGACGGGCCTGCGCCTGAAGGCCAGCCAGGATGAAGCGACCAAGGAGATCAAGGTGCACGGCCTGTTCGTGGCGATCGGCCACAAGCCGAACACCGGCATCTTCGACGGCCAGCTGGAAATGCACAACGGCTACATCAAGACCCGCAGCGGCACCGAAGGCATGGCCACCGCGACCAGCGTCGAAGGCGTGTTCGCGGCCGGCGACGTGCAGGACCACGTGTACCGCCAGGCGATCACGTCGTCGGGTTCGGGTTGCATGGCGGCCCTCGACGCCCAGCGTTACCTGGAAGCGCTGGAATAAGGCACGAACTTGGATTCCCGCCCGCGCGGGAATGACGGGAAAATTTGACGATGGCGGGCTTGAAAGACTTCTCGGACCTGAAATCCTTGCGCGACCAGCTCAAGGACGACCAGCGCCAGCGCGCCATCGAAAAGGCCGTGCGCGAACGGCGCGAACGCATCGAACGGGCCAACGCGGTCGAGTTCCGCGATGCCGTCAAGGACGTGCATCCGATGCCGGAATCGGACCGCTACGTGTGGCGGCCGGCGCAGGAGGCCGAGCTGCGCGCCCTGGCGACCGGCCAGCGCCCTCGACAATTCCGCACCGACGAGGAAGAAATCGCGGCGGTGCTGAAGGAATCCATGCTGTCCGACCAGTTCGACGTCGACGGCCTGCTCGACGAGGATCCTTCGCTGAGCTGGGCGGCGCCGGGGGTCGGGCCGGACGTGGTCAAGAAGCTGCGCAAGCGCCACTGGCAGGTGGAAGACGAGCTCGACCTGCATGGCTACACCCGCGACCTGGCCCGGCGCCTGGTCGACGCCTTCCTGCGCCGCTCGACCGCGAACGGGGTGCGCTGCGTGCGCATCATCCACGGCGTCGGCTACGGCTCGGCGGGCGGCGAACCGGTCCTGCGCGGCATGGTGCACAGCTGGCTGGTGCAGACCGACGGGGTCGTCGCCTTCTGCGTGGCGAACCGCACGGACGGCGGCAATGGCGCCCTGATCGTCCTGCTGCGCCCGGCGCTCGAGCAAGACCGCAAAGATTAAGGCGCGTGCGCGCAGCCCCGGTTGTTTGAAAACCTGTAATATGCACACTAAAGCAGGACCGTCCTGGTTTTGCATGAGAAGGGATGCCAAGAATTGAAGTCCAGAACTCCAGTGCCGATGGGCGCCCCGCGGCGAGTCGACCTGCTCAATTGTGCAGATGAACCGATTCACGTCCCGGGTTCGATCCAGCCGCACGGAGCGCTGATCTTCTTCGGGGCCGCCGGCGAGGTCGAAGGCTGGAGCGAGAACGCCCCCGCCATGCTCGGCCTCACCCTGGAAACCGGCCGTCCCTTTACCCAACTCGGCCTGTCGCCGGAAGTATCCGACCTGCTCGCAGAGTGCGTGGACGCCATCGTCGACGGCGAATGCGCGCCGATCGTCGCCGCCATCGTCGTCGGCGGCGTCGAGTACGACTGCGTGGTGCATGCCCACCACGGCCGCATCATCGCCGAATTCGAAGCGCGCGAGGTCGCCAGCGACACGGTCGCCCAGTTCGCCATCAAGGCCCATGCCTCGATCGACCGCCTGCGCCGCCAGAAGAGCGTCGAGGCATTGCTCGAGACCGCGGTGCGCCAGGTGCGCGAATTCACCGGCTTCGACCGCGTGATGGCTTACCGCTTCCGCCCCGACGACAGCGGCGACGTGGTGGCGGAGGCGCGCCGCGACGATCTCACGCCCTTCCTCGGCCAGCGCTACCCGGCCGGCGACATCCCGCCGCAGGCGCGCCGCCTGTACGTGCTGAACACCCTGCGCATGATCGCCGACGTGACCTACCACGCCGTGCCGCTGCTCAGCGAGGAAGGCGCCGCGCCGCTCGACATGAGCTTCGCGGTGCTGCGCAGCACCTCGCCGATCCACGTCGAGTACCTGCAGAACATGAGCATCGCCGCCTCGATGAGCGTGTCGATCGTCATCAACGGCCGCCTCTGGGGGCTGATCGCCTGCCACCACATGGCGCCGAAGCTGGTGCCTTACTCGATCCGCATGGCGGCCGACGTGCTGGCCCAGGTGCTGGCCTCGACCGTCCAGGGGCTGGAATCGCGCCAGGAAGCCGCGCTGGTCGAGCGCGCCGCCACGGTACGCACCAGCCTGGTCGAGTCGCTGCTGCTGGAAGAGGATCCACTCGAAGCCCTGATCGAACACGCCGACGGCATGATGGAGGCGGCGCAGGCCCAGGCCATGATCGCCACCCAGTTCGGGCGCGTGGTCTGCCGCGGCATCGACCAGGCTTGCGGCGAACGCATCGTCGCCACGCTGCCGGCGAACGTGCACCGCTTGCTGGCCCGCCAAGGTGTCGACGACTGGCCCGAGGAGGCGCGTGACAGCCTGGGAAAGTGGGTCGGCTTGCTGGGCCTGCCCTACGACCCGCCGAGCAACGGCTGGTGCGTGCTGCTGCGCACCGAGCAGATCGAACACGTCGCCTGGGGCGGCAAGCCTGAAAAGAGCAAGCAGTTCGGTCCGCTGGGCGAGCGCCTGACCCCGCGCGGCTCCTTCGAGGCCTGGCATGAGACGGTGCGCGGCCGTGCCCACGAATGGGAAGACGGGGTGTTGACCCATGCCCGCATGACCCTCGCCGAACTGGCGCGCGTCTCGAACGCGCGGCGCGCCCAGCTCGAGTCGACCCGCTCCCAGCTGCTGGCGATGCTGGGCCACGACCTGCGCGACCCGCTGCACTCGATCAACATGGCCGGCATGGTGCTGGAAAAAACCGACGCCGGCGGCGCCAAGAGCGGCACGCTGGGCAAGCGCATCCAGTCCTCCAGCAACCGCATGCAGCGCATGATCGGCCAGGTGCTGGACATGAGCCGCATCGACCGCGGCCTGAATCTCGGCGTGGCGCTCGAGGCGGTCGACCTGGCGGCGCTGCTCGAGGACATGGTCGACGAAGCGCGCCTGGCCTACCCGACCATCGATTACGACCTGGTGCTGGAATGCCCGGCCACCGTGATGGCCGACGGCGGCCGCCTCAGCCAGGTGCTGTCCAACCTGCTGAGCAATGCGCGCCACCACGGCGAGCCGAACCACCCGATCGCGATCCGCCTGTGGCGCGACGGCGGGCGTGCCGCCGTCAGCGTCGCCAACGTGTCCGCGCCGATTCCGGACGACGTCGAGTCGGGCCTGTTCAATCCCTTCAAGCGCGGCTCGCTGAACAACCCGCGCAACCGCACCGGCATGGGCCTGGGCCTGTACATCGCCCAGCAGATCGTGCGCGAGCACCAGGGCGATATCCGCTACGAACACCTGCCCGCCGCCGCCGGCCCCGGGCAGGTGGTGTTCACGGTGCACCTGCCCTTCGCACCGGAGGCATGATCGTCTCACGCTGTCGGGCTCGGCATGTTAGTCTAGCAACATCGCCATTCGCCCACATTGCATGAGACTGGTCACCATCATCGAAATCATCGCGGTCCTCGTGGCCGCATTTTCCGGCTTCATCGAGGCGAGGCGCAAGCGCATGGACCTGGTCGGCGTGTTCACCGTCGCCTTCATCGCCGCGTTCGGCGGCGGCACCCTGCGCGACATCCTGCTCGACCGGCGGCCGCTGTTCTGGGTCCAGCACCAGGAGTATGCGATCCTGATCTTCGTGCTGGCGCTGGTGGCCTCGCCGCTCATGAAGACCCTGCGCCACATCGTGTCGGAACGCCTGATCGTGATCGCCGACGCGGTCGGGCTGGGCCTGTTCTCGGTGGCCGGCGTGTCTTCCGCGCTGGAAGCCAACATGCCCCTGTTCATCGCTTCGATGATGGGCGTGATCACCGGCATCTTCGGCGGCGTGCTGCGCGACATCGTCTGCAACGAAGTGCCGATGGTCTTCCGCGACGGCAAGCCCTATGCGATCTGCGCCTTCGTCGGCAACTGGCTGTTCCTGCTGATGGGGATGCAGCACGTGCCGCGGGAATTCGCGCTGTGGTCGAGCGCTTTCTTCATCACCGGGCTGCGGCTGCTGACCTGGCGCTTCAACGTGCAGGTGGGGCGCTAGAGGATGGCGCCGACGTGCTCGACCAGGGTCTCGAGCGAGACCGGTTTCGGGAAGAACCTGACACCGTCGAGGGTCGGACCGACCTCGATCGGGTTGGCCGAGATCATCACGGCCGGCAGCGCCGGTGCGAGCGCACGCAGGCGGCGCAGCAGTTCGTCGCCGTTCATGCCGGGCATCTTGTAGTCGGTGATGACGAGATCGGGCCGGTCGGCGGCGAAGACGTCCAGCGCCTGCGCGCCGCTGTAGGCGACCGAGACGCGGTAGCCCTTGATGGCCAGGTAGCGTTCGAAGACGTAGCCCACCGCCTCCTCGTCGTCGACCACCAGGATGTGTTTCAGTGTAGAGTTATCCAATCGCTGCCCGGACCGAGAGCCCATGTAACATTTCAACAAGCGAAATGTAACATGAGCCCGCCCCACGCTTCAAGCGGAATCGAAGCGCGGCGGCTTCAGACGGCGTCCGGGCCGGTCTCGCCGGTGCGGATACGGATCACCTGCTCGACTTCCTGCACGAAGATCTTGCCGTCGCCGATCTTGCCGGTGCGCGCCGCCTTGATGATGGCGTCCACCACCTGGTCGGTCATGGCGTCGTCGACCACCACTTCGATTTTTACCTTTGGCAAAAAATCGACCACGTATTCGGCGCCGCGATACAGCTCGGTATGGCCCTTCTGGCGGCCGAAGCCCTTCACTTCGGTCACGGTCAGTCCGGTGACGTTGACTTCGGCCAGCGCCTCGCGCACCTCGTCCAGCTTGAACGGCTTGATCACACAGGTAATCTGTTTCATGGTTTTCTCCTAGTAGATGATTCTTGGTCCGGAATCTGCGCCAGCTGCGCCATCCAGACCGTGGCTTCGGAATCGCTCGGGGCGCGCCAGTCGCCGCGCGGCGACAGCGAGCCGCCATTCCCGACCTTCGGCCCGTTCGGCACGCAGGAGCGCTTGAACTGGCTGGTCTTGAAGAAGCGCCACAGGAAGATGCCGAGGTTCTTCTTGATCGCCGCGAGGCCGTATTCGTTGCGCGCCGGGCTGCCGCCTTCGGGCCAGGGGCCTTGTTCGCGGTCCTTCCATGCGCTCCACGAAAGGAAGGCGACCTTGGCCGGCCCGAAGCCGTAGCGCAGCGTGTAGTAGAGGTTGAAGTCCTGCAGCTCGTAGGGACCGATGAAGGTTTCCGTCACCTGGGCCGGCTTTCCGGCCGGCGCGATTCCGGCCTCTTTCCCGGCGCCGGTTTTACCTGGCACCAGCTCCGGGCTGATCTCGGTTTCCAGCACGGCGATCAGGACGTCGGCGCCGCTCTCTCCGATCTGCCCGGTGTCCGCCACCCAGCGCACCAGGTGCGAGATCAGGGTCTTCGGCACGCTGGCGTTGACGTTGTAGTGCGACATGTGGTCGCCCACGCCATAGGTGCACCAGCCCAGCGCCAGCTCGGACAAATCGCCGGTGCCGATCACGATCGCATGGTGGTGGTTGGCCAGCCGGAACAGGTGGCTGGTGCGCTCGCCGGCCTGCACGTTCTCGAAGGTGACGTCGTATTCCTCCTTGCCCTCGGCGTAGGGATGGCCGAGATCCTTCAGCATCTGGATGCAGCTCGGCCGGATGTCGATTTCGTGCGCGGTGCAGCCCACCGCTTCCATCAGCGCGCGCGCCTGCTTGAGCGTGCGCTCGCTGGTGGCGAAGCCCGGCATCGTGTAGGCCAGGATGTTCGAACGCGGCAGGCCGAGGCGGTCCATGGCCTTGGCGCAGACCAGCAGCGCGTGGGTCGAATCGAGACCGCCCGAGATGCCGATCACGACCTTCTGGTGGCCGGATGACTGCAGGCGCTGCAGCAGGGCCTGCACCTGGATGTTGTAGACCTCGGTGCAGCGCTCGTCGCGGCGCTTCCCGTCGGCCGGCACATAGGGGAA
Organism: uncultured Massilia sp.; assembly: GCA_913778765.1. Taxonomy (GTDB): domain Bacteria; phylum Pseudomonadota; class Gammaproteobacteria; order Burkholderiales; family Burkholderiaceae_D; genus Telluria. The sequence continues at coordinate 20,200 of CAJYXO010000106.1, read as the reverse complement.
GCGCTCGATGGTGCGCGCCAGCGGCAGGTCCTTGTCGATCGGCAGATCGAGCGCGAAGCGCGTGTGGCGGAAGCGTGCGACCTCGTCGGCATGCCGGCGCACCGACTGTGCGAAGGTGGTCGTGTGCATGCGGTCGACGGACAGGCGCTCGAGGTCGACGTCGGCGTAGATGAGGTGCGAGTCCTGCAGGAAGCGCTCGGACTGGGCCAGCAAATCGCCCTTTTCATAGATCAGGGACTGCCCGTCCCAGGACATGTCGGTGGTCGACTCGCCCAGGCCGGCCGAGGTGTACAGGTAGGCCGCCAGGCAGCGCGCCGACTGCTGGCTGACCAGCTGGTGCCGGTAGCCGCTCTTGCCGACCACGACGTTCGACGCCGACAGGTTGACCAGTACGGTGGCGCCGGCCAGGGCCGCGAACGAGGACGGCGGCACCGGCACCCAGACGTCTTCGCAGATCTCGACGTGGAAGCGGAACAGGGGCACATTTTCCAGTGCAAAAATCTGTTCCGGACCGAAGGGCACGTCCTGGCCCAGCAGCGCGATCCGGTCGACCGCCGCGTTGTCCGCCGCACTGAACTGCCGGCTTTCGTAAAATTCGCCATAATTGGGCAGGTAGCTTTTCGGCACCACGCCCAGGATGCGTCCGCCGGCCACCACCACCGCGCAATTGAACAGCACATGGTTCAGGCGCAGCGGCGCACCGACCACCATCGCCAGCGGCAGGGTTTTCGAGGTTTCGACCACCTGCGCCAGGGCGTCGACGACGGCGTCGAGCAAGGCCCGCTGGTGGAACAGGTCGTCGCAGGTGTAAGCGGACAGGCCGAGTTCCGGGAATGCCACCAGTACGGCGCCCCGATCCGCCGCCTCGCGCGCCAGGCGCAGGGTTTCCTGGACGTTGAAGGCCGGATCGGCGACGCGGCAGCGCGGACTGGCGACCGCAACACGCGCGAAATCGTGCGAGTAGAGGTTGAAGAATCGCTTATCCATGTGTTCAGCTTTACATTATTCGGAAGTCATCTTGAATTATCGCACGCATATCGCTTCCTCCCTGCTCGAAGTCGGGCAAGCGGCCTGGGACGGCCTCGTGGCCCGGCAGTCCGGCGCCAATCCTTTCCTTTCCTACGCCTTCCTGCACGCCCTGCACGCGTCGGGCAGCGCCACCCCGGAGACCGGCTGGCAGCCGCAGTTCATCGTGCTGTACGACGGCGAAGAGCTGGCCGCCGCCCTTCCCCTCTACGTCAAAGGCCATTCCTATGGCGAATACGTGTTCGACTGGGCCTGGGCCGACGCCTACCAGCGCAATGGCCTCGACTACTATCCGAAGCTGTTGTCGGCCATTCCGTTCACCCCGGTGACGGGTTCGCGCCTGCTGGCGGTCGACGCCGACGCGCGCGCGGCCCTGATCGACGTCTTGCGGGCGACCCAGCAGGCGTCCGATGTGTCCTCCACCCACATCCTGTTCCCGCCGGACGAGCAGGCAAAGCAGTTATCCGAAGCCGGCTACCTGCTGCGCAGCGGCGTGCAGTTCCACTGGATGAACGCCGGCTACGCCTCCTTCGACGAATTCCTGGCGACGCTGGAGCAGAAGAAGCGCAAGAACATCCGCGCCGAGCGGCGCAAGGTGTTGGAAGCCGGCGTGACGATGCGGCGGGTGCGCGGCATCGATGCCACCGACGAGGACTGGCGCTTCTTCACGCGCTGCTACCGCCACACCTATGCCGAGCATTTCTCCAAGCCTTACCTGAACCTTGATTTCTTCCGCCGCATCGGGCGCGAGATGCCTTCCAATCTCCTGCTCGTCATCGCCGAACGCGATGGATCGCCGATCGCCGCCTCGCTGGTCGTCCACGACGAGACCACCTTGTACGGCCGCTACTGGGGCGCGCTGGAACACGTGCCCTGCCTGCATTTCGAGACCGCTTACTACCAGCCGCTCGAGTTCTGCATCGAACAAGGCATCCAGGTGTTCGAGGGGGGCGCCCAGGGCGAGCACAAGATGGCGCGCGGCTTCCTGCCGACCCGGACCTGGTCGGCGCACTGGCTGAAGCACCCTTCGTTCGCGGATGCGGTGGAGCGCTTCCTGGAGCGCGAGAGCGGCGGCATCGACGACTATATCGATGAGCTGAACGACAGGAATCCCTTCAAGTAGGAAACGGAACGCGTCCATACGCCGGCAAATGCTAAGCTTTTCCCACGGTCCCATTCGCAGACCGAGGAGAACAGCATGAGCAAAACCGTCGGCGACTTCTTCGTCGAACGCCTGTACGAATGGGGCGTGCGCACCATCTTCGGCTACCCCGGCGACGGCATCAACGGCGTGCTGGGCGCCCTCGACCGGGCGAACAACAAGATTGCATTCATCCAGGTGCGGCACGAGGAGATGGCGGCCTTCATGGCCTCCGCCCACGCCAAGTTCACCGGCCAGCCCGGCGTCTGCCTGTCGACCGGCGGGCCCGGCGCGACGCACCTGATCACGGGTCTCTACGACGCCAAGCTCGACCACATGCCGGTGCTGGCCATCTGCGGCCAGGCCGCCCAGACCGCGCGCGGCGCCCACTACCAGCAGGAAGTCAACCTCGCCCGCATGTTCCAGGACGTGGCCGACTACGTCCACGAAGCCGCCGTGCCCTCGCAGGTGCGGCACCTGGTCGACCGCGCCATGCGCACCGTCCTCGGACGCAACGGCGTCGGCGTGCTGGTGCTGCCGAACGATCTGCAGGAGAAGCCGTACGAAGACCCGCCGCGCAAGCATGGCTCGGTGTTCTCCGGCGTCGGCTATACCAAGCCGCGCATCGTCCCGCAGGACGTGGACCTGCGGCGCGCCGCGGACGTGCTCAACGCCGGCAAGAAGGTCGCGATCCTGGTCGGCGCCGGCGCCCTGCATGCCACCGACGAGGTGATCGCCGTGGCCGACCGGCTGCAGGCCGGCGCCGCGAAAGCCCTGCTGGGCAAGGCCGCCCTGCCCGACGACCTGCCCTGGGTCACCGGCTCGATCGGCATCCTCGGCACCAAGGCCAGCTGGGAGATGATGAACCACTGCGACACCTTGTTGATGATCGGCACCGGCTTCCCGTATGCCGAGTTCCTGCCCGAGGAAGGCAAGGCGCGCGCGGTGCAGATCGACATCGACCCGACCATGCTCGGCATCCGCTACCCGGCCGAGGTCAACCTGCACGGCGACAGCGTCGAGACCCTGCGCCTGCTGCTGCCGCTGCTGAAGGAAAAGGACGGCGGCTGGCGCGGCAAGGTCGAAGATTGGGTAAAAGACGCCTGGAAGCTGCTGGAAAACCGCGCGCTGGAACGGGCCAATCCGGTCAATCCGCAGCGCGTGACCTGGGAACTGTCGCCGCAACTGCCGGCGGACGTCATCGTCACCAGCGATTCCGGCTCCTGCGCCAACTGGTTCGCGCGCGACCTGCGCGTGCGGCGCGGCCAGATGTATTCGCTGTCCGGCGGCCTGGCCTCGATGGGTGCGGCCGTGCCTTACGCGATCGCGGCCAAGTTCGCCCATCCGGGCCGGCCCGTGATCGCCCTGGTCGGCGACGGCGCCATGCAGATGAATAACATGGCCGAGCTGATCACGGTCGCCAAGTACTGGCGCCTGTGGAAGGACCCCTGCTTCCTCGTCTGCGTCTTCAACAACGGCGATCTGAACCAGGTGACCTGGGAGCAGCGCGTCATGGAGGGCAATCCGAAGTTCGAGGCCACCCAGCAGATCCCGGACGTGCCCTACCACAAGTTCGCCGAGCTGATCGGCCTGAAGGGCATCTACTGCGACAACCCAGAAGAAGTCGCGACGGCCTGGCGCGAGGCCCTGTCGTCGGACCGGCCGGTGGTCCTGGAATTCAAGACCGACCCCGAAGTCCCGCCCCTGCCCTCGCACATCACGCTGGAACAGGCGAAATCCTTCATGGGCGCGATCGTCAAGGGCGATCCGAACGAAGGCTCGATGCTGGCGGGCGTGGCGCGCCAGGTGTTGAGCAGCATCCTGCCGAAAGATAAGTCGTAGGCGCTCCTAGCCGGAGCCCAGGCGCGCCGGCTGGGTGACGGGCGTCTGCCACGGCGCCGCCACCTCGCTGCGGGTGGCGTAGTCGGCGCCGGACAGCACCAACAGCAGCGCCAGCACGACCACGCCGGCCAGCGCCGTCAGCCGCAGCAGCGGGTGGCTGGCGCGCAGGCGCATGAAGACCATCGCCACCAGCAGCGCCTTCAGCAGCGCCACCGCCATGCCGATCGCGGTATTCATCCAGCCCAGCGGGAGCCAGGCGGTGGCGGCGCTGAGCGCCAGCAGGACCAGCAGCGCGAACCAGGTGATCGTCAGGGGACGCGTGCTCTTCTCCATGCTAGCCTCCCGCCCTGCCGACCAGGTAGAGCAGCGGATACAGGAAGATCCACACCAGGTCGACAAAGTGCCAGTACAGGCCGGCCAGTTCGACCGCCTCATTCGACAAACCCGCGGACGGCGGCCGGCGCAGCAGCCAGGCCAGCGCCAGGCAGGCCAGGATCCCGACCGTCAGGTGCAGCGCGTGCAGGCCGGTCAGGGCAAAGTACAGCAGGAAGAACAGCTCCATGCCGGGCAGGTCTTGCGGATGGCCGGCGTGCCCGGGCCGGAAGCCGGCGCCGGGGAACAGGTGCGCCTGGAACTCGCTGCGGTACTCGAAGCCTTTGACGGCGAGGAAGACGGCGCCCAGCGCGGCCACCGCCAGCAACAGCCGCGCCGCCCGCGGACGGCGGCCGCCTTTCGCCGCATGGCCGGCGAGCGCCATCAGGAAGCTGCTGGTCAGCAGCACGGCCGTGTTGGCGGTGCCGAGCAGGAAATCGGTATGCCGGCTGGCGGCGGCGCAGGCCTGCGGATATGCCACGCGCAGATACAGGTAGCCGAGCAGCAGTGGCGCGAAGAACAGGAACTCGCTGGCGATGAACACCCACATGCCGAAGGTGCGTGCGAAGTCCTGCTGTTCGCGGCTGTCGAACTGCTCGGCGATCCTGGCGCTCATGGTTCGCTCATCGGCTCGTAACCGTAGGGGCCGCGCACCACCACCGGCGGCTGGGCGAAGTTGTGGACGGGCGGCGGCGAGGCCGCCTGCCATTCGAGCCCGGTGGCCCGCCACGGATTCGGCGGCGCCGCACGGCCGTAGCGCAGCGACCAGGCCAGGTAGCCCAGCGGCAGCAGGTAGCCGACCGCCAGCGTCACCGCGCCGGCCGAGGACAGCACATGCAGCATCTGGAACTCCTCCGGATAGCTGTGGTAGCGGCGCGGCATGCCGGCATAGCCCAGCAGGTATTGCGGGAAGAAGGTGAGATTGAAACCCGCGAAGATGATCACCGCCGCCAGCCTGCCCCAGGCCTCCGAATACATCCGCCCCGTCATCTTCGGCCACCAGAAGTGGATGCCGCCCAGGTAGGCCATCACCGAGCCGCCGACCATGATGTAGTGGAAGTGGGCGACCACGAAATAGGTGTCGGACAGGTGCACGTCGAGCGCCAGCGCGGCCAGGAACAGGCCGGTCAGCCCGCCCACCGTGAACAGGCCGACGAAGCCGAGCGCATACAGCATCGGCGCATCGAAGGTGATGCGGCCCTTGTACAGCGTGGCGGTCCAGTTGAACACCTTGATCGCGGACGGCACCGCGACCATGAAGGACAGCAGCGAGAACACCATCCCCGCGTACACCGACTGGCCGCTGACGAACATGTGGTGGCCCCAGACCAGGAAGCCGATCACGGCGATCGCCAGGATCGCATAGGCCATGAAGCGGTAGCCGAACACCGGACGGCGCGCGAAGCACGGGATGATCTCGCTGGCCACGCCCATCGCCGGCAGCACCATGATGTAGACCGCCGGGTGCGAGTAGAACCAGAACAGGTGCTGGAACAGCAGCGGGTCCCCGCCCAGCGCCGGGTCGAAGATCCCGACCTGGAACAGGCGCTCGATCGCCACCAGGATCAGGGTCATCGCCAGCACCGGCGTCGCCAGCACCAGGATCAGCGAGGTCGCGTAATTTGCCCACACGAACAGCGGCAGGCGGAACCAGTCCATGCCCGGCGCGCGCATGGTGTGCACAGTGACGATGAAGTTCAGGCCGGTCAGGATCGACGAGAAGCCGACCACCAGCACACCGCTGAGCGCCAGCACCACGTGCGAGTTCGAGAACATGGTGGAGAACGGCGTGTAGAAGGTCCAGCCGGTGTCGACCCCGCCGGCCAGCAGCGCCCACAGCACGATCGCGCCGCCCGCCATGTACAGGTACCAGCTGGCCAGGTTCAGGCGCGGGAAAGCGAGGTCGCGCGCGCCGATCATCAGCGGCATCAAGAAATTGCCCAGCACCGAAGGGATCGACGGGATCAGGAACAGCCACACCATGATCACGCCGTGGGCGGTGAACAGCTTGTTGTAGGTGTCGGCGGAAACCAGGTCGCCGGCCGGCGTGGCCAGCTCCAGGCGGATCAGGGCCGCGGCGACGCCGCCGAGGAAGAAGAACAGCGTGATCGACAGCGCGTACAGCACCGCGATGCGTTTGTGGTCCTTCGTACCCAGCCAGGACCGGATGCTGAAGCCCTCGCTGAGGTAGCTGCGGCTAAGGCCGCTCTGTGGACTGCTCATGTCCGCTCTCCCTGATGTATTCGATGATCGCCAGCAGGTCTTCCTCGCCGATCTGGCCGGCGAAGGATGGCATGATGGGTTCGTAGCCGGCCACCACGTCCTTGCGCGGCACCAGGATGGAATCGCGCACATAGGCTTCGTCGGCGGTCAGCTCGCGGCCGTCCTGCAGGTGCACGCGCCGTCCAAGCAGATTGGCAAGAATCGGCGCATGCACGCTGGCGCCGGCGGCGTGGCAGCCGCTGCAGCCGTAGCTGCGGAACAGCGCGAAGCCGCGCTGCGCCATGCCGGGCTGGCGCGGGCCTTCGGCCAGCCAGCGCGCGTACTCCGCAGGCGGCATCACGACGATCTTCCCGGTCATCATCGCGTGCTCGGTGCCGCAGAACTCGGCGCAGAACAACTGGTATTCGCCGGCCCGGCTGGGCGTGAAGCCGATCGCCGTATAGCGGCCCGGCACCGCGTCCTGCTTGATGCGGAAGGCCGGCACGAAGAAGCTGTGGATCACGTCCTGCGAGGTCAGCACCACACGCACGGGACGCCCCAGCGGCAGGTGCAGCACGCCCACCTCGCGCCGGCCGTTGCGGTGCTCGGCCTTCCACATCCACTGCTTGGCCACCACGAAGATCGGCGTGGCGGCAGGGTCGGGCCGGTACAGGGAGGCGTAGTCGATCGCGCCCCAGACGTAGATGCCGAGGAACAGCAGCAGCGGAATCAGGGTCCAGGCGATCTCCAGGCCGATGTCCTTCTCGCGCGCGCCGGCGCGGCTGGCGTTCGAGGCGGCGCGGTAGCGCACGCAAAACACGATCATCATGACCATGACCGCCAGCGCCACCAGGCCGGTCAGGACCAGCAGGCACAGCGCCAGGCTGTCCAGGCGCGTGGCCGATTGGGCGCCGTCCACCGGCAGCAGGCTGGCAGCGATCATGGCCTGCCCTCCTTTGCGGACTGCGCGGCCGCGGACCGCGGCGTGCGGCGGCGCCGTGCGACGCCCCATACCGTCCCGCCCAGGCCCAGCAGCGCCAGCAGCACGCCGGCCCGCACCGACGCCATCGCCGTGGCGCTGTTCCTGCCGATGGCCGGGTCGTAGTGGCTGCACAGGAGCAGCAGGCGTTCGCCGAACGAAGCCGGGCCGGCGCTGCCGGCGCCATCGCGCGCCGCGTGCAGGGCCGTGCGCAGCGCCGCCGGATCGAAGCGCACGCCCGCGAAATACTGCCTGATGCGGCCCGCGGCATCGGCCACCACGAAGCCGGCGGCGTGCGCGTATTCGCCGCTGGCCGGATCGCGCGGCGCACGGTAGCCCATGGCCTGCTCCAGGCGCGCCAGCGTGGCTTCGTCGCCGGTCAGCATGCGCAGGTCGGCGGCGCCGCCAGGCAGCAGCGCGGCATAGGCCTGGCGCTTGGCGGCTGCCGCGGCGGCGCCGTCGCGCGGATCGATCGAGAACCCGACCAGGCGGTAGCTGCCCGGCGCCATGCCGCTCAGCGCCAGCGCCTGCAGCACACCTTCGAACAGGGTGCTGCACAGGTTCGGACAAGTGTAATAGCCCGGCACCAGCACCACGGGCGCGGCGCCGAACAGCGCGCCCAGGTCGAGAGCGCCGCCGTGCTCGTCGCGCAGCATGGCGTCCAGCGGCAGGCGGGCGCCGGGCGCGGGCGCGAAAGCCGCCGCGGGCTGGGGCGGCAGGCGCAGGGCCTGGGCGGCGGCCGGGACCTGGCACAGCAGCAGGCAGCAGGCGATCGTCAGCGTCCGTATCATGGCTGGCGCGCCTCCTGTTCGCGTGCCGCGCCAGCGCGCGCCGCCTGCAGCCGCATCGCCTGTTCCAGCGGAATGTGGGCGATGCCGGCGCCGCGGTCGACCCAGCCGCTGCCCTTCAATTGCCGCTCCTTTTCGGCAAAGTAGGCGGCGCGCTCGGGCTGGGGCGCGGCCTGCAGGCGCGGCGCCGGCATCGCCGCCGGCGGCGATGCCGTGTTGACGGCCGGCCCCAGGCGCAGCAAGAGCCACCACGATCCGCCCACCGCGAACACGATGCCGCCGGCGATCGCCAGCGCACCGCGCCGGATCGCGCGCATGTGGATGCCGTCTTCGTCACGCCCGGACATGGACGCCCTCCCTTCCGCGGCGCCACGCCGGCCAGGCCAGCGCGCCCAGGCCCAGCGCCGGCAGCAGCGCCGGCCAGACCCGGTCGCCGTGCAGGCCCTGCACCGAGGGCAGCACCAGCCACCAGCAGTCGAGCAGGTGGGCCGCCAGCAGCACCGCAGCCAGCGCGCCCATCAGGCGCGGCGCGCGCTTGGCATGGCGCGACAGCAGGATCACGACCGGGCCGGCGCCGTGCAGGGCCAGCAGGCTCCAGGCGACGGCGTGCCAGGCCGGCGTGTCGCGCCTCAGGTACCAGGCGATCTCGCGCGGCAGGTCGGCGGCCCAGATGATCAGGAACTGCACATAGGCCAGGTAGGCCCAGGTCATCACATACATCATCAAGAGGTTGCCGAGGTCCGGCAGGCGCTCGCGCGCGGCCTCGCGGTCGATCAGCAGCAGGGCCAGCGCCAGCCCGGTCAGCATCTGGCCGGCGCCGGCCAGCCAGCCGAACACGCTCGAATACCATTCGGGCTGCAGCGACATGATCCAGTCCACCGACGCCAGCCCGACCGTGAAACCGTAGACCAGCAGGCAGGCGGCGGCGCGGCCGGCCGAGCGCTTGCGAGCGCGCGTCTCGATCCAGGCCAGCGCGCTCCACAGCAGCAGGTAGACCACGCTGCGCAGCATGAAGGCGCCGGGCGCCAGCCACCAGCGGCGGAAGGCCGTGGCCGGCTCGAGCGGCTGCGCCCCGGTCCACGGGTACAACAGGTGCATCCCCGCCAGCACCGGCAGGAACAGCAGGCAGGCCAGCGGCAGCCAGCGCGCCGCGCGCAGCAGCGGCGGACGGATGGTCTCGCCCCAGGCGCCGCCGGTGAGCTGGTGCAGCCAGACGTTGGCCAGCCCGCCGAGCAGCGCGCCGGCAAGGAACCACCACACGGCCAGGTAGCCGGCCAGCAGCGCGCGCGGGTCGAAGCGCCAGCCGAACCAGCACAGCAGCGCGAGTACGCCGGCGGCACCGACGAACGTCGCTGTGCGGCGGCTCATGGCGCGGCTCCCGGCTGGGCATCGAGCTGCGCCTTCAGCGCCGGCGGCAGGCTGTCGGCCTGCACGTACTGGCTCAACTGCAGCGTGCGGATGAAGGCGACGATGGCCCAGCGGTCGGCCGGCTCGATCCGGTCTCCATACGGCACCATCACGCCGTAGCCGTTCGCGATCACGTCGTAGAGGTGGCGGTCCGGCGCCTTGCGCAGGCGCTCCTGGTGATACGTCGGCGGCGCCGGAAAGCCGCGCCGCACCACCAGGCCGTCGCCGTCGCCGACCGGGCTGTGGCAGGGCATGCAGTAGATCGCGTAGCGGTCCCGCCCGCGCTCCAGCAGGCGCAGGTCGACCGGATAGGGATTCGTCTGCGCCTGTTCGGCCGCGATGTCGGCCTGCACCGCCGCCGTGCCGGCGCGGCCAGCCGAGCTGTCGGCCAGGCCGCCGCGCGCGCGCGGCTGGGTGCCGGGCGGCGGCGTGCGCGCGCTGGCGCCGTCCGCGAACAGGGTGCTGGCGGCGAAGGGTTTGTAGCGCGGCTGGTCGTACATGTCCTGTTTGGCGCGTTCGCAGCCGGCCAGCACGATACAGCCGACGAGCAGGCAGGCAGGCGTCTTCATGCCGGCACCTCGCGCAGCAGCATGGGCTGCAGATCTTGCAGCAGCGCGCGCGCCGGACCGGGCGCGAACACCGGGTCGTGCGCGGGCAGGCACAGGAAGAAGCGGTTGCGGCTGGCCAGCTCGAATTCCTCGACCTCGAACAGCGGGTGATGCAGGCGCGGCAGGCCGTTCTGGATCAGCATCGTCAATACGGCGGCGACCGCGGCGCCGAGGATGGTGATTTCGAAGGTGGCGGGGATGAAGGCCGGCCAGCTGTGCAGCGGCCGCCCGCCGACGTTGATCGGATAATCGACCACCGCCGCATACCACTGCAAAAAGTAGGTGCCGGCCCCGCCCAGCAGGCCGCCGACCAGCGCCGCCGGCGCGACCCAATTCCGCCGCATGCCGAGCGCCTCGTCCAGGCCTTCGACCGGGAAGGGGCTGTAGGCTTCGGCATGGGTATAGCCGTTCGCCCTCGCCCGCCTGGCCGCGGCGCACAGCGTATCGGCGTTGGGGAACTCGGCCAGCAGCCCGTAGATGTGCGCGCTCATGCCTTCCCTCATTGCTTCCCCCTTGCGCTGTCGCGCACCAGTTCGCGCATCTCGGCCATCGAGATCAGCGGCAGGAAGCGCACGAACAGCAGGAACAGCCAGACGAACAGGGCGATCGAGCCGAGCAGCGTGATCCAGTCCCAGGCCGTCGGATAGAACATGCCCCAGCTCGACGGCAGATAGTCGCGGTGCAGCGAGGACACCACGATCAGGAAGCGCTCCATCCACATGCCGGCATTGATGACGAGGCTCAGCACGAACAGGGCCGGCACGCTGTGGCGCAGGCGGCGCCACCACAGCAGCTGCGGCGCGAGGATATTACAGGCCAGCATGCTCCAGTAGACCGGCGCATACGGCCCGGTCCAGCGGTTGACGGTCATGTAGGTTTCGTACTGGTCGCCGCTGTAGAAGGCGGTGAAGACCTCGGCCAGGTAGCCGTAGCCGACCAGCCAGCTCGTCGCCAGCAGCACCTTGGCCGCGTTCGCGAGGTGCTTGCCGGTGATGAAGTCCCGCAGCCCGAAGACGGCGCGCAGCGGGATCGCCAGGGTCAGCACCATCGCGAAACCCGAGAACAGCGCGCCGGCCACGAAGTAAGGCGGGAAGATCGTCGAGTGGTAGCCCGGCGTGTTCCCGACCGCGAAATCGAGCGAGACGATGGTGTGCACCGACACAACCAGCGGCGTCGCCAGCCCGGCCATCAGCAGGTAGGCGCGTTCGAAGCGGGCCCAGTGCCGCGCCTCGCCACGCCAGCCCAGCGCCAGCAGGCCGTAAGCGATCTGGGCGGCGCGCCGGCCGCGTGCGCCGGCGCGGTCGCGCATGGTCGCCAGGTCGGGGATCAGGCCCACGTACCAGAACAGCAGCGACACCGACAAATAGGACGAGATCGCGAAGAAGTCCCACACCAGCGGGCTGCGCCACTGCGGCCAGACGTTCATCACGTTCGGATACGGCACCAGCCAGTAGAAGAACCAGGGCCGGCCCAGGTGCAGGATCGGGAACAGGCCGGCGATGCTGGCCGCGAACAGGGTCATCGCCTCGGCGAAGCGGTTGATCGAAGTGCGCCATTTCTGCCGCAGCAGGAGCAGCACGGCCGAGATGAAGGTGCCGGCGTGGCCGATCCCGATCCACCACACGAAGTTCCCGATCGCGAAGCCCCAGGCCACCGGCATGTCGACGCCCCAGATGCCGACGCCCTTCGCCAGTAGCCAGGACACCGCCACCAGCAGCGCCAGTACGCCGCCGCAGGCGACCAGGAAGGCCGTCCACCATTTCCAGCCGAAGCGGCCGGACAGCACGATGCCGGCGATCTTGTCGCTGACGTCGGCATAGCCCCAGCCGGCGCGCAGCACGTCGCTGTCGCGCGAGCGCGGGCTGTCGGGCGTCGAGGACGGCGCGCTCATTCCAGCTCCGGATCGGGGTTGACCAGGCGCGCGGTGTAGCTGGTGCGCGGCCGCGTGTTCAGTTCTTCGAGCAGCACGTAGTCGAAGGGCGAGGCTTTGGCCGCCACCACGTCGCTGCGCGGGTCGTTCAGGTCGCCGAAATGGATCGCCGACGTCGGGCAGGCCGCCTGGCAGGCCGTCACCATCTCGCCGTCGAGGATGCGGCGGCCCTGCTTTTCGGCGTCGATGCGGGCGCGCGTGATGCGCTGCAGGCAGTAGCTGCATTTTTCCATCACGCCGCGCTTGCGCACCGTCACTTCCGGATTCTGCAGCGCGCGCAGGCTTTCCAGCGTCTCGTTCGAATACTGCAGGAAGTTGAAGCGCCGGACTTTGTACGGGCAGTTGTTCGAGCAGAAGCGCGTGCCGATGCAGCGGTTGTAGACCTGGACGTTGAGGCCTTCGTCGTCGTGCACGGTGGCGCCGACCGGACAGACTTCCTCGCAGGGCGCGTGCTCGCAGTGCATGCAGGGCACCGGCTGGAACAGCGTGCGCTCGGCCGCGCGGTAGCGGTCGACCCGGATCCAGTGCATGCTGCGGCCGCGCATCACCTCTTCCTTGCCGACCACCGGAATGTTGTTCTCGGCCTGGCAGGCCACCGTGCAGGCGGCGCAGCCGATGCAGGCGTTCAGGTCGATCGCCATGCCCCATTTGTAGTCGTCGTAGCGCTGCTCGGGATACAGCGAGGTCTTGCCGCCCTCCTCTTCTTCGCGCTTCTTCGGCGCTGCTTTCGCGCCAGCCCGCGCCACCTTCACCGGATCGCGTCCGTGCATGTCGACTTCGCGCTGGCGCAGCGCCAGTTCGTGGCGGCGCCCGGTGCGCACCATCGCGAGCGGGACGGCGCCGCCCTGCGCGCCGGCGGGCCGCAATGCATAGGCGTTGAAGCCGACGCCGTTGCCGACCGATCCCGCGCCGCTGCGGCCGTAGCCGAGCGGCAGGGTGACGGCGCCCTCGGCCTGCTCCGCCAGCACCAGCACCGGCGCCTCCACGCTGCGGCCGTCGACTTCCAGGCGGACCACGTCGCCATCGAGAAGGCCGGCGCGCTTCGCGGTGCCCGGACCGACCAGGGCCGCGTTGTCCCAGGTGAGCGAAGTCAGGGGCCGCGGCAGTTCCTGCAGCCAGGCGTTGTTGGCGAAGTCGCCGCCGTCCACCGCCGGATCGGGCGCGAAGCGCGCCACCAGCGCCGGCCTTGCCAGGGCCGGCGGCGTCGCGAGCGCCGCCGGCACGCTGCGCACGCTCACCGCAGGCGCGGCGCTGTCCGGCGCCAGGCCGCGGCGCAGGGTCTCGCGCCAGGCGGCGTCGAAGGATGCCGGCAAGCGGTCCTGCCAGGTGGCGCGCACCAGGGCGTGGCCGTCGCGGCTGCCCTCGCCCAGCGCCATCGCCAGCAGCACGTGCGCCGAACGCCCCGCATACAGCGGCGCGATCAGCGGCTGCACGATGCTGGCCGTGCCGTCGACGGCGCGGGCGTCGCTCCAGGCTTCGTAGCAGTGGGCCAGCGGCAGGTGCCAGCCGGCCTCGCGCGCGGTCTCGTCGCGGTACAGGCCCAGGTGCGCGCTGAGCGGCACACGGCGCAAGGCCTGGGCGAAACCGAGCGACGGCGGCGCCGCATACACGGGGTTCGTGTCCAGCATCAGCAGGGTGTCGACGCGGCCGGCCTGCATGTCGGCTGCCAGATCCACCAGGGAGGCCGCGTGCGCGGGCGCGCTCGCCGCCACCGGTTCGATGTAGGCGACGGCGCCCTGCTCCGCGCCAAGGCGCTGGTTGAGCAGGTGGACCAGCGCGCGGCTGGCCGGGCCCAGGGTGGGGCCGGCCACCACCAGCGCCCTGCCCTGGGCACCGCGCAGGGCCTTCGCCACCGCCGCTTCCCAGCGCGACGTCGCCGTGTCCGGGGCCGGGCCGCCGCTGCCCACGCCCAATGCAGCGGCGATGCGCCACAGGGCCGCCTCGATCTCGTGCGGCGCACGCGCCAGGCGCTCGTCGGCATAGGCGCCCGTCAGGGTCGGCGTCGATTCCATCGCGTACAGGCGGTTGGCGGCGGCGTCGGCGCCGAGCCGGCGCGGCGCCGTGAAGCCGCGCGCATGCGCCAGGTGGCCACCGTGCGCGCCTTCGGCGCCGAACAGGTCGGCGTCCAGGGTCAGCAGCACGGCCACGCGGTCCAGGCGGTACAGCGCATCCAGCGGACGCCCGAAGGCCAGCGTGGCCGCGCTTGCAGCGCCATCGTCGTGCAGCGGGTCCCAGGCGTGCCAGCGCATCGCCGGATACTTGCGCTGCAGCGCCGCCAGCTGGGCCGCCAGGGTCGGCGACGTGACGCTGCCGGTCAGGATGCGCAGGCCGGCGCCGACGTCGCGCGCGAAGTGGCGGCGGCGCGCCTCCCAGGCCGCTTCGAAGGCCGCCCAGGTCGACAGCTCGCTCGCCTGTTCCGCCCGCTGCTGCACGGTCTGCGAGCGGTCCGGGTCCCACATCTGCAGGATCGATGCCTGGCTGAAGACGTCGGTGGCGCCGAGCGAGAGCGGATGCTCGGGATTGCCCTCGACCTTGGTCGGCCGGCCCATATTGGTTTCGACCAGCACGCCATGGGCATAGCCGCGCCGCACGAAGGCGCTGGCGTAGAACAGCGGCAGGCCCGGCACGTCCTGTTCCGGCATGCGCACGTAGGGCACGATGGTTTCCGCCGGCGGCCCGCTGCAGCCGGCGCCGGCCAGCGCCGCGGACGCCGCCATCAGCTTCAGGAAGCGGCGCCGCGAAACTTCATCTTCGCCGTGGATCGGAATGACGGGACGCTTCATCGGTGGCAGGTCGAACAGTTGGTCAGCGCGTTGGCGTCACGCAGGCGGTACAGGCGGGTCAGCTGGCGCACTTCCTCGGCGGTCAGGGGCCGCTGCGGCGCCATCGACAGCACCTTGGACAGGGGCCGGATGTGCTGCGGCGCGTTGCGGTGGCAGCCCAGGCACCACTGCATTTCGAGCGAGGCGGTGCGCCAGGTCAGCGGCATCTGGTCGACCCGGCCGTGGCATTCGACGCAGGCCACGCCCTTGTTCACGTGGATGTCGTGCTGGAAGTAGACGAAGTCCGGCAGGTCATGCACCCGCACCCACTGGATCGGCTTGCCGGTACGCGCGCTCTCGTGCAGCGGCGCCAGCGCCGGCGAGTCGAGGAACAGCTGGGAATGGCAGCTCAGGCAGATCGAGGTCGAGGGCATGCCGGCGAAACCGGATTTCTCGACCGAGGTATGGCAGTAGCGGCAATCGATGCCGTCGTCGCCGACGTGGTGCTTGTGGCTGAAGGGAATCGGCTGGTTGACGGGTTCATCGATGCCGTTGCGCGGCGACATCTGCCAGCGCGCCGCCGCCACCGCCGCCACGACCAGGCCAAGGATCGCCAGCAGGACGAGTTTGACGACGAGTACGGCAGGCTTGGAGAATGGCGCGGCCATCGCTGTTGCGGATCGGTTCCCGTAAATATTCCTGCGAATGCAGTTATTGTTTTTACCACCGCAAACAGTATAGGCGAGCCGACGCCAACGGGCTCGCACGCTTGAAACGGCCGGGAAATCCGCTCAGGCCGATGCCGGGGTGCGGCTGCCCTGCGCCAGCAGGGCCGGCACGGCCGCCGCATCGACGGGGCGTGCGAACAGGTAACCCTGCAGTTCGTCGCAGCCCAGCTCGCGCAGCATGGCCAGCTGCACCTCGGTTTCGACGCCCTCGGCGACGATCCGCATGTTCAGGCCATGGCCGAGCGCCACGATGGCGCGCACGATCGCCGAGCTGTCGGCATCCACGCCGAGATCGCGCACGAAGGCGCGGTCGACCTTCAGGCATTGCACCGGGAAGCGTTTCAGGTAAGCCAGGCTCGAATAGCCGGTGCCGAAGTCGTCGATCGCCAACTCGACACCGAGCGCGCGGATGCCCCGCAGGACGCGTTCGACCACCTCGATGCCGCTCATCGCGATGCTCTCGGTGACTTCCAGCTCGAGCGCGTCCGGCGCCAGGCCCGCATCGCCCAGCGCTTCCGCGATCGTGCGCAGCAGGTCCTTCTGGTAGAACTGGCGGATCGACAGGTTGACCGCCACGCGCGCCTGCACGCCCAGTTCGCGCCGCCACACGCTCGCCTGTGCGCAGGCGCTGCGCAGCACCCAGGTGCCGATCGGGACGATCAGGCCGGTCTGCTCGGCGATCGGGATGAAGCGCGCCGGCGAGACCTCGCCGAGCACCGGATTGTGCCAGCGCAGCAGCACCTCGAAACCGGTGATGCGTCCGGTCGCGATCTGCGCCTTTGGCTGGAAGGCCAGGCGGAATTCGCCGCGCTCCAGCGCGTGGCGCAGCTGCTCCTCGATCGACAGCCGTTCGTCCAGCTGGACGTGGGTGGCTTCGGAATGGAAATGCACCGGTTCGGCGCCGTCGCCGCGCGCACGGTGCTTGGCGATGTCGGCGAGGCGCATCAACTCGTTGGCCGAGCCGGCATCCTGCGGATAGGCGGCGATGCCGATCACCGGCTGCAGGTGGAACTCGCGGCCCGCCACCCGCACCGGTTCGGACAGCAGCGCGTGCAGCTCGAAGGCGAATTCGCCGGCCGCGCGCGCCGGCTGCGTCGCCGGCAGCAGCAGGCCGAACTCGTTGGCCTTGACGCGGGCCGGGCACATGGCCTCCGGCGCCAGGCGGTGCAGGCGCGCGGCGGCTTCGCGCATGGCCTCGTCGCCGGCATCCATGCCCAGCAGGTCGGCCACTTCGTGCAGGCGTTCGAGCGCCACCAGCACCAGCACCACCGGCCCACCCGGTTCACCTTGCGCGGCCGCCGCCGCGGCATCGATCGCCTCGCCCAGCACGCGGCGCAGCCGGTTCTGGTTCGGCAGCCCGGTCAGCGCATCGAAGTCGGCCAGGTAGGTCAAGCGGTTCTCGCTGGCCGTCAGGCGCGCGATCAGGGCCGCCTGGCGCCCGGCTTCGCGCCCGATCCGCCAGGCCAGCAGCACCAGCGTCGACGACAGCAGCAGCCAGGCCAGCACGCCGACCCACAGCCAGCCGCGCCAGACCGCCAGGGTGTCGGCCTTGTCGCGCCCCGTGATGATCACCAGCGGATAGTCGGCCACCGCGCTGTAGCCGTACAGGCGGCGCTTGGCGTCGATCGGGCTGGTGGTCTCGAAGGCGCCGACCGGCGCGTGCGGAAGGTGGACCCGGAACAGCGGCGTGTGCGAGAAGGAGCGGCCGATCGCGTCCGGCAGATGGGGACTGCGCACCAGCATGACGCCGTCGCGCCGCAGCAGCGTGACCGAGCCGCCGCTACCGAGATCGCTCGATGCGAAGATGCGCTGGAAGTAGCCGGCGCCGGTTTCGATGACGACGGTCCTGGCGCCGTTGGCGTTGGCGTTGGCGTTGGCGTTGGCGTTGGCGTTGGCGTTGGCATTACGCGGCAGCGCCGTGTCCAGCGCCAGCATCGCGTAATAGGTCTGGGCGGCAAAGGCCGCGGCCAGGTTGCGCAGGTTGGTCTCTTCGCGTTCGATGGTGCTGTGGTAGCTCGAATACAGCAGCCCCGCCAGCGCCAGCGCCAGCGCGACGGCCAGCACGCCGGCCACCGCGAGCGGTCGGGCGCTGCTGTGAAATTCCGTCCGGGGCGCGGGCTGGCTGTCCGACATGCTCGTCAATGCGCAAATGGGTCGAGCCCGGAGTATACCTTGCGCCGGCCTGCGCAATGGCGCAATTCCGGCTGGCGCGCTATCCCGGCAGGCGGATCGCCTGCGGGATGCCGGCTGCAGCCAGCACGTAGCGCCCATACGGCACGCCGCGGATCGGCGGCAAATCGCGGTCGCGCACGAAGCCGAGCGCCTCGTACATCCGCAATGCCGAAGCCATGATCGGGCTGGTATGCAGGCCGACCGCCGGCGCACCGGCTACCTGTGCGAGACGCAGGCACCCATCGACCAGCGCCCGTCCGGCGCCCTGCCCGCGCCGCGCCGGATCCACTACCAGCATGCGGATCACCGACCACTCCTCGGGAAAGAAGGCCGCACGCGGCCGGCCAGGCCCGACATGCGCGACCGCGCCGACGATCACGCCATCCTGCTCGGCCACCAGGAGGTCGGCATCGCGCGCAAGATCAGCCATCCGCCCGATACCCTCGATGAAGCTCGGCCACTCCCTATAAGCCTGTGCATACTGCGCGAAGGCGGCGCGCGCCACCGCGTTCACCGCCTCGCGGTCGGCCTCGGCAAAGCGGCGAATCAGCAAGCCGGTCACGCCGCGCGCCCGATATCGCCCTTCACCCACCACAGCGCAGGATTGTTGTCGGCGATGTCGCGCAGCAGGTCCCACACCACTTTCACGCGCCGCAGGCGATACAGGTCGGTCGGCGCGGCCAGCCAGAACGAGCGCTCGGCGTAGAAGCCGGGCAGCACCGGCACCAGGCGGCCGTCGTCGGGAATCGCATACGGCGGCGCCATC
Organism: uncultured Massilia sp.; assembly: GCA_913778765.1. GTDB lineage: Bacteria > Pseudomonadota > Gammaproteobacteria > Burkholderiales > Burkholderiaceae_D > Telluria. Next base: position 1,477 of record CAJYXO010000106.1, on the reverse strand, counting down.
ATCAGGCCCATGCCCAGCGCCGCCGCTTCGACCTGGGCGCCCATGCCGAGCGAGCAGAAACGCCGGCGCGGCGTGAAGCCCAGTTCGTTCAGGTAGGACAGCTCGCGGCTGGCAAGGCGGTCCTGCACGTAGTCGACGAAATCGTGGCGTTCGAGGTCGGCGTGGCTGCGGATCGGCGGATGGCGGGCCAGGTAGTCGGGCGAGCCGTACAGGTAGAAGCGGAACGAGGCCAGGCGCGTGACCACGTAGCGGCCGGTGGCGGGCGGGTCCAGCATCACGCCGAGGTCGGCCTCGCGGTTGGCCAGGTTGGCGAAGCGGGCCAGCGACAGCATCTCGATCGACAGCTCGGGATGGGTGTCGAGCAGCTTGACCAGCAGCGGCGCCACCACGCGCACCCCGAACACGTCCGGCACGCCCAGCCGCACCACGCCCTGGGCCGCCACTTCGGCGCCGCTCAGCTGCTCGACCGCCGCCAGCGACGCGCCCTCCATCGCCTCCGCGTGCGGCAGCAGGGCCTGGCCCATCTCGGTGAGTTCATAGCCTTCGCGCGAGCGGTCGAACAAAGTGGTGCCGAGCTGGCTTTCGAGGCGGTCGATGCGCCGCGCCACAGTGGTGTGCTCGACCTCCAGCCGGCGCGATGCGCCGGACAGCGTGCCGGCGCGCGCCAGTTCGAGGAAGAAACGCAGGTCGGTCCACTCCGGCAAGCTATTCATATGGTGATTGTCTGATATCAGCAACACATATTGTGCACCAGTGCACATTTCGTCCGCAACAATTTCCGTGGCGGCGGCATGCAACGCGCATTTCGCACAGTGGAACGGGCTTGCGCTCGATGCACAAGCGGCCCGGTCAAGGATCTGCATGTGCAATTTTGCACAACCACTGGGCGCGTTGTTATCTATTCAACCAGTCTTGTGCGCGGCAAACTCCAGTCCGTGCGAAAACCTGAACGCATGCGCTATCAATAATATTAGGAGACTTTCAATGCGTTTTACCGATAAGAATCTGATGCTGCTGAACCGTACCGCTATTTCCACGGCCGTGCTGCTGGCCATCTACGGCGGTTCGCTCGGGGTAGCCCATGCCCAGGAAGGCGCCGATGCCGCAGCCGCGCCCGCCGCAGCCGCCGCCCCGGCCGCTGCCGGTACCGATACCAACATCAACCAGGTGGTCGTCACGGCCCGCCGCCGTGCCGAACTGATCCAGGACGTGCCGGGCGCCGTCACCGCGATCTCCGGCGCCGAGCTGGAAAAACAGGCGCTGCCCGACATCACCGCCCTGGCCGACACCACCCCGAACACGACCCTGAAGGCCTCGCGCGGCACCAATACCACCCTCACCGCCTTCATCCGCGGCATCGGCCAGCAGGACCCGGTGGCCGGCTACGAGCAGGGCGTCGGCATCTACCTCGACGACGTCTACCTGGCCCGCCCGCAAGGCGCCCTCACCGACATCTACGACCTCGAGCGCATCGAAG
>CAJYXO010000105.1 GCA_913778765.1 uncultured Massilia sp. | reverse complement strand
TCGCCGTGCTGACGCTGGACCAGGACCCGACCACCGGCAAGCTGAGCCTGGTCAAGTACCACAACGTGGACACCTCGGCCGTGCACGGCCTGTGGGTGACCTGCGGCGCCAGCCTCTCGCCCTGGGGCACGCACCTGTCCAGCGAAGAGTACGAACCCGACGCCTTCCGCCAGGGCATGGGCGGCGCCACCACGGTCAAGATCGACCGCTTCAGCGCCAACCTGTACGGCGACGCATCCAAGGCCAACCCCTACCACTACGGCCACATCCCCGAAGTGACGGTGAACCCCGACGGCACCGGCAGCATCAGGAAGCACTACTGCCTGGGCCGCATCTCCCACGAGCTGATCCAGGTGATGCCCGACGAGCGCACGGCCCTGATGGGCGACGACGCCACCAACGGCGGCTGGTTCATGTTCGTGGCCGACAAGCCGCGCGACCTGTCTTCCGGCACGCTCTACGTGGCCCACTGGACCGAGAAGTTCACCGACACCAGCACGGCCGCCATGCAGTGGATCAAGCTGGGCAGCGCCAGCAGCGCCGAGATCGAAGCCATGATCAACAACGGTATCAAGCCGACGGACATCATGGACTCCACCACCACCAACCCCAATGATCCGACCTACACCCGGATCATGCTGAACAAGAACAACAACTGCTGGGTGCGCCTGAAGCCCGGCATGGAAAAGGCAGCCGCCTTCCTGGAAACGCACCGCTACGCAGCTCTGATGGGCGGCAGCCTGGCGCTCACCAAGAGCGAAGGCGTGACCGTGAACGTGCGCGACAAGGTGGCCTATTCCGTCGTCTCCAGCATCCGCGACTCCATGGTGGTCGGCGGCAGCGGCTACGTGGAATCGCACAACGTGGCCTTCCCCAAGCGCGTCAACGCGGGCGGCATCCTGGCCCACGACCTGGCCGGCGGCCAGAAGGACAGCGCCGGCAACGCCATCAACAGCGACTGGGTGCCCAAGCAGTCCCGCGTGCTGCTGATGGGTGAAGACATCGCCGCCGACGTGCTGGGCAACACGGCCCATCCCGAGAAGATCGCCAGCCCCGACAACATCAAGTTCTCGGAAGGAATGCGCACCCTGTTCATCGGTGAAGACACCACCGACCACGTCAACAATTTCCTGTGGGCGTACAACGTGGATACCAGGCAGCTCAGCCGCGTGCTGTCCACCCCGTCGGGCGCCGAATCCACCGGCCTGCATGCCGTGGACAGCATCAACGGCTGGACCTACATCATGAGCAACTTCCAGCACGCGGGCGACTGGCAGTCCGTCCACAGCAAGGTCAAGGACACCCTCGACCCCATCGTGCGCAAGACCTACAACGACCGCTTCTCGGCCGCCGTGGGCTACCTGACCGCAACGGACGCCGCCATCACCTTCCGCACCTGAGCCGCACCGCGCCGTCCGCCCTGCCCCGCCCGCTCCAAGGGCGTGGCGGGGATGGAGCGCCAAGGCCCGGACCCTCGCCGGTCCGGGCATTTTCTTTTCCGAAGCGATTTCTATAGCGACCGTACAGGCCGCAACGCCTTGGGTACACATTCCCGGCCGGCTCACAAGCCGGCTGGCGATGACGCATCAATGAAAAAGGCAGCCGAAGCTGCCCTGGTCCCTTGATACGCGCAGCGCCGCGGACGAATCCGCGCCGCTGGAGCAATCAACGACTCACTTCTTCTGCGGCGGAACGTCCGTGCAGGAGCCGTGGGCGATCTCCGCCGCCATGCCGATGCTTTCGCCTAGCGTGGGGTGCGGGTGGATGGTCTTGCCGATATCCACCGCGTCCGCGCCCATCTCGATCGCCAGGGCGATCTCGCCGATCATGTCGCCGGCATGGGTGCCCACGATGCCGCCGCCCAGGATCTTGCCGTGGCCATGGGCCTCGGGCGAATCGTCGAACAGCAGCTTGGTGTAGCCCTCGTCGCGGCCGTTGGCGATGGCGCGGCCGGAGGCCGTCCAGGGGAACAGTCCCTTCTTGACCTTGATGCCCTGGGCCTTGGCCTGGTCCTCGGTCAGTCCCACCCAGGCCACTTCAGGGTCGGTGTAGGCCACGCTGGGGATCACGCGGGCATTGAACGCGGCGGAAGCCAGCGCCTTGTCGCCCGTGAGTTCGCCGGCGATGACTTCTGCCGCCACATGCGCTTCGTGCACCGCCTTGTGCGCCAGCATGGGCTGGCCCACCAGGTCGCCGATCGCGAAGATGTGCGGCACGTTGGTGCGCATCTGGCCGTCGACCGGGATGAAGCCGCGGTCCGTCACTGCCACGCCGGCAGCTTCCGCGCCGATCTTCTTGCCGTTCGGGCTGCGGCCTACGGCCACCAGCACCAGGTCGTAGGTCTGCGGTTCCGGGGCGGCAGCGCCCGCTTCGGCAGCTTCGAACGTCACCTTGATGCCCTCGGCCAGCGCTTCCACGCCGACGGTCTTGGTCTTCAACATGATGTTGTCGAAGCGATGCGCGTTGTACTTCTGCCAGACCTTGACGGCCTCGCGGTCCGCGCCCTGCATCAGGCCGTCCATCATCTCGACCACGTCGATGCGCGCACCCAGGGTCGAGTAGACGGTCGCCATTTCCAGGCCGATGATGCCGCCGCCGATGACCAGCATGCGCTTCGGCACCTGGCGCAGCTCCAGCGCGCCGGTCGAATCGACGATGCGCGGATCTTCCGGCACGAAGGGCAGCTTCACGACCGCGGAACCGGCCGCGATGATCGCCTTCTGGAACTGCACGACTTTCTTGGCGCCGTCCGGACCGGTCACTTCGATGTGGTTGGGGCTGAGGAATTTGCCCACGCCCTGCACCACGTTGACCTTGCGTGCCTTGGCCATGCCGGCCAGGCCGCCGGTCATGGTCTTGATGACCTTGTCCTTGTAGGCGCGCAGCTTGTCGATGTCGACGTCGGGCTTGGCGAAGCTGACGCCGGCGTCGGCCATGTGCGCGGTCTCGTCCATGATGTGCGCCACGTGCAGCAGCGCCTTGGACGGGATGCAGCCCACGTTCAGGCAGACGCCGCCCAGGGTCGCGTACTTCTCGACCAGCACGGTGTTCATGCCGAGGTCGGCGGAGCGGAAGGCGGCCGAGTAGCCGCCCGGGCCCGCGCCCAGCACCATCATCTCGCATTCGACGTCGACCTGCCCGCTGTAGCTGGCAGCGTTCGGGGCCGGGACGGCGTTCGGTGCGGCGGCATTGGCTTTATGGGCCGGTGCGTAGGAGTCGGTCGGGCCTGCGGCGGCAGTCGGCGCCACGGCTTGGGCGCCGATCTGCGCGGCCGGCTTGTCCGACGATGCGGCTGCCGGCGCCGCGGCGGCAGGGGCGCCAGCGGCGGCGCCCGATTCATCCAGCGTCAGCAGCAGAGAGCCTTCGCCCACCTTGTCGCCGACCTTGACCTTCAATTCCTGGATGACGCCGGCGTGGGTCGACGGGATCTCCATGCTGGCCTTGTCGGACTCCACGGTCACCAGCGATTGGTCGACCTTGATGGTGTCGCCCGGCTTGACCAGCAGCTCGATGACTTCGACTTCCTTGAAATCGCCGATGTTCGGTACTTTGACTTCAACGGTACTCATATGCTCGGCTCCTTACAGCAGCGTCTTGCGCAGGTCGGCCAGGACGTCGGCCAGGTAGGCGGCAAAGCGGGCCGCGCCGGCGCCGTCGATCACGCGGTGGTCGTATGACAGGGCCAGCGGCTGCATCAGGCGCGGCTGGAAGGTGGAACCGTCCCAGACCGGCTTCATGCCCGACTTGGACAGGCCCAGGATCGCCACTTCCGGTGCGTTGATGATCGGCGTGAAGTTGGTGCCGCCGATGCCGCCCAGCGACGAGATCGTGAAGGTCGCACCCTGCATGTTGGCCGGCGACAGCTTGCCTTCGCGCGCCTGCGCGGAGAGCTCGCCCATCTCGGTGGCGATCTGCGAGACCGATTTCTTGTCGGCGTCCTTGATCACCGGGACCACCAGGCCGTTCGGCGTGTCGGCCGCGAAGCCGATGTTGTAGTACTGCTTGAGGATCAGCGCGCCGTTCGGCTCGTCCAGCGACGCGTTAAACGCCGGGAACTTCTTCAGCGCGGCGACCGACGCCTTGATCACGAAGGCCAGCATGGTCAGCTTGACCGGCGACTTGGCTTTCGCATACGCGGCGTTGGAATCGACGCGGAAGGCTTCCAGGTCGGTCACGTCGGCTTCGTCGAAGTGCGTGACGTGCGGGATCATGACCCAGTTGCGGTGCAGGTTCGGGCCGGAGATCTTCTTGATGCGCGACAGCGGCTGGGTTTCGGTCGGGCCGAACTTCCTGAAGTCGAGCGACGGCCATGGCAGCAGGTTCATGCCACCCGAGCCGGCTGCGCCACCGCCTGCGGCGCTTGGTGCGGCGGTCGGGCCGGCAGCCATCACGCCCTTCACGAAGCCCTGCACGTCCTGCTGGGTGATGCGGCCCTTCGGACCGGAGCCCTTGACCTTGCCGAGATCCACGCCCAGTTCGCGGGCGAACTTGCGCACCGACGGCGAGGCGTGGGCGCTGGCGAAGCTCGGGGCCGGGGCACTCGATGCTGCGGCCGGGGCGGCGGCAGGCGCCGGTGCGGCGGCCGGGGCCGGTGCTGCTGCCGGAGCGGCGGCCGACGGTGCGGCTGCGGTCTGCGCCGGCGCGGCGGCCGGAGCGTTCGGCGCGGCGGCGCCACCGCCGGTCGTCTCGACCAGCAGCACCAGCGAACCCTTGGCGACCTTGTCGCCCACCTTGACCTTGATTTCCTTGACGGTACCGGCGTGGCTGGACGGGATCTCCATGCTCGCCTTGTCCGATTCGACCGTGATCAGCGACTGTTCGACCTTGATCTGGTCGCCCTGCTTCACCATCACTTCGATGACTTCGACTTCCTTGAAGTCGCCGATGTCCGGCACGGT
>CAJYXO010000104.1 GCA_913778765.1 uncultured Massilia sp. | reverse complement strand
CCGACGCCGAATCTTGGCCTTAAAGCAAGGAACAGATGGTATGATGCGGTTTTTCCCAGATACCCCACGACCCTGAGCAAACGTGCGTCTATCCTCCATCAAATTGTCGGGATTTAAGTCTTTCGTCGATCCCACCAATTTCCAGGTGCCGGGACAGCTGGTCGGCGTGGTCGGCCCGAACGGATGCGGCAAGTCGAACATCATCGATGCCGTACGCTGGGTGCTGGGCGAATCGAAAGCCTCCGAGCTGCGCGGCGAGTCGATGCAGGACGTGATCTTCAACGGTTCCACCTACCGCAAGCCGGCCGGGCGCGCCTCGGTCGAACTGGTGTTCGACAACAGCGCCGGCAAGGCGGCCGGGCAGTGGGGCCAGTACGCCGAGATCGCCGTCAAGCGCACCCTGACGCGCGACGGCACCTCGACCTATTACATCAACGGCCAGCCGGTGCGCCGGCGCGACATCCAGGACATCTTCCTCGGCACCGGCCTCGGCCCGCGCGCCTACGCCATCATCGGCCAGGGCATGATCGCCCGCATCATCGAATCGCGGCCGGAAGAACTGCGGGTGTTCCTCGAAGAAGCGGCCGGCGTCTCGAAGTACAAGGAAAGGCGCCGCGAAACCGAGAACCGCCTGTCCGACACGCGCGAGAACCTGACCCGGGTCGAGGACATTCTGCGCGAGCTGAACGCCAACCTGGAAAAGCTCGAAGCCCAGGCGGCCGTCGCCAACCGCTTCCACCAGCTCCAGGCCGACCAGGAAGAAAAGCAGAAGCTGCTCTGGCTGCTGCGCAAGAACGAGGCCAGGGCCGAACAGGCGCGCTGGTTCCTCGAGATGGAGCAGGCCCAGACCGGCCTCGAAGAACAGAACGCGAAGATGCGCAACCTGGAACTGGAACTGGAGCGCATGCGCCAGGCCCACTACGCCACCGGCGACCGCCTGCATGCGGCCCAGGGTGAGCTGTACCAGACCAACTCGGAAATCGGCAGCCTGGAAGCGCAGATCAAGTTCGTGGTCGAATCGCGCACCCGCCTGCAGAACCAGATCGGCACCCTGACGGCGCAGCGCGAGCAGTGGCTGAACCAGGCCAACGAGACCCAGGAACAGATCGAGGAAGCGGAATTCCGCCTCGAGGAATTGGCGGCCCGCGTCGAAGGGGCGCAAATCGCGGTGGAAACCCAGAACGAACGCCTGCCGGCGCTCGATGCGGCCTGGCGCGCGGCCCAGGAAAAGTCCACCGAGTCGCGCGCCCGCATCATGCAGATCCAGCAGCGCATCGAGCTGTCGTCGGCGCACCAGAGGAATGCCTCGAACATCCTGGCGACCCTCGGCACGCGCCGCGAGCGCCTGCAGCAGGAGCGCGGCAACCTGAACCTGCCGGACGCCGGCCACCTCGACAACCTGCGGATGCAGCTCGAGGAGAAGCAGCTCCAGCTCGAAGAGCAGAACTTGATCCTGGAGGAAGCCGCCAGCCGCCAGGAGAGCGTCGAACAGGAACGGCGCGAAGCGCATGCCGCGGTCCAGCTGGAGACCGCCGCCAACGCGAAGCTGGAAGCGCGCGTGTCGGCGCTGCGCCAGCTGCAGGAGCGGGTGCAAACCCAGGGCAAGGTCCAGCCCTGGCTGCAGAAGCACGAACTCGACAAGATGCCGCGCCTGTGGCAGAAGCTCGACATCGAGACCGGCTGGGAGACCGCGCTGGAATCGGTGCTGCGCGAACGTACCGGCGCGCTCGAGATCTCGAACCTGGACTGGGCGCGCGGCTTCTTCGGCGATGCGCCGCCGGCCCGCATGGCCGTGTACACGCCGTCCACCAACGCCCCGGCCCAGCCCGAGGCGCACGGCCTGAAACCCTTCGCCAGCCTGCTCAAGCTGAACGATGCGGGCCTGCGCGGCCTGCTGGACGACTGGCTGCACGACGTCTACGCGGCCGACGACCCGGGCACGGCCCTGGCCCAGCGCGAGCGCCTGCCGGAAGGCGGCTGCTTCGTCACGCCGCACGGCCACATCGTCAGCCGTTCCAGCGTGCGCTTCTACGCCGCCGACGCCGAGCAGGACGGGGTGCTGGCGCGCCAGCACGAGATCGACAACATCGGCAAGCAACTGCGCGCCCAGGCTTTGCTGGCCGACGAAGCGCGCGCCCGCGCCACCCGCGCCGACGCCGCCGCCACCGACCTGCAGCGCCGCCTGCAGGAAGGCCGCCAGAAGGTCGCCACCCTGCAGCGCGAAACCCATGCGTTGCAGATCGAGGTCGTGAAGCAGGCCGAAGTCGAAGCCCGCTTCAACCAGCGCAGCGGCCAGATCTCGGCGGACCTCGACGAGATCGCGGCCCAGGAATCCGAACAGCGCCAGGCGAAGATGGAGGCCGAGGTGCAGTTCGAAGAACTCGACATGGAGCTGGCCGAACTGCAGGGCGCCCACGAAGACGGCCAGACCGCCTTCCTCGACAGGGAACGCGCCTTGAACGAGGCGCGCGAAAAACTGCGCGAGCTGGAACGCGCGGCCCAGGAAGCCGTGTTCGCCGAAAAGACGGGGCGCAGCCGCATCGACGAACTGCGCCGCACGATCGCCACCGCCAGCCAGCAGGCGGCCCAGGTCCTGGAAAGCATCGCCGCCGGCAAGCTGGAGCTGGAAGCGCTGGAATCCGGCGCCGCCGCCGAAGGCCTGCAGGCGCTGCTGGCGCGCCGCACCGCGCAGGAGCAGGCGCTGTCGGATGCGCGCCATGAGCTCGACCAGCTCACGCAGCAGCTGCGCGCTGCCGAGGAATCGCGCATGGCGGCCGAGCGCAGCCTGCAGCCGCAGCGCGACCGCATCACCGAGATGCAACTGAAGGAACAGGCCGCGCGCCTGAACCAGGAACAGTTTGCCGAAGCCCTGAGCGCTACCGGCGCCGTCGAATCCGAGCTGGCGGACAAACTGCAACCGGACATGAAGCCGCAATACCTGCAGGGCGAGGTGACGCGTTTGACGAATGCGATCGCGGCGCTGGGCGCCGTGAACCTGGCGGCGGTCGAGGAACTGGCCCAGGCCACCGAGCGCAAGCGCTTCCTCGATTCGCAGAACGCCGATTTGCAGGAAGCGATCGCCACGCTGGAAGGCGCCATCGCGCGCATCGACCGCGAATCGCGCGACCTGCTGCAGGACACCTTCGATCGCGTGAACGGCAACTTCTCGGAGCTGTTCCCGATCCTGTTCGGCGGCGGCACCGCCAAGCTGGTGATGACCGGCGAAGAGATCCTCGACGCCGGCGTGCAGGTCATGGCCCAGCCGCCCGGCAAGAAGAACGCGACGATCCACCTGCTGTCCGGCGGCGAAAAGGCGCTCACGGCCACGGCCCTGGTGTTCTCGATGTTCCGTTTGAATCCCGCGCCGTTCTGCCTGCTGGACGAGGTGGACGCGCCCCTGGACGATGCGAATACCGAGCGCTTCTGCCGCATGGTCAAGCGCATGTCCGACCATACCCAATTCCTCTTCATCTCGCACAACAAGATCGCGATGGAGATGGCCAACCAACTGATCGGTGTGACGATGCAGGAGCAGGGCGTATCGCGCATCGTGGCGGTGGACATGGAGTCCGCCGCGAATTTCGCACAAGAGGCACAAGCAGCATGACCGATTTCCAAATGAGCCTGATCGCGGCCGGCGGCGTCTTCGTCGTCGGCGTCATTAGTTATAACAAGTGGCAGGAGTACAAGGCCCGCAAGAGCGTCGAGCGGGCCTTTGCATCGGACCATGACGACGTCCTGATGAAGAGCGGCGCCGCCCCTTCCGCGCCGGTCGATGCCGGCCCGGTCGACCGCCAGGAGCCGGTGCTCGATGCGAATGCCGACGCACCCTACGCCGAACTGGCCGGCAGCGACGCCCTGGCCGAGCCGGTGGTGCGCGAGCCTTCGTCCCCAGCGCCGGCGGCGCCTGCCGCGGCCAGCGGCGTGGCCGTCGGCGGCGGCGCGCCGGGCGTGCCGGGTGCGGGCGCCGGCGCGGGCGCCGCGATGGCGGCCAGCCTCGATCCGCTGGCCGGCCTGCCTGGC
>CAJYXO010000103.1 GCA_913778765.1 uncultured Massilia sp. | reverse complement strand
GTGCAGGACGTGTACCGTCTGCAGGGTGTGAAGATCAACGACAAGCACATCGAGGTGATCGTTCGCCAGATGCTGCGTCGTGTTCAGATCACCAATGCGGGCGACACCAACTACATCGTTGGCGAACAGGTGGAACGTTCGGAGCTGCTGGAAGAAAACGACCGCGTCATCGCAGAGAACAAGATCCCTGCGACCTACGAAAACGTACTGCTGGGTATTACCAAGGCATCGCTGTCGACCGATTCGTTCATCTCGGCCGCATCGTTCCAGGAAACCACCCGCGTGCTGACCGAAGCGGCGATCATGGGCAAGCGCGACGGTCTGCGCGGCCTGAAGGAAAACGTGATCGTCGGCCGCCTGATCCCGGGCGGCACCGGCCTGGCATTCCACCGCGCCCGCAAGGAGAAAGAGCAGTGGGAAGCCGAGGAACGCCAGCAGCTGCTGCAGCAGGAGAAGGCCAACATGGCTGCCGAGCTGCAGGCGATGGAAGACCAGCAGCAGGCTGCGGCTTCGTTGGAGCAGCAGCACGGCGACGGCGAGTAATCTTCGCTTCAGCTTTTAGCCGCTTGGACGGCTGATGAGGACGGCACCTTTCGGGGTGCCGTTTTTTTATGTCCATGAAATCCAGTTTACGGGACTTATTTGTCCCTTATAATGGATTTCATGGACATCAACCGACTTATCGCGGACCGTCTGCGCGAACTGCGCGACGCCCAAGGCCTGACACTCGCCGCCCTGGCCGAACGCAGCGGCGTCAGCAAATCCAATATCTCGCTGATCGAACGCGGCGAAAGCAGCGCCACCGCGACCGTGCTCGACAAGCTCAGCGCCGCGCTCGGCGTCACGGTCGCCTCGCTGTTCGAGAAGCCAGCCGGGGAGACGCCGTCGCCGGTATCCCGTTCGGCGGATCAGCCGGTATGGACCGACCCCGGCTCCGGCTACGTGCGCCGCAACCTGTCGCCTGGCGTGTACTCGCCGATCCAGCTGGTCGAAGTCAGCTTCCCGGCCGGCCAGCGGGTCAGCTACGAAACCAGTGCGCGCGACGTCGACGTCCACCAGCAGGTGTGGATCATCGAGGGGACGATGGACGTCACCGTTGGCCACTCGCTGTGGACACTCGAAACGGGGGATTGTCTCGCGATGCGCCTCGACCAGCCGATCGCGTATCACAACCCGACCACGAAGCCGGCACGCTATCTGGTGTCGCTGGTCTCGCAGGTCCACAAGCCACCGAGGAGGGAAGCATGACGTCCGATGTAAAAGTCCGCAGCCTGTCGGCCGATGAGGCGAAAACGCAGATCGACCAGCTAAGCGACGTCCTGCTCGACTGCGTCGAGGGCGGCGCCTCGGTCAGCTTCATGCTGCCGATGTCCCGCGAAACGGCTTTGCACTTCTGGCAGAGAGTGGCCGGTGGCGTGGAACGCGGCGAGCGTACCTTATTGGTAGCGGAAGACGAACAAGGCATCGCCGGTACCGTCCAGCTCATCACCGACATGCCCGAAAACCAGCCGCACCGCGCCGATGTCGCCAAGCTGCTGGTCCATCGGCGCGCCCGCGGCGCCGGCATCGGCCGGAAGCTGATGGAAGCGGTGGAGCAGGCGGCGCGCGAGCAGGGCAGGCGGGTGCTGGTGCTCGATACGGCCAGCGGCACGGCCGAGCGCTTGTATGAGCGGTTGGGCTGGCAGCGGGTGGGGGTGGTGCCGGATTATGCCTTGCTGCCGGGTGGGGAGCTTTGTCAGACGGTGTTCTATTACAAGCACCTCGATTAGTTGAGCCAAGCTAACGCGACGACACCTGGATTCCCGCCTGCGCGGGAACGACGATGTTCTACTGTCCGCCTCCGTCAATACCGTTGACATACACTATCCCGGCATTTCCCTGCCACCGAAGCACCTGATAGGAGACGGTATGAAAACGAACACCAGAACCGCCCTGCTGGCTTGCACCATCGCCGCAGCGATCGCCGCCAACGCCAGTGCCCAAACGCCCACCCAGGCCGCCATGCCCGGCAACAAACTGCAAGCCCCCATGACGCTGGTCACCGCAGCCGGCACCGGCAAGATGATCGGCAACGTGGTGATCACGGAATCGAGCGAAGGGCTGGTGTTCACGCCCAACCTGACCGACTTGCCGGCCGGCCCGCACGGCTACCACGTGCACGAGACGGGCAGCTGCGGCGTCAACGAGAAGGATGGCAAGAAGGTGGCGGCGGGCGCCGCCGGCGGCCACCTCGACCCCAGCGGCACCAAGCAGCACATGGGCCCGACCGGCAGCGGCCACCTCGGCGACCTGCCGCCGCTGGTGGTCGGCGGCGATGGCCGCGCCACGGTTCCGGTGACGGCGCCGCGCATGAAGAGCCTGGCCGACGTCAAGGGCAAGGCGCTGATGATCCACGCCGGCGGCGACAACTACGCCGACAAGCCGAAGCCGCTGGGCGGCGGCGGCGACCGCATCGCCTGCGGCGTGATCCAATAAGCAACACGGCCAAGGCGGGCAGTGTTGAAAAATGTTCATTACATGCATGCATTAATTTAACAATGCCTGCTATGATGGGCAGCTGAGCCAACCTGTCGGCTCGGTCCAGCCCGTCAAAACTATGCCTTGGCCTTTCGATCCTGCCGCAACCGGCGACATCTCGCCACCGAAGGTGAGCGAGATGGAACTGCGGATGCGGCGCCATCCCTGGGAGACCACGTCCGTCGGACCGGTCGCGTCCTGGCCGTTCAGCCTCAAGCTGGCGGTGCGCATGCTGCTCGACTGCCAGCTGCCGATGTGCCTCGCCTGGGGCGAAGGCCAGGTGCAGTTCTTCAACGAGGCCTATCTCGCCGTCCTCGGCGGCAAGCAGGAAGGAGCGCTGGGCGGCGATGCGCGGGTGGTCTGGGCCGATATCTACCCGGTCATGCGGCCGAAGTGGGAGCGCGCCTGGCGCGGCGAACCTGTCGGCGAAGAGAAGCTGGCGGTGACGACCGAGCGCCGTGGCTACCCTGAAACCTGCTGGCTGCATTACTCCTACAGCCCGGTCTACGACGATGCGCACAGGGTCGGCGGCGTGCTGGTGACCCTGGTCGAGAACACCGCCGCCGTCAAGGCCGAGCGCCTGCAGGCTTTCCAGATCCGCCTGGCCGACATCCTGCGCACCGAAACCGAAGCCGGCCCACTGCTGCAGGCGGTGGGCCGCCACGTCAGCGCCTTTGCCGCCGGCGCGGAGGCGATCCACGCGACGGTCGACCTGGCCGGACAGTCGGCGACGATCGACGCGCAGTGGCGCAACGGCGCGCCGGACAGAGCGCCGGGCCGCACCGTGCCGCTCGAAATGCTGGCCTTCGGCCGCGCCGCCCGTCTGCTGAACGGCGAGACCGTGTGCGTGCCGGACGTCGCCGATGACCCGGCCATTCCCGGCGCCGCGGCCTGGCTCGAGCAGGGCATCGCCGCCGGCATCGTCATTCCACTGATGATGGAAGGATGCCTGGCGGCCGTGATGGCGCTGCACGCGCCCATCGCTCGGCACTGGGACGCGGCCGAGATCCTGCTGATGGAAGACTGCGCCCATCGCACCTGGGAAGCGCTGCGTCGCATCCGCACCGACCAGGCGCTGCGCGACGAGACCCGCATCCTCGAGCTGATGAAGCACGCCACCGAGCAGCTGGCGTCGACGCTCGACCTCGAACCGCTGATGCAGGCGATCACCGACGCCGCCACCCAGCTGACCGGCGCCGAATTCGGCTCCTTCTTCTACAACAACACCGACGGCAACGGCGACGCCTATCTGCTCTACACCCTGAGCGGCGCGCCGCGCCAACAATTCGCCAAGCTCGGCCAGCCGCGCCCGACCAAGGTGTTCGGCCCGACCTTCTACGGCAGCGCGCCAGTCCGCAGCGACGACATCACGAAAGATCCGCGCTACGGCTCAATGGGGCCGCACCACGGCATGCCGAAGGGCCACCTGCCGGTGCGCAGCTACCTGGCGGCGTCGGTGGTGTCTCGGTCGGGCGAGGTGATCGGCGGCCTGTTCTTCGGCCATTCCCTGCCTGCCATGTTCAGCGCCCGCACCGAGGAGCTGATCTCGACCTTTGCCGGCCAGGCCGCGATCGCGATCGACAATGCGCGCCTGTACGACATGGCGCAGAAGTCGTCGCAGGAACGTGACAGCATCCTGGCCAGCGAACGCGCCGCGCGCGCCGAGGCCGAGCGCCACAACAAGATGAAGGACGAATTCCTGGCGATGCTGGCGCACGAGCTGAGGAATCCCCTGGCGCCGATCACCAGCGCCGCCCAGCTGCTGCGCCTGCCCGAAGTGAACGAGGGCCTGCGCCTGAAGGCCAGCAGCATCATCTCGCGCCAGGTGCGCCACATGACGGAGCTGGTCGACGACCTGCTGGACGTCTCGCGCGTCACCCGCGGCCTGGTCAAGCTGGAGAGCGAAGTGCTGGACCTGAACAAGGTGGCGATGGCCGCCGTCGAGCAGGCCCGCCCGCACATCGAGGAGCGCCGCCACGCGCTGGTCGTCGATCTGCCGGCCGAGCAGGTGCCGGTCGAGGGCGACCGCACGCGCCTGATCCAGGTGCTGGTCAACCTGCTGAATAATTCGGCCAAGTACACGCCGGCCGGCGGCCGGATCACGCTGTCTGTCAAGAGCGACGGCCTGTCGGCCACGGTGGACGTGCAGGACAACGGCAGCGGCATCGGCCCGCAACTGCTGCCGCACGTGTTCGACCTGTTCACCCAGGCCGACCGCGCGCCCGACCGCTCGCAGGGTGGCCTGGGCATCGGCCTGGCGCTGGTCAAGAGCATCGTGCGCATGCATGAGGGCAGCGTCGCCGCGTACAGCGCCGGCGCCCAGCAGGGCACGACGATGACCGTCACGCTGCCGCTGGCGCAGACGCTGGCCGGCGAGACCCCGCGCGCGCACGGCATCGCCGGCGAGACCCGGCCGCTGCCGGTCACCATCGTCGACGACAATGCGGACGCCGGCCAGTCGCTGGCGGTGCTGTTGCGCGCCCACGGCCACACGGTGCAGGTCTACGAGGACGCGTCGACGACGCTGCGCGCACCGGAAGTCGAGGGCACCGAAGTCTTCATCCTCGACATCGGCCTGCCCGACATGACCGGCTACGAACTGGCGCGCCGCCTGCGCCGCCAGCCCGCGCACGCAAGCGCCGTGTTCGTGGCGCTGACCGGCTACGGCCAGGAGCGCGACCGCGAACTGTCGCGCCAGGCGGGCTTCGACCATCACCTGGTGAAGCCGGTCGATATCGCGAAGCTGGCGCAGATCCTGGCGCAGGCTGCCGCCCCCGTCGTCCCCGCGCAGGCGGGGACCCAAGTCTGCCAGCACTGACGAAACTTGGCCCCCCCGCCTGCGCGGGGGTGACGGACTTGCGCGGGGGTGACGGTGGGCCGGGAACGACGATGGTCGGTGATTTGTTGACAATTATTTGCCAACCACGCAGTATTCCACGATGTCCCGCAAAAAGAACAGCCGTCAGTGGGCCCGCCTGCGCATCCTCTGCCACGCCGGCCTCGATCTGATGACGATCGTCCCGGACGCCTTCGGGCTGGTGCGGGAGCTCATTCCGAATTCGTCCGCCCACCTGGCCCTGCGCCCGCGCTTGCCGGCGCAGCCGCAGACCGGTTTCGAGCCAGGCCGGGACAAGGCCGTTTTCGCCCAGGTGCTGCCGCCGCCGCAAGGCTATTTTTACAGCGACCACGCCGGCTTCGTCGAGCCTTCGTCGCCGCCAGTGCACGTGCTGGAGGTGCCGCTCGACAGTGGCGGGCGCCGTCACGGCGAGATCGTCCTGTGGCGCGACGCGGGTCCGGACTTCGACCACCACGACCGGGAAGACCTCGAGCGCGTGGCCGGCTACTTCGACCAGGTGCTGCGCCACGCGCCGGAACTGGGTGCGGGCGGCGCCGGCGTCATCGAGGACGAAGCCATGCTGCTCGCCACCAGCGACGGCCAAATCCTCTACCTGAGCGACTCGGCCGGCGCCTTGCTCGACCAGTTGGCGAAACAGGAGCGCCAGGCCTTCGACCGCCGCACCGTGCCGCCCTTCTGCATGCGCCTGGTGGAATCGGTGGTGCACGGCGGCCGCTATCCCTGGCTGCTGCCGCTCGGGACCCTCGCCATGGGCGGTGGCATCCTCGAAGCGCGCGCCCAGTGGATGAGCGTGGGCGGCGCCGCGGCGCTGCATGCGGGCGCGGACGATGCCGCAGGCCGCACGGTCGGCATCTTCATGAAGTTCGTAGTGCCGCTGCCGCGAATCCGCGCGCACGAACATGGACGTCTCGGATGCCGTGCTGCGCGACTGCGTGAAGGCGGTCGACGAAAAATTCGGCTGCTCGTCCGAGGCGGGTTTGCTGGAGCAGCTGCGGCCCGCCATCTCGCGCATGTAACCCCTCCAGTGGGGGTGGGCGGCGCCAGCCCTGGCCATCATGATTTTTCCTGGGCAGGACACGGCAGGGGGATCGATCCCCGCGCCTGTGTTCTGCAATGAACACCTCAACGCTCAGGGAAAACGCCATGCCATTTCGCCATTTGCTCGCCATGTGCGCGCTGTTCGCCACCGTCGACGCAACGGCCTATGCCTTCCAGCCCAACCAGGGCCTGCAGCTGCGCGAACATCTCGGCGCCGTCTACACCATCGGCAATACCAGCGGCGCGCTGGCGGCGGGGAAGGACACGCGCCTGACTTTCAGCCGCGGCGCCGACGCCTTGGTGAACATCTACCAGGACGGCAAGCTGGTGATGTCCAAGAAGGACACGCAACCGTACACGAACGCAGCCTGCTGATGGCAGGCGGCCTCGGTCTGCTTGGCCTGGCCCGGCGCCGGCGTCAGGCCTGAGCAGCGCGCGGGATGTCGATCTATTTGCTGCGGGCCTTGGCGAATTGATCGCCAGCCTTCCAGGTCGGCATTTGCGGCGCGTCGGCCACCATGCGGCCCAGGTTCAGCGTGTACTGGGCCTGCTGCACCATGCCGGACAGGTCCCAGTTCGGATCGTACTCGTCGTCGGCCTGGTGATAGCGCGCGGAATAGGCTTTGCGCTTGGCGTCGCCGGCGTCCTTGTCCTTCAGCCACGCATGGCCGCCCGAGATCGAGAACGCCGGCACGCCGGCCTTGGCGAAGCTGAAGTGGTCGCTGCGGAAGTAGCCGCCGGCCAGGTCCGGACGGGCCGGCGCCACCGTCATCTTCATCGCCTTGGCGGTGGCAGCCGCCATCGCTTCCAGGCTGCTGCGTTCGCTGCCCTGCACACCGATGTCCCTGGCCGCGCCGACGAAGTTCAGGCTGTCCAGGTTGAGGGCCGCGGCGGTCTTCTCCAATGGCCACAGCGGACGGGCGGCATAGGCCGCGCTGCCCAGCAGGCCCTGTTCTTCGGCCGCCACCCACAGGAACATCTGGCTGCGCCTGGCCGGATGACGCACGGCTTCCTGGGCCATCGCCAGCAGGCCGGCGCTGCCCGAGGCATTGTCGACGGCGCCGTTGAAGATGGTGTCGCCCTTGGTCGGGTCGCCCTGCATGCCGAGGTGGTCCCAGTGCGCGCTGTAGATCACCACTTCGTCCTTCAGCTTCGGGTCGGTGCCCGGCACGATGCCGGCGACGTTGAACTGTTCGAGCTTGCGCACGGCGGCGCGGCTCAGGCCGGTCATGCGGGCGTTCAGCGGCACCGGCTTGAAGGACTTGTCTTCGGCGGCGGCGCGCAGCTTGTCGAGGTCCTGGCCGGCGGCGCTGAACAAGGTGCGTGCCGTGGCGTCCGTGATCCAGCCCTGCATGCCGGTGCCGAGGTCGGCGTCGGCTAGCTGGAAGCGCTCGGCGTTCCAGCTGTTCTGCACCACGCTCCAGCCGTAGGAGGCCGAGGCGTCGGTATGAATCAGCAGCACGCCGGCGGCGCCGCGGCGCGCGGCTTCTTCGAATTTATAGGTCCAGCGGCCGTAGTAGGTCAGGCCCTTGCCATTGAAGCGCGCCGGTTCCGCCGCGGTGGGCGCCGGGTCGTTGACCATCATGACCAGCACCTTGCCCTTGACGTCGACGCCCTTGTAATCGTCCCAGCCGCCTTCTTCCGGGGCGCTGATGCCGTAACCGACGAACAGCAGCTCGGCATCCATGTTGTGCTCGGCGACGGCGTCGCCCGGCGCCCATACCCAGTCCTTGCCGAAAGCAAGCAGCAGCGGTTTGCCGTTCGCGTTCAGGCCGACGAAACTCTGCTGCGGCAGCGCCTTCACGCCGGCGATGCGCACGCTCTGGCGATAGCTGCCTTTATTTGCCGGCAGCAGGCCGGCGGCCATGGCCTGGGTCTCGAGGTAGGTGACGGTCAGCTCGCCGCCGCGCTGGCCGGTGCCGCGGCCTTCCAGCGCATCCGACGAAAGAAAGGCCAGGTGGGCGCGCAGCGGCGCTTCATGAACGACGGCGGGAAAGGCGGCCGGCGTGGCGGCATGGGCGGCGGAACCGAGTACGATGCCGGCCGCGATGACGGTATGGATGGTATTGTGCATCCCCCGATTCTAGCGGAAGTACAGCACGTCGGCGGAGATCGTGGTGCCGGTCCGCGGCAGCAGCTGCGGCAGCATCCCGGGCGAGCGGCGCGGCAGGTCGCGCTCCGGAACGCCCGGCATGCGTTCCTGGATGAAGACCAGGAAATCGGGATCGCCGACCAGGTCGAAGGCGAAGTGCAGGTCGCGGTCCTGCATGCCGTGCAGGTCGAGCTTCCAGCCGCGGTAACGGCGGTCGGTCAGCACGCGGCCGTTGACCGTGGTCCTGAGCGTCTGCGCCCCGACGATGCGCAGGCTCAGCTCCGGCGCGGCGTTCTTCGAGCGCAGCAGGAATTCGATGTGGCGTCCTTCGGGACGGTGCTGGTCCTTCTCGATGATCAGGTAGGGATAGGCGATGCTGTCGTCGCGTTTGGCGGCGGCGTACCACACCGGCTTGCTGGAGCGGCCGAACAGGTAGGGCAGCAGGTAGGGATGCAGGGTGTTCGGGAAGATCGCGCGCGTCCACGCATCCAGCGGCACCGGCGGATACAGCCAGAACGCCTGCCAGCTCGGGGTGTCCTTGTAGTAGACCAGCTGGTTCGGCGCAGGGAGCGCGGGCGGCGTCGGACTGCCGCGGTGGGCCAGCACCAGGCATGCCCACACGCCCAGCAGCAGCGGCCGCACCACCAGGCGCGCGCCGACCCCGGCCAGCAGCGGGCCGCACAGGGCCGGCAGGCAGCAGGCCAGGGCGCAGGGCAGCACCAGCCAGGCCGGCGACAGGAACAGCAGGCTGTCGCGCGCCGCCGGCACGATCAGCAGCGCCGCAGGCAGCACCGCCAGCAGCATCAGCGCCTGCCGCCGAAGGGCCGGCCAGGCCCGCGCGCGGCGCGTCGACAGGACCAGCCATGCGCCCAGCGCCGCCAGCAGCGGCCAGGCCAGCACGTAGCTGGCGCCCGGCGCCAGCCAGCTCGTCCCGACCAGGGCGATGGCGAGCGTGCACATGGCCCCCAACTGCGTCGCCGCGGCGCCGATCCTGGCCTGCAGCACGCGCTGCAGGGCGATGAAGGCGGCGACCGGCAGCAGGGTGAAGGCGAGCAGCTGCCAGCGCACGCCGGCGGCCAGGCCCGGGCCGTCGGCCAGCAGCCCGGCATCGAAGCGCGGCGCGAGGCCGGGCTGCAGGTCGCGGCACAGCCAGGTGGCGCCGGTGGCCAGCACCGCCGCCATCAGGAAGCCGAAGGCGCCATGCACGACGTCGGTGCCGTCGACGTCCCGGCGGCGGATCGCGGTATGGCAGGCGGCTGCGCACAGCGCGCCGGCCAGCAGCGCCAATGGCCACACCAGCGCATAGCTGTAATGCAGGATGCCCAGGCCGGGCAGGGCGAAGAACACCTGGCCGCGTGCGCCGCTCCCGGCCGCATCGTGCGGCAGCTCGGCATTGCCGAAATGGCGCAGCAGGGCCAGCATGGTGTCGCCCTCGTGCTGCAGGCTGGCCGGCTGCAGGCGCTCTGCGATGTCCCAGGCGCCGCCGCCCAGCGGACCGGCGGTGGTGGCGAAGTGCAGCACCGCCGGCCCCGCTCCCGCCAGCAGGGCCGCCGCTTCATGCCGGGGCTCCCGGGCATACAGCTCGCCCATGAAGGACGAACCCTGCGGCTGCGGCGCCAGCGCGGCCCATGCGTGCAGGCTGAAACCGTCCGCGTGGTCGGCGCCGGTCAGTTGCAGGGCGCCGCGGTTGCCGGGATTGTCGAAGCGCAGCGCCACGCGCGCGCGGCGCGCCCAGGGATGCGACTGCACGAAGCCGCGCGTGCCGAGGGCCTGGCCGGCGTCGCCGTCGGTGAACACCACCAATACATCGTTGTCGAGCGGCGGACCGGCCTGCAGCACGCGCAGCGTTTCCAGCAGCGCGGCGCTGGAGGCGGCGCCGTCGGCCGCGCCAAGCGTCGCCTTGCCGGAATCGTAATGCGCCACCGCCAGCACCGCCGGCCGGGTCGCGTGGCCGGACAGCACGCCAGGCTTTTTTACGACCACGTTGTGGACCTCGGCCATGGTCACGCGCACGTTGGCCATGGGGTCGGCGGATGCCGTCTGTGCGGTCGCGGTCTGCACCTCGGGTTCGAGGCCGATGCCGCGCAGCTGGGCCAGCAGGTAGTCGCGGGCTTGCCCGTTTGCGCGGCTGCCGACCGGCCGCGGGAGCGCCGCCAGGGCCCGCACGTGGGCCTGGGCGCGGGCCAGGGAAAAGCCGGCGGCGGCAGGCGCCGTGCCCGGCGTCGGCGGGGCGGGGACATGGCGCGGCGCCAGCGCGAGCCAGGCCAGCAGCGCGCCCAGCAGGCATGCGGCGGCGAGACCCTGGACGCCGGCGGCGCCGGGCAGGGCGGATTGATGGGACATCGGTACTCCAGACGAAAAAAAAGCCCGCCAGGCTTGAGGAGATGGCGGGCTAAAAGGGACGCTTGGCGCGCCTACCAGAACCCGCATGGCGGCGTTGCATCGTCTCGCCGTACTAGCGTACTGTCTTCGACGATGCGCCTTGCCCTGCAGGTTCTGTTAGGCGCTTTGATCGGAGCGGGTTAGTCGAGTTTCCAGACATAGGCCAGCTGGGCCCAGCCGGCTGCCGGCGCGCCGTTGTTCACGGCCGGCTTGAACTTGCACAGGCTGAGCGCCTTCATGGCGGCGCGGTCCAGCACCTGCGAGCCGCTCGAATGGTCGATGCGCGCCGAACTCACGCGGCCATCGGCGCCGACCAGCAGGGCCAGGGTGGTGGTGCCGGTCTGGCCGTCGCGGGCCGCGCTGGCCGGGTAGTCCGGCAAGGCGCAGCTGTTGGCGTCGGCGAAGACCGCGCTGTTCATCTGGCCGGTGTTGGTGCTGGGCGTGGTGGCGGGCGGGCCTTCGGACGCCACGCTGGACGGCGTGGCCGGCTGCGGCGGCGTCTCGGTTTCGACGGCGGCCCTGACGGTCGGTTCCGGCGGCGGCTGGACGGCCGGCACTTCCACTTTCGGCACCACGAGGTCCGGCAGCGCCTGCTGCTGCACCGGCTTGGGCGGTTCGGGGGGCGGTGGCGGCGGCAGGCGCGTCGGTTCGAGCATCACCAGCACCGGCTCGGGCAGGCTCACGGCCATCTTGCGGATATCGATGCTGCGGACGAACACGGTGCCGATCACCAGGTGCAGGCCTGCAACCAGCATGAATTTGGTGGCTTTGCTGCTGTTGCCATGGTTCGAGTAAGAGAATTGCATGGTCATCTCCCTTTGTTGTTGTCAGGCAGTGAAGCAATATCGCTAAGATGTGGAATCAATATATGCTAGGTCCTAGCAATTTGTAAAGCGTTTTCTTGGTAAATTTGCTTCCAATGGTTACACGTATTGTCTTCGTTGGTCTCGCCGTCCTTGTATGGAATAATTGATACATTCAAATACCAGGGAATGGCAGGAGATGCAGAAAGAGCAAAAGCCGATCCGCGTGATGCTGGCGGATGACCACCCGATCGTGATGACGGGTTTCGCCATGTCGCTGGGGGCGCAGGGAATGGAGGTCGTGGGGCAGGCCAAGTCGCCCAGCGAGGCGGAGGCGATGTACGCCGAGCAGAAGCCGGACGTGGCGGTGCTGGACATCCGCTTCGGCACCGAGCTGACCGGCATGGACGCCGCCGAGAAGATCCTGAAGGCCGATCCGCGGGCCAAGATCGTGTTCCTCAGCCAGTTCGACCAGGACAGCCTGATCAAGGAAACCTACCGCATGGGCGCGCATGCCTTCGTGACCAAGGACTGCGACCCGGCCGACCTGGCCGACGCCGTGCGCCAGGCCCACCTGGGCAAGCTCTACTTCCTGCCGCAGATCGCCGAACGCCTGGCCAGCCTGGCCGTGCGCGGCGACGTCTCGCCGCAGTCGCAGCTGGACGAGCGCAGCCTGGAGATCTTCAAGCTGATGGCCGAGGGCCTGACCAACAACGAGATCGCCGAGCGCCTGAACCTGTCGACCAAGACCATCAGCAATATCAGCCAGTCGGTGAAGGAGAAGCTGGGCGTGCACCGGCAGGCTTACATCACCAAGCTGGCGGTGAAGCATGGCCTGATCGAGCCTTGAAGAGATGCTGAAAAACTTGGATTCCCGCCTGCGCGGGAATGACGTGCGAACGCTCACTCCGTCAGACGTGCGAACGCTTGCTCCGTCATCCCCGCGCAGGCGGGGATCCAGGTTTGCCAGCCTCGTTGCGGCCCTGACCCTCGCCACCACCGCCCAAGCCGCCAAACCCACGCAAGAACCCATCCAGGGCTTCCGCTTCCAGATCGTCACCGCCGACGACAGCGCGCTCACTCAGCGCATCGCCGAGGATCTGTATAAACGCCTGGTGCCGATCTTCTCCGAGTTCCGCACCGAGCTGGCCCAGCGCCGCCGCATGCTGTTCGTGGCGGTCGGTCCGGCGGCCCTGCGCGAGGTGGCCTCGAAGCGCTGCGACTGCGTGGTGATCTCCGCCTTCACCTCGAGCCAGGTGTACCGCTCGATCGTGACCAGGACCGCGCACGGCGGCGCGCATCCGGTGGCCAGCACCGCCGTGTATGCCGAGCCGGCGCCCGCCGACCAGCTGCGCCTGGCCGCGCTGCTGTATCGCCGGCCGGTGCGCGTGGCGACGATCCTCGGCGCCGATACCAGCTTCCTGCGACCGGCGCTGGAGGCCGACAACGTGGTGGTGCTGGACGCCGGCAACGGCGAGGACATCAACCGCCTGCTGAACCAGATCGCCCAGACCGACGTGCTGCTGGCCCTGCCCGACAGCACGGTCTACAGCACCGAAAGCATCCGCAACATCCTGCTCTCGACCTACCGCCACAAGCAGGGCGTGATCGGCTTTTCCAGCGACATGGTCAAGGCCGGCGCCCTGGCCACCACTTATTCCGAGATCGAGGACATCGACGCCCAGATCGCCGAGATCGCCAGCGCCTACGTGGCCGGGGGCGAGCTGGCGCCGCCGCAGTTCCCGCGCTACTTCCGCACCATCGTCAACGAAGGCGTGGCGCGCTCGCTCGAACTGCGGGTCGACAACGAGGTGCGCAACTTCGTCCGCCTGCCCGCCGGCGTCCGGCCCGGCGCCAGTGCGGGCGCCGCCGCGGCGCGCAAGCCATGAAGCGCCGCGCTTCATCCATCGAGCGCCGCGGCTCCGTCCTGCGGTTCTGGCGCGGCTGGAGCATCGGCCTGCGCATGGCCTTCATCACCATGCTGCCGGTGGTGCTGCTGTTCACGTCCTTCGTGTCCTATTCCTGGTATTCGCACCGCGCCCAGGTGGATGAGGAGCTGGCCGAGCGCGGCCGCATCCTGGCGCGCGCGCTCGCCGAAACCAGCGAATACAACGTCATTTCCGGCAACCTGTCCGACCTGCGCCTGACCATCAACGGCCTGGTGCAGTCGGACCGCAGCGTCTACCGCATCGACGTGGTCGACACCGACGGCAGCAACGCCGTCAGCGTCGTCTCCGAACACGAGATCGAGGCCGAGCCGCGTTCCTACGAGGCGCCGATCCGCAAGCAGGTGGTGTGGATCAACCTGTTCTCGGACAACGGCACGCCGCACGTCTCCGCTTCCAGCGACACGCGCCCGCCGACCCTCACCAGCGAAATCGTCGGCCGGGTGCGGGTGACCATGTCGCCGACCAGCATGCTGGCCAAGCAGCTGCGGCGCTTCCGCATCGAGCTGGCGATGGCGGGCCTGGCGCTGATCGCTTCCGGTCTGCTGGCCTACATCCTGGCGCGCAGCCTGACGGTGCCGCTGCAGGAGGCGATCGCGGTGCTGCGCGCGATCCGCGGCGGCGACTACCGCGTCGAACTGCCCGTCACCACCGGCGGCGAGGTCGGCGAGCTGCAGGCCTCGATCGGCCAGATGTCGGTGGCGCTCGACCGCTCCAAGCAGGACCTCGAGAACAAGGTGGCCGAGCGCACCCGCGACCTGCTGGAATCGCGCAACGAGGCGCTGCGCGCCGACGCCGACAAGCGCAAGCTGATTCAAAAAGTGAACAGCATCATCGAGGACGAGCGCAAGAGCATCGCGGTCGAGATCCACGACGAACTGAATGCCTCGCTGATCGCGGTGCGCCTCGAATCGCAGACCATCCAGCAGCTGGCGGCAAAGGCCACGCCGGGGCCGGAAGTCGAGCAGATCGGCGCCAAGGCCCAGGCCATCACCAAGCTGGCGCTCGACCTGTACGCCAACGGCCGCCGCCTGGTGCGCCGCCTGCGTCCGGAAGTGCTGGACATGCTGGGCCTGCACGGCGCGGTGGAGGAGATGGTCAGCCATTACCGTTCCAGTTCCGGTGTCGCCTTCGCCTTTCACTCCGAGGGCGATTTCTCGCGCCTCGGCAATGAGCTGGCGATTTCCGCCTACCGCATCGTGCAGGAAGCGCTGTCCAACATCATGAAGCACGCCCGGGCGACGTCCGCCGAGGTCAGCCTGGTGCTGTCGGAAGAAGACGAAGCGCTGCACATCGAGGTCGGCGACGACGGCGAAGGCTTCGATCCGGCGGTGGCTTCGGAGGGGATCGGCATCATCGGCATGCGCGAGCGCGTGTTCGCCGTCGGCGGCACCATCCACGTGCACTCCCAGCCCGGCGGCGGCACCACGGTGGCGATCACGCTGCCACTCAAGGACGATACTGCGGTATCGTAGGTTTTTACATAGAAGGTCATCATGTCCAATGAATTGAAGACGCCTTTCGAGAAGGGCAACCAGAACCAGACCACCACCTGGGCCGATTGCATCGCCTGGTACGAGGACCTCGCCAGGCGCTACCCGCGCGTGCTGCGCTTCAGCCAGATCGGCACTTCGGACGCCGGCGTGCCGATCCACGCCGGCGTGGTCAGCGCGGACGGCGTGTTCGACCGCTTCGAGATCAAGCGCGACCAGCGCCCGGTGTTCTTCAACAATAACGGCATTCACCCGGGCGAGCCGGAAGGCGTGGACGCCTGCATGGCGCTGGTGCGCGACTTCTGCCAGGAGCCGGAACGCCTGGCCGCGCTGGGTCGCACGGTATTCATCTTCATCCCGCTGTACAACGTCGACGGCGCCTTCAACCGCCAGAACACCTCGCGCGTGAACCAGGAAGGGCCGGAGTCCTTCGGCTTCCGCGGCAACAGCCGCCACCTCGACCTGAACCGCGACTTCGTCAAGTGCGACACCCTGACCGCACGCGTGTTCAATGAATTCTTCAGCGCCTGGGATCCGGACGTGATGGTCGACACCCACACCTCGAACGGCGCCGACTACAGCTACACCATGACCCTGATCCAGACCCAGGCCGACAAGCTGGGCGGAGCACTCGGCGCTTTTCTCCGCGACACCATGCTGCCGGCCATGTACGCCGAGATGGAAAAACGCGGCTGGCCGACCTGCCCCTATGTGAACCCGGTCAAGGACACGCCCGACGACGGCATCGCCGACTTCCTCGAAACGCCGCGCTTCTCGACCGGCTACGCGGCCCTGCACCACACGATCGGCTTCATGCCCGAGACCCACATGCTGAAGCCCTTCGCCGACCGCTACCACTCGATGCGCGCGCTGGTCGAGACGGCGCTCGATTTCACCGTCGCCAACGGCGACAAGATCGCCGCCTTGCGCCGCGCCGCAAAAGAGCAGGGCCGCACGCGCCGCGAGTGGCCGGTCCACTGGGCGATGGATGAAGCGAATCCGTCCAGCTTCCGCTTCAAGGGTTACGAGGCGAAGTACAAGGCAAGCGTGCTGGGTAATTACCAGCGCCTGTGGTACGACCGCAGCGCACCGTTCGAGAAGGACATCCCTTACTTCAACAGCTATCCGGCCGACATCGTGGTGTGGGCGCCGCGCGCCTACGTGGTGCCGCAGCAGTGGCGCGAAGTCATCGAGCGCCTGCAGTGGAACGGCGTGCGCATGGAGCGCGTCGAAGCGGACCGTGAGCAGGAACTGTCCTGCTACCACGTGCGCTCGGTGAGCTCGCGTCCGCACGCCTACGAAGGCCACATGTTCCACGACGACGTGCAGCTCGAGCGCCGCTGCGCCACGGTCACCCTGCGTGCCGGCGACTACATCGTGCCGCTGGACCAGGACAATGCCCGCTACGCGGTCGAGATGCTGGAACCGCTGGGCCACGACAGCTTCTTCCGCTGGGGCTTCTTCAACAGCGTGCTGGAAAAGAAGGAAGCTTACTCGGACTATGTGTTCGAGGACGAGGCCGGGAAGCTGCTGCGCGACGAGCCGGAACTGGCCGCGAAGTTCGAAGACTGGAAGCAGGCCAACCCGCAGCTGCTGGAAGACCAGGGCGCGGTGCTGGACTTCATCTTCGCCCACTGCGCGCGCTGGCGCGAGCCGGAGTGGCGCCGTTATCCGGTCTTCCTGATCGACTGAGTGTTCGATTCAACAAGGAGAACAATATGCATCGCACCATCCTGGCGTTTCATGCCGCCGCGCTGGCATGGCTGGCCGCAGGGCCGGCGCAAGCCGCCCCCTCGGCCGGCCAGACCTACTTCGAGCGCAACTGCGCCAGCTGCCACACCGTCGACGCGAAGATGGGTTCGCGCGCCGGCCCGGGCCTGTACAACGTGGTCGGCCGCAAGGCTGCCGGCGTGGCCGGCTACAACTACACCGATGCGCTGACCAGGGCCGGCGCCGCCGGCAAGACCTGGACCCGCGAAGAGCTCGATGTCTTCCTGCGCGACCCGGGCAAGGACGTGCCGGGCACCGCGATGCCGATCGGGATCGCAGACAGCAAGGCGCGCGCCGCCACGATCGATTACCTGGCTTCGCAGAGCGGCAAGGCCGCCGCACCGGCTGCCGCCGCACCGACGGCAAGCGGCGCCAAGGCCGGCGCCTGGACCGAGGACAAGCCGGGCGACCTGCATCACCTGACGGTCGATAAACTCGTCGCGCCCTTCGCCAGCGAAAGCGCCGGCAACGGCCCGAAGGTCGCCGCGCGTCCGGACAATGCGATGCCGGCCGTACCGAAAGGCTTCAGGATCTCGATGTTCGCCGGCGACACCGGCAAGGCGCGCCTGGCGCTGCGCGCGCCGAACGGCGACATCATTCTGGCCGAAACGGGCAAAGGCCAGCTGAGCATCCTGCGCGCGAAAGACGGCGACAAGGCGGACGGCGCGAGCGTGTTCGCCAGCGGCCTGTCGCGTCCCTACGGGCTGGCGCTGTGGCCGTCCGGTCCGAACCCGAAGTACCTGTACGTCGCCAACGTCAACTCGGTGGTGCGCTTCCCGTACGCGAACGGCGACCTGAAAGCGAAAGGCGAACCGGAAACCATCGTCGACAAGCTGAGCGACACCACCGGCGGCCATACCACGCGCACGCTGGCCTTCTCGAAGGACGACAAGACCCTGTTCGTGTCGGTGGGTTCGGCCACCAACATCGCCAGCGGCATCGGCAAGGCGCCGCCGCAGCCGCTGGCGCAATGGGAAAAGGCGCACGGCCTGGGCGGCGCCTGGGCCGAGGAGCTTGATCGTGCCACCGTGCTGGCCTTCGACCCCGACGGCAAGAATCGCCGCAACTTCGCCAACGGCCTGCGCAACTGCGTCGGCATGCTGGTGCACCCACAGACGGGCGACCTGTTCTGCAGCGTGAACGAGCGCGACGAACTGGGTGACAATCTGCCGCCGGATTACGTGACCCGCGTGAAGCCGGGCGGCTTCTACGGCTGGCCGTGGTACTACCTGGGCGACCACGAAGACCCGCGCCTGAAGGGCATCCGTCCCGACCTGAAGGGCAAGGTGACCGTGCCCGACACCCTGATCCAGGCCCACTCGGCGCCGCTCGGCATGGTGGTCTACCAGGCCCCGGCAGGCGCGAAGCACGCCTTCCCGAAGGAGTACGAAGGCGACATTTTCCTGGCCCTGCACGGCTCCTGGAACCGCGGCATCCGCACCGGCTACAAGGTGATCCGCGTGATGATGAAGAACGGCGCGCCGACCGGCCAGTACCAGGACTTCATGACCGGCATGGTGCTGAGCGACCGTGACGTCTGGGGCCGCCCGGCGGCGGTGACGGTGGCGCAGGATGGTGCGCTGCTGGTGGTCGATGACGCGGGCGGGGTGGTGTGGCGCGTGGCGCCGGACCGCTGATCCGTCGTCCGCGCGGTTGATGCACGTCGTTCCCGCCTGCGCGGGAACGACGGTTCAAGCGCTTACTTACTGTCCGCAATCCACCGGTCCACCTTCTTCTCCAGCAGCGCCAGCGGCAGCGTGCCTTCACCCAGCACGATCTCGTGGAACTTCGGCAGGCTGAACTTCGGACCCAGCTCTTTTTCCGCGCGGCGGCGCAGTTCCTGGATCTTCAGCGAACCGATCTTGTAGCCCAGCGCCTGGCCCGGCCAGGCCATGTAGCGTTCGGTCTCGCTGCGCGCGATCGATTCCGGATAGCCCAGCGTCTCGCGCATGTACTGGATCGATTGCTCCCGGGTCCAGCCCTTCGCGTGCATGCCGGTGTCGACCACCAGGCGCACGGCGCGCAGCATCTCGTCGTTCAGGTGGCCGAAATAATCTTCCGGCTTGTCGAACAGGCCCATCTCCTTGCCCAGGGTTTCCGCATACAGCGCCCAGCCTTCGGTGAAGGCGTTGTTGCCGCCGAATTTGCGGAAATTCGGCAGGTCCAGTTCCTGCATCAGGGCGATGTGGAAGTGGTGGCCCGGCTGGCCTTCGTGGAGGAACAGCGTGACCATGCCGGTACTGCCGTACTGGGTTGGATCGTTCACCACCGACCAGAACACGCCCGGACGCGTGCCGTCCACCGCCGGCGGCGTGTAGTGGTCGGAGGCCGTGGCGCGCGACAGTTCCGGCTCCAGGCGCAGGTCGAGCGGGGTCTTCGGACGCAGCGTGAACAGCGCCGGCAGCTTCGTTCTCAGTTGCGCGTCCAGCTTGCGGTAGACCTCGATGACTTCCTTGTCGGTTTTAAAAGGCTTGTACTTCGGCTGCTCCAGCACCCAGGTCGGCAGTCCGGCGGCCGGGCCGTTGTAGCCCATCTGCGGACCGATGCGCGCGTATTCGCTCTGGATGCGCGCCACTTCCTTCAGGCCGATCTGGTGGATCTGCTCCGGCTGCAGGTCGGTGGTGGTCTGGCTGGCGACGCGCACCAGGTACCAGTCCATGCCCTGCGGCAGGGCGCTCCAGCCGGTGCTGGTGCGGCAGGCCGGGATGTATTCCTTCTCCAGGAAGGCAGCCAGGCGGACCAGCGCCGGATTCAGCTTGTTGGCGATGGTGCTGCGGTAGCCGTCCACCAGCTTCTTCTTGTCCGCATCGGAGAACGCGGCCGGCAGCTTCTTCGCCGGCGTGTAATAAATGCTGTCTTCCGGCTTGTTCGCCACCAGCTGCTTGAACTGGGGCAGGGCGGACAGCATGATCGCCTTCGGCTGCACCACGCCGCGCTTCATTCCTTCGCGCATATTCGCGATGGCCTGGTCGATCCAGGGGCCGAGCTGGTTCAGGCGGCTCAGGTAAGCCTGGTAATCCTTCACGGTCGACAGCGGCTGGGCGCCTTCGCCGCCGGCGTAGTTCGCCAGCATGACCGGCAGGCTGTCCATTTGCGTGATCGGCAGCAGGTGCTCGGGGAAGGGCTCGAAGCGCAGGGCGGTCGTGAGCTCGTAGTCGAGGATATCGTAGCTGGTCTGGTCGCGCTGTGTCAGGGCGCCGCGCTGGATCGTGTGCAGGCGCTTCAGGTAATCCTTGTAGCGCGCGAACTGGGCGGCGCGGTTCTTGGCGGAGATCGACATGCCGATCTCGCCGGCGAAGCGGTTGTCGCCGCTCTCGCCGGCCGACACCGGGTCGAAGCGCGCCAGCGCATCGTAGTATTCGTCGGCCAGCTTGTTCAGGCGCTTCGCTTCGGCGCTGGCAGTGGCGTTGACGGTCTGCGCGGCAGCCGGCTTGGCGTCGGCGGCGGCGCCGGCGGGTGCGCAGGCGATCATGGCGGCGCATGCGATTGCGCCCAGCTTCAGGATGTGTTTCATGTTCTGGTATGCGATAAAAGAAGAGCGGCGACAAGGATACGCTTGTCGCCGCCTGGAGTGCCAGTCTTTACGACGGCTGCTTAATAGCTGGCCAGCGGCGACAGCGCGCCGCCCTTGAAGGTGTACACCGTCACCGCGGTCTTCTTCAGGTTGCCGCTCGCATCGTAGCCATAGGTGCCGGCCACGCCCTGGTAGCTCATGGTGTGCAGGGCCTTGCTCACCGCCGCAGCATCGACCGAGTTCGCATTCTTCATCGCCTGGGCGTAGAACATGGCCTGGTCGTAGAAGGCCGGCGCGTAGACGTCCGGCTCGCGCTGGAAGCGCTGCTTGTAGCGCGCCTTGAAGGCCGGGCCGCCGGGCTGCTTGTCGAGCATCGCGCCGGCCTGGGCGCACAGCACGTTACCGGCGACGGCATCACCGCCCAGCTTGGCCATCTCGGGGCTGCACAGGGTGTCGCCGCCAAGCAGGCGCACGTTGGCCATGCCGAGCTGTTTCATCTGGCGCGCCATCGGCGCACCCTGCGGCGCATAGCCGCCGAAGAAGATCGCGTCGACCTTCTTGGCGCGGAAGGCGGTCAGGATGGCGGCGAAATCGCTGGCCTTGTCGTTGGTGAACTCGCGGCCGGCCACGTTCAGGCCGTTGGCGCGCGCCTGCTTCGCGAACTCCTCGGCGATGCCCTGGCCGAAGGCGGTGCGGTCGTCGATCA
Organism: uncultured Massilia sp.; assembly: GCA_913778765.1. Taxonomy (GTDB): domain Bacteria; phylum Pseudomonadota; class Gammaproteobacteria; order Burkholderiales; family Burkholderiaceae_D; genus Telluria. Next base: position 41,077 of record CAJYXO010000103.1, on the reverse strand, counting down.
CGCCGACGGTCTTGATCTTGAGTTCCTTGGCCGCGTAGGCCGCCATCGAGCCGCCGACCTGGTTGTCGCTGGCGACGATGCGAAACACGTGCGGATAGCGCGACTGGGTGATCTTCGGGTTGGTGCCGACCGTCGACATCAGGATGCCGGCATCGTTGTACACGCGCGAGGCGGGAATCGCGACGCCCGAATTGTAGGGACCGAGCACGAACTTGACGCCGGCGTCGGCGAATTTCTGGGCCACGTTCACGCCGGCTTTCGGGTCGCCCTGGTCGTCTTCGGACATCAGCTCGAAACGCAAGGTCTTGCCGCCCGCCTTGAGCTTCTGCGCGTTGAGTTCTTCGACCGCCAGGCGCACGCCGTTCTCGTTGTCCTTGCCGGCAAAGGCGTTCGCGCCGGACAGCGGGCCGCTCACGCCGATGCGCACGACCTGGTCCTGGGCCTGGGCTTGTGCGCCGATGGCGAACAGGCCTGCGGCCAGCGCCAGCGGCGCAATCTTGAAAATCGATGGCATTACTTCGTCTCCGTTATGTTCTGACTCTAACGGGCGCCATCATCGCATGAATCACCTCAGGCGGGCAGCCCGTGCGAAATCAGTTCCAGCGGCAGCGCGGTGGTGCACTTGATCTGCTCCATCGAGAAGGCCGAGGAGACGCCGGCCAGCTGGGCCGTCTTGATCAGCTTCTTGTAGAAGCGGTCGTAGCCTTCGATGTCGGTGGTGACGACCTTCAGCAGGTAGTCGATGTCGCCGCTCATGCGGTGGAATTCGAGCACCTCGGGCAGGGACACCACGGCGGAGGCGAAACGCTCCAGCCATTTTTCGTCGTGTTCCTTGGCGCGCACGCTGACAAACACGGTCACCGGCAGGCCGACCTTGTTGCGGTTGACGATGCTGACGCGGCTCTCGATATACCCCTCTTCTTCCAGACGCTTGACGCGCTTCCAGCAGGGGGTGCTGGACAGCCCGACTTTTTCGCTCAACCCGGAAATCGACAGGGTGGCGTCCGCTTGCAGAGCGGCAAGAATCGCGCAATCGTATTTGTCGAGTGAGTTCATTTCTTTTATGCAGTAAGAATGAGAATGCCAGTTCTTCTTTTAAACGAAAACAAAGGAATTTTAGTACATCTTATTCTGCGTCAGTCCGTAACATATTACTCAACTATGGGACCTTGTGCGCATATTATTTTTTGTTTTTAGCAATTTTTTCGGCATTTTATTCATGAGTCACGATATCTACCTCGACGCCAACGCCACCTCGCCCGTGCTGCCGGCCGCCGCCGGCGCCGCCCTCGACACGATGCGCGCCTGCTTCGGCAACCCGAGCAGCAGCCATGCGACCGGCCTGCGCGCCAAGGCCGTCCTCGACGAGGCAAGGGCGCGCGCGCGCCGCGTGCTCGGCGCCGGTCCGGGCCGGGTGCTGTTCACCAGCGGCGCCACCGAGGGGATCCAGACCGCGGTGCTGTCGGCCCTGTGCGCGCTGCGCGAGCGCCGCGCCGCGGGCGAGCCGGTGGGTGACTTGCTGATCTACGGCGCCACCGAGCACAAGGCGGTGTCGGAAAGCTTGGCGCACTGGAACCGCCTGCTCGGCGCCGGCTTCACGCTGTGCGCGCTGCCGGTCGACGGCGCCGGGCGTCACCGCCTCGACCTGCTGCGCGAGCTGGCGCCGCGTGCGGCGATGGTCTGCACCATGGCCGCCAACAACGAGACCGGTACGATCTCCGACCTGGACGGCATCGCCGCCGTGCTGCGCGAACGCGCGCCGCGCGCCTACTGGATGGTCGACTGCGTGCAGGCGCTCGGCAAGCTGCCGCTCGACCTGGCCAACACCCGCATCGACTACGCGCCGTTCTCCGGCCACAAGCTGTACGCACCCAAGGGCATCGGCATGCTGTACGTGCGCGACGGCGCGCCCTACACGCCGCTGATCATCGGCGGCGGCCAGGAAGCGGGCCAGCGTTCCGGCACCGAGAACATGGCCGGCATCGCCGCGCTCGGCGCCGTGCTGGCCGCGCTGGAGCAGGGCGATACCTTCCGCGGCCACCAGGCGCTGGCGGCGATGCGCGAACGCCTGGCCGCCGCGCTGACGGAGGCTTTCCCCGGCATCGTCTTCAACACCCCGTTCGAACTGGCGCTGCCGACCACCCTCAACTTCGCGGTGCCCGACCTGCCGAGCAAGGACCTGCTCGACCTGTTCGACGCGGCCGGCGTGCGCGTCAGCGCGGGCTCGGCCTGTTCGGCGGCGAAGGCCGCGCCCAGCTATGTGCTGCAGGCGATGGGCCTGCCGGCATGGCGCACCAGCGGCGCCGTCCGACTGTCCTTCGGCCCGCTGGCCACCGACGAATTCATCGATGAAGCCTGCGCGCGGATCCGCCGCTGCGGCCAGGCGGTGCGGCGTCCGGCATTGACGGCCTCCGGCCTGAGCGGCGCGCAGCAGGGCCTGCAGCAGTTGAGCTTCGATGGCCGCCATGGCTGGATCCTGTTCGACCACGCGGCCCACGCCTGCATCGCGATCGATCCGCCGGCCGCGATGGCGACGCGGATCGCGGCCCAGATGCAAGGCAGCGGACTGCGTACGCTGGCGGTGCTGGGCACGGGCGCCGATCCGGAAGGCGGCGATGCGCGCGCCGTGCTGCGCGCAGCCCTCGGCGCCGCCGGCGTGGACGCGGGCACGCTCGGCTGGCCGCGCGACAGCGCCGCCGTCACCCTGGCCGACGGCAGCGTCGCGGCGGCCATCGCGATCGGCGACGACGTGCTGGCGCGGGTATCGGGCATGGATGGATGCAGCGCCGTCTACCTGCTGGGCCGCGCGCCGAAGGGCCGGCTCGACGCGGCGGCGGTGCGCCTGGTCTTCGCCGGCGACACGGCGAGCGCGGACGCCGGCGCCCAGGCGCTGGCCGGCCTGCTGACGGGCGATGCGCTGCTGTGCCATGGCGCCGATGTCGGCGGCGCATCCTGCACCACGCTGGCGGGGCTGCGCAGCGCGGTGGACGGGACCGGGGAGGTGCGGCAGATGGCGCCGGAGCGCCTCGAGGCCTTCCTGCGCACGCACGAGGATGCCGTGCTGGTCGACGTGCGCGAAGCCTGCGAATGCGATGCCGGTAGCGTGAGCCTGCATGGCCGCGCCGCGCAGCCGGTGCCGCTGTCGCGCCTGGCCGAACACATCGGCCACTTCCTGGGGGCGCCGCAACGCCCGCTGGTCTTCGTTTGCCGCAGCGGCAAGCGCAGTGCACGGGCGGCGCTGTGCCTGCAGCGGCTGGGGCATGCGCAGGCCTGGAGCCTGGCCGGCGGCCTCGCGCTGGCGGTGCAGTTCGACTTCGACTTCGCCAGCCTGTAAGCCGGCAGTGGGCGCAGCGGCGCACCGGCTCGTCGTCGTCCTCCGTGCGCCGGGCCGGCGACCCTTGGCGCACACGCGACAAGCACCCGCCGGCTGTGGCGGCTTCCGGCTACACTAGCGTTCTCTCAGCCTGCACGGTAACCTCATTCCATAGGGAAAATGATGAGTGAACGCACGAGCGCCGCAGCACTGGCCGCGGCCGGATTCCTGCTTTTTGCCGCCACCGCCGCTGCGCCGGCCGGCGCCGCCGACTGGAGCGACACGGCGATCAGCTGGCGCTACGGCCAGCGCTTCCGCGAGCCCTTCAACCCGGCCGACATCAAGAAGCACATCTTCGCGCTCACCCATGCCAGCGGCTACAAATACGGTTCGAATTACTTCAACGTCGACCTGCTGCAGTCCGACAGCAACGACCCAGGCGCGCTGAACCAGACGGACGGCGCCCAGGAAGCCTATATCGTCTACCGCCACACGCTGGACATCGGTGCGCTGCGCGGCGCGCCCATCGGCTATGGCGCGGTGAAGGGCCTGGGACTGGTGCTGGGCTTCGACTGGAATACCAAGAACGACGTCGGCTACAACTCGCGCAAGCGCATGCTGGTCGTCGGTCCGACCCTGATGTGGGACGTGCCGGGCTTCCTGAACACCGGCATCCTGCTGCTCCGCGAAAGCAACGCCCCGAGCGGCGCCTTCCCGCCGATCTCGGAAGTGCGCGGGCGCTACACCTACGACTATCACCCGATGTTCTCGGCCAGCTGGGGCATTCCGGTGCCGGACGGCTGGGTGGGCGGCTACGGCGCCGGCTGGTCCTTCGAAGGCTACCTGAACTTCATCGCCGCCAAGGGCCGGGACGAAACCGGCAACCCGACCGGCGCCGAAACCAACCTCGACATGCAACTGATGTACGACATCGGCAGCCGCTTCGGCCAACCGAAGAACCGCTTCCGCGTCGGTCTCGAATACCAGTTCTGGAACAACAAGTTCGGCAATACCTCGGCCACGACCGGCAACCGCGGCCAGCGCGCCAGCACGCCGATGGTGCGCGCCGAATATCATTTTTGAAACATCTTCATTTTTGTCAATTAGTTAAGGATTATTCCCTTAGGGGATGATCCGGGGATCAAGGTGCCCTAGTGATGCAATTGCAAAAATTGCATCATGAAAACCTCATCCCGACTCCGCCCCCTGGCCTGGACCCGCTGCTTCGTCTGCGCAGCGGCCAGCTTCCTCCACTTTGCCGCCGCCGCCGGACCAGTCACGCCGGTCCAGCACGAGCACCAGGAATTCGAGGCGACGCTGGCCGCGCCCTACCATGGCGACGGCCGCCTGGACGCGCGCACCTTCACGATCTCGCTCGACTACCCCGGGCTGCAGGGACGCCGCAGCGTGCACTGGCGCCTCGAGCTGCTGGCGCCGGATGGCCGCGCGGTGCAGCGCTGGCATGGTCATGCGCAGCTTGCCGGCCGTCCGGTCGACGTGGCCGTGCGCTGGCAGGGGCGGTCGGGCAGGCAGGCATCGAAGCCGGGCGTGTACCGCGTGCGCCTGCATGCGGCGGCAGGCCGGGAAGAAGTCGACCAGTCCTGGGACATCGCCGTCGGCAGCGTGCCGGCGCCGGTGCTGCCGGCCTTTGCGCCGCTGCCCGGCCGCGCTGCCCGTCTGCAGGCGGCGCCGGCCACGGCCTCGCTGCCCTACACGGTCTATTACGGCAACCTGCACAGCCAGACCCGCGACAGCGACGGCGGCGCCGCCCTCGATTCCTGCAAGGGCGCCCAGGATCCGCAGACCGCGCCCTTCGGCCCGGACGCCGCTTTCCCCTACGCCCGCGCGCACGGCCTGGACCTGCTGATGGTCTCCGAGCACAACCACATGTTCGACGGCTCGGACGGCACCAACAGCGGCGCCGATCCGGCAACCGGCAAGGCGCTTTACCAGGCCGGCCTGCAAACCGCGCGCAGCTTCAACGAGCAGCACCCGGACTTCCTGGCCTTGTACGGCATGGAGTGGGGCGTGATCAGCGATGGCGGCCACCTGAACATCTTCAACAGCGACGAGCTGCTGGGCTGGGAAAAGAACGCCAAGGGAGAGCTGCTGGCCGACACCCTGACGCCCCGCAACGACTACGGCGCGCTGTACACGCTGATGCGGCAGCGCGGCTGGATCGGGCAGTTCAACCACCCGTCGCTGAAGGACCAGTTCAAGGTGAACGGCGTGCCGCTGGCCTGGACGGCGGACGGCGACGAGGCGATGGCGCTGTGCGAAGTCATGAACAGCACCGCTTTCTCGACCAACGACAAGGAAGGGGAAACCCGGCGCAGCAATTTCGAGGCGGCCTGCAACAAGCTGCTCGAAGCCGGCTATCACGTCGCTTTCAGCAGCAACCAGGACAACCACTGCGCCAACTGGGGCGCGTCCTATACGAACCGCACGGCGGTGCTCATGCCGAACGGCGAGGCATTGAACCGCGACAGCTTCGTCGCCGCCGTCAGGGCGCGGCGCGTGTTCGCGACCATGGACAAGGACTCGCAGATCGTCCTGACCGCGAACGGCCGCCTGATGGGCGAGCGCTTCGACAACCGCGGGCCGCTGCAGCTGAGCGTGCAGTTCGCGAACGGCGCCGGCCGCCGCGCCGCCGCGGTGGTGCTGATGGAGGGCGTGCCGGGCCGGAACGGCGAGGTGACCCAGCTGGCCGGGCAGGCCGTGGCCACGGTCACGCCCTCGGCGGGCCGGCATTTCTATTATGCGAAGCTGACCCAGGACGACGGCAAGGTGCTGTGGTCGGCGCCGCTGTGGGTGAACCAGCTGGCCGATTGAAAGCCGAGGTGCTTGCGGCTGTATTGCACCTATCGGGCGCTGGGCCGAAGTGCTATCCTGCTCGCGCCTGTTTATTCTGCCAAGGACCCACTCCGTGCACTCCATGAACCGCATCGCAGCAGCCCTCCTGATCGCATTCTCCGGCGCCGCCCTGGCGCAGACGCCCGCCGCCACGCCGGCCGCAGTCCCCGTCGCGGCATCCGCGGCATCCAGCGCGGCAGCCATCAAGCTCGACCACCTCGACGTCGACGTCGAACGCGTCATGAAGATCTTCGACGTGCCGGGCATCGCCATCGCCGTGGTCAAGGACGGCCAGGTGGTCGCCGCGCGCGGCTTCGGCGTGCGCAAACTGGGCGCGCCGGACAAGGTGGACGGCAAGACCCTGTTCGAAGTCGCCTCGAATTCGAAGGCCTTCACCGCCGCCGCGCTGGCGATGCTGGTCGACGAGGGCAAGCTGGCCTGGGACGATCCGGTCACCAAGCACCTGCCGGACTTCCAGATGTACGACGCGTACGTGACCCACGAGATGACGGTGCGCGACCTGCTGACCCACCGCAGCGGCCTGGGACTGGGCGCCGGCGACCTGCTGTGGTGGCCGACCACCAGCTTCTCGACCGACGAGATCATCCACAAGCTGCGCTACATCGCGCCGTCCACCAGCTTCCGCAGCAGCTACGCCTACGACAACCTGCTCTACATCGTGGCCGGCAAGATCATCGCCGCGAAGTCCGGCAAGACCTGGGGCGAGACCATCCACGAGCGCATCCTGGGTCCGGTCGGCATGACGACCACCACCACCAGCCTGGCTGAAAACGCCGGCAACCCGAACGTCGCCAACGCGCACAGCAAGATCAACGAGAAGATCGCCGCGGTGAAGGCGATGCCGGTGCCGAACGCGGTCGGCGCGGTGGGCATCAACACCAACGCCGAGGACATCGCGCGCTGGATGAACGTGCTGCTGGCGGGCGGCAAGCTGCCCAATAACGGTCATGCCGCCAATGCGGGCGCCGACGGCAAGGAAGCGCGCCTGTTCAGCGACAAGCAGGCGCGCGAGCTGTGGACCGCGCAGACCCCGATGCGCACCGGCACGCCGAACGCGAAACTGGCCGGCACCCGCGCCAACTTCGCCGCCTACGGCCTGGGCTTCCAGCTGCGCGACTACCACGGCCGCCTGCTGGCTCTGCACAGCGGCGCTCTGCAGGGCTTCTATTCGAAGGTGGTGCTGGTGCCGGAAGAAAAGCTGGGCATCGCGATCCTGACCAACGCCGAAAGCGGCGGCTCGCTGAACGCGCTGCAATGGCAGCTGCTGGGCCGCCTGGTCGACAAGGACGACAGCACCGACTGGATCGGCAACGTCGCCGCGGTCGAAGAAGAGATGCACGCCAAGGAAAAGGCGCGCCTGGCCAAGACCTCGGCCTCGCGCGCGGCCATGTCGCAGCCTTCGCTGCCGCGCAGCGCCTACGACGGCGACTACCAGGATCCGTGGTACGGCATCGCCACCATCAAGCACGTGGGCGGCAAACAGGTGCTGTCGCTGTCGCGCACGCCGGACCTGACGGGGGAGCTCGAGCACTACCAGCACGACACCTTCATCGTGCGCTGGAAGGAACGCAACTTCAACGCCGACGCCTACGTGACCTTCGCGCTGAACCCGGACGGCAGCATCGAGCGCATGAAGATGCAGCCGATTTCGACCGAGACCGACTTCAGCTACGACTTCCAGGACCTGAACTTCACGCCGGTGAAAAAATGATCAAACGAGGTTGCTTCAAAACGGGCATGGCTAGGCGCGGCGACGAAGACAGTGCGTTTGCACGGCGAGGAGCTGCAACAACGCCATGACCGTTTTGATGCGACCTCAAATGGGCGGGACCGGGTTGAAACCCGAGACTGCCCGGTACTTCCCGCTGCCATAGCGCAGCACCTGGCGCTGGTCGACCGCGGCCGGCGCCACCAGGTGGGCTTCGGCGCGGCTCATCGCGCCCTGATAGCGGACCACGAGGTCGCCCGGCTGCTCGCGCGAGGCGTCGACGCTCCAGCTGCTTTCGATGGCGTAGCAGTCGTGGCTGTCGGCGCGGCCGTTTTCCGGCGTCGATACCGCCGCCATCTCGGGGGCGCGCGGCTTGACCAGCGGCTGCAGGCGGCGCCCGCAGTCGGCGGCGCTGTCGGCATTGGTGCCGGACAGCGCCATCTCGATGGCCGGCTCGCGCCGCACGCCGCCCTTGTCCATTTCATACAGCGCCATCCAGGTGCCGCAATAACCGTCCCAGCAGCTGCCGTATTCGATGCCGATGCCCTGGCGCTGCGCCGACAGCGGCACCGCGCGCACGCTGGCCGTGCCGTAGAAGCCGCGCCAGGCGAACACGCCCTGGCGTCCGCTCACGATCCAGCCGCCGGCATGCTGGGTGAACTGGTAGGACGCCAGCGCCATCGGCGTCAGCTGGCCGGCAACCGGCTTGCCGTCTTCACCCGCCGGCGCCAGGCCGGCGATCAGGGTGACGTGGCGCGCATCGAGACGCAGCACCAGCTTGGGCTCGACGATCACACGGGCCGGCCCGGCGCTCCAGCCGGCATAGCCCTGGCCGGGCGCCGACACGGGCAGGGCCACGCTCTGCACGCGGCCGGACGCACTGTCGGCCCAGCCGGGAAAGGCCAGCGCCGTCAGCTGGGCCGCGGCGGGCAGGGCGGCGGCGGCAGCCGGGCGCGAAGACGCACGGACTTCGCCGTCCTGGGCCGGCGCGGCGATGCTGGCGGCGGCAAGCAAGGCCGCGGGAAGGATGCACAAGGATCTCATCCGTCCGACTATACACGCTGCCGCGTCAAGAAAATTCACAAATACTCACCACGGCGTCACATTTGCCGTGGTGAGCGCGGTGCGTATTTACGGTTTCACGAACTTGAGCGTCATGCGGTCGCTCTCGCCGATCGCCTGGTACTTCGCGCGGTCCGCGTCGCGGTTGGTCAGGGTCGGTGGCAGCGCCCACACGCCGCCCTTGTGGTCGGCCTTGTCCTTCGGATTGGCGTTGATCTCGGACTTCGCGGCCAGCTTGAAGCCGGCGCTTTCGGCCATCTTGATCACGTAGGACTCGTGCACATAGCCGCTCGTGGCCTTGGCGTCCTGCGGCATGGATTCCGGCAGGCGGTGGTCGGTCACGCCCAGCACGCCGCCCGGCTTCAGGCTGGTGTACAGGGCCTTGAACATTTCCTTGACCTTGTCGTCGCCCAGCTCGACGAAGTTGTGCACGTTGCGGAAGGTGAGCACCATGTCGGCGCTGTTCGGCGGCGCGAAGTTGTAGACGGTCTTCGCCGGACTGAATGGGCCGCGCGCGACCTTGTCGTAGACCGCCGGGTTGGACTCCAGCAGCGTCTTCGAGATGGCGCCGGCGGCGATCAGCTTGCCGTCCTGGCGCAGGTAGGGCGCCAGGATCTCGGTGTACCAGCCGCCTTCCGGCAGCAATTCGACCACCGTCATATTGGGCTTGATGCCGAAGAAGCTCAGGGTCTCGTAGGGATGGCGGGCGCCGTCGCGCGCCGTGTTGGCGGCGCTGCGGTGGCTGCCGGCGATCGCAGCGCGCAGCTGGGCGTCGTCGGCGGCCTGCACGGCGCCGGCCAGGCCGCTCGCCAGCAGGGCGGCGAGGATGAATCGTTTCATGTGGTCGTCTCCAGGGTCGATGGCAACGGCGCCATGCCGTGCCGCCCGGCGATCATCGGCCAGGCTTAAGTTGTCGTCAAGTAAAGATGTGTATGCATGGCGTGCGTCCGCGCGGACACTGGCCGGACACCTTGCGGACACCGCCGCGCCGGACACCTGCAGGCCCATGCATTCCACAATCAACACCTTAGGCTGCTGGCATAAAGATTGCCTATCCAAAAACTTTACTTGCTGATATGGTTCAGCAGCTAAGACGAAGAAGACCAATCGCAGTACAACAAAAAGCGGTCCGTCCGCCGGGCCGTTGTCCACTTCAGGAGACGTCATGGAACGCCGTACCTTCCTCAACATCAGCGGCCTGGCTTTCGGCTCGATGCTGGTACCCGTCTTCGGCCGCGCGATCGCTGCCGAGGAGCTGCTCAACCCGATGCCCGTCGCGGCCAAGAAGATGCTGGCCGATACCGCGCTGAACGCCGCCACCAAGGCCGGCGCCAGCTACTGCGACGTGCGCATCGGCCGCTACCTGAACCAGTACGTGATCACGCGCGACCTGAACGTCGAGAACGTCGTCAATACGGAATCCGCCGGCATCGGCGTGCGCGTGGTCTGCAACGGCGCCTACGGCTTCGCCGCCACCAACGACATGACCCCGGACGGCGTGGCCGGCGCGGCGCGCCAGGCGGTGGCGATCGCCAAGGCGAACGCCAAGCTGCAGTCCGAGCCGGTGCAGCTGGCGCCGGTCAAGGGCGTGGGCGAGGTGTCGTGGGCCACGCCGGTGCTGAAGGACTGGCGCACGGTGCCGATCAAGGAAAAGGCCGAGCTGCTGATCGCCGCCAACAAGGCCGGCATGGAGAGCGGCGCCAACTTCATGAACTCGATGCTGTTCCAGGTGAACCAGCAGAAGTACTTCGCGTCCACCGACGGCTCCTACATCGACCAGGACATCCAGCGCCTGTGGGCGCCGCTGACCGCCACCGCGGTCGACAAGGCCACCGGCAAGTTCCGCTCGCGCCAGGGCCTGTCGGCGCCGGTCGGCATGGGCTACGAATACCTGGCCGGCCGCAAGGAAGACAAGATCAAGGCCGCCGGCGGCGTCGCCACGCTGTACACGAAGTCCTATGACATCGTCGAGGACGCCCGTGCGGCCGGCCGCGACGCCAAGCGCAAGCTGACCGCCAAGACCGTCGTGCCGGGCAAATACGACCTGGTGCTGTCGCCGGAACACCTGTGGCTGACCATCCACGAGTCCGTTGGACACCCGACGGAACTGGACCGCGTGCTGGGCTACGAGGCCAACTACGCCGGCACCAGCTTCGCCACCCTGGATAAATGGCAGACCAAGAAATTCAACTACGGCTCGCCGCTGGTGAACATCGTCGCCGACAAGATGACCCCGGGTTCGCTGGGCGCGGTCGGCTACGACGACGAAGGCGTCAAGTGCAAGCGCTGGGACATCATCAAGGACGGCATCCTGGTCAACTACCAGGCCACGCGCGACCAGGCTCATATCATCGGCGAGAAGGAATCGCACGGCTGCTCGTACGCGGACAGCTGGAGCAACGTGCAGTTCCAGCGCATGCCGAACGTCTCGCTCCAGGCGGGCAAGAAGAAGATGACCCCTGACGAGATGGTCAAAGACGTCAAGAAGGGCATCTACATCGTCGGCGACGGTTCGTTCTCGATCGACCAGCAGCGCTACAACTTCCAGTTCGGCGGCCAGCTGTTCTACGAGATCAACAACGGCAAGATCGGCCAGATGCTGGAAGACGTGGCCTACCAGTCGAACACCCAGGAATTCTGGAATGCCTGCACCGCGCTGTGCGATGACCGCGACTGGCGCATGGGCGGCTCCTTCTTCGACGGCAAGGGCCAGCCTCCGCAGATCTCCATCGTGTCGCACGGCGCCTCGACCGCGCGCTTCAACGGCATCAACGTCATCAACACCGCCCGCAAGATCGGCTAAGGCAGGAGCACAACAACCATGACCATCCTGACCCAGGAACAGACCAAACATATCTGCGACCGCGTGCTGTCGCTGTCCAAGGCCGACGAATGCAGCGTGACCGTGAACGGCAGCCGCCAGGGCAACATCCGCTTCGCGCGCAACGCCGTCTCCACCGCCGGCCTGGCGGAAGACACCAACATCGCCGTGCAGGTCGCCTACGGCAAACGCCAGGGCATCGCCACCATCAACGAATTCGACGACAAGTCGCTGGAGAAGGTCGTGCGCCGCGCCGAAGACCTGGCCAGGCTGGCGCCGGAAAATCCGGAGTTCATGCCGGCCGTCGGCAAGCAGAACTTCCGCGAATCGAAGACCTTCAGCCCGAAGACCGCCGCCATCGATCCGGAATTCCGCGCGCAATCGGCGGCCTACGCGATCGAAGCCTGCCGCAAGAACAAGCTGGTGGCCGCCGGCTTCTTCACCGACAGCACCTCGTTCACCTCGGTCGCCAACTCGAACGGCGTGTACGGCCACCAGGATGAAACCGGCCTCGATTTCACCTGCACCGTGCGTACCGAAGACGGCCGCGGCTCCGGCTGGGTCAAGCGCTCGGCCACCGACGCAGCCCGCTTCGACCCGCGCGAAGCGGCCGACGTGGCGATCGAAAAGGCGCTGCGCTCGGTCGATGCGAAGGCGCTGGAGCCGGGCCGCTACACCGTGATCCTCGAGCCGGCCGCGACCTCAGAACTGCTCGGCTTCATGCTGGGCGGCTTCGACGCGCGCCAGACCGACGAAGGCCGCAGCTTCCTGTCGAAGAAGGGCGGCGCCTCGCGCCTGGGCGACAAGCTGTTCGACAGCCAGGTCAACATCTGGGCCGACCCGTGGAATCCGGACGTGCCGGTACTGCCCTGGGACACCCAGAACCTGATCGCGCGCGAGCGCATGGACATCATCAAGGACGGCAAGGTCAACGCCCTGAACTACTCGCAGTTCTGGGCCAAGAAGAAGGGCGTGCGCCCGACTGCGACCCCGGGCAACATCATCATGGCCGGCACCGACAAGACCACCGCCGACCTGATCGCCAGCACCAAGAAGGGCATCCTCGTGACCCGCACCTGGTACATCCGCATGGTCGACCCGCAATCGGTCCTGCTGACCGGCCTGACCCGCGACGGCACCTTCTACATCGAGAACGGCAAGATCAAGTACCCGATCAAGAACTTCCGCTTCAACGAGAGCCCGGTGACCATGCTGAACAACATCGAGGAGATCGGCAAGCCGGTGATCATTGGCGGCGACGAGGTGCCGTTCCAGATGTCGATTCCGCCGATGAAGGTTCGGGACTTCAACTTCACGTCCTTGTCGGACGCGGTGTAAGCAGTACCCGCAGCTTTAAAACCGTCATCCCCGCGCAGGCGGGGATCCAAGTTTGTACGCGTTTCGTCAGCGCATACAGAACTTGGATTCCCGCCTCCGCGGGAATGACGTTCCGAGGGCGCAGGTCCTCGTGACGAAATTGGAGATTCAATGGAACGCCGCACCTTCCTCCACCTGGCCGCCGGCACCGCCGGCGCCATGCTGGTCCCCGTCTTCGGCAACGCCATCGCCGCCGAAGAGCTGCAAAGCAGCATGCCGCTCAGTCTGAAAAAAGCGCTCGCCGATGCCGCCCTCAACGCGGCCACCAAGGCCGGCGCCAGCTATTGCGACGTGCGCATCGGCCGCTACCTGAACCAGTTCATCAGCACCCGCGACCTGACGGTGCAGAGCGTGACGAACACCGAGTCCAGCGGTATCGGCGTGCGCGTGATCGCCGATGGCGCCTACGGCTTCGCCGCCACCAATGCGATGAATCCGGACGCGGTCGCGAACGCCGCGCGCCAGGCGGTCGCCATTGCGCGCGCCAACGCCAGGCTGCAGACCGAGCCGGTAAAGCTGGCGCCCGTGAAAGGCGTGGGCGAAGTGGCCTGGGTCACGCCCATCAAGAAGGACTGGCGCACCGTGCCGGTCAAGGACAAGGCCGAGATGCTGATCGCCGCCAACAAGGCGGGCCTGGATGCGGGCGCCAGCTTCATGACGGCCAACCTGTTCCAGGTGAACCAGCAGAAGTACTTCGCTTCCACCGACGGCTCCTACATCGACCAGGACATCCACCGCCTGTGGGCGCCGCTCACCGCCACCGCGGTCGACAAGGCCAGCGGCAAGTTCCGCTCGCGCGCCGGCCTGGCGCCGCCGGTCGGCATGGGCTACGAATACTTCGATGCGCGCCCGGAGCACAGGATCCGCGCCGCCGGCGGCGTCACCACCCTGTACAAGGGCGGCTACGATATCGTCGAGGAAGCGAGAAACGCCGGCCGCCAGGCACGCGAGAAGCTGACCGCCAAAAGCGTCGAGCCGGGCAAGTACGACCTCGTGATCGCGCCGGAAAACCTGTTCCTGACGATCCACGAGTCGGTCGGCCACCCGACGGAACTGGACCGCGTGCTGGGCTACGAGGCCAACTACGCCGGCACCAGCTTCTGCACGCTGGATAAATGGGAGACCAGGAAATTCCAGTTCGGCTCGAACAAGGTGAACTTCTTCGCCGATAAAAGCACGCCCGGTTCGCTGGGCGCGGTCGGCTACGACGACGAAGGCGTCAAGCCGAAGCGCTGGGACATCATCAAGGACGGCATCCTGGTCAACTACCAGGCCACGCGCGACCAGGCCCACATCATCGGCGAGAAGGAATCGCACGGCTGCTCGTACGCGGACAGCTGGAGCAACGTGCAGTTCCAGCGCATGCCGAACGTGTCGCTGGCGCCGGGCAAGGCGCGCTTGAGCCCGGACGAGATGGTGGCGGACGTCAAGAAGGGCATCTACATCCTGGGCCGCGGCTCGTATTCGATCGACCAGCAGCGCTACAACTTCCAGTTCGGCGGCCAGCTCTACTTCGAGATCAAGGACGGCAAGATCGGTCCCATGCTCGAGGACGTGGCCTACCAGTCGAACACCCAGGAATTCTGGAACGCCTGCAGCGCCATCTGCGACGAACGCGACTGGCGCATGAGCGGTTCCTTCTTCGACGGCAAAGGGCAGCCGAGCCAGGTCAGCGCGGTGTCGCACGGCGCTTCGACCACGCGCTTCAACGGCGTCAAAGTGATCAATACCGGCCGCAAGATCGGCTAAAGAGGACTTCATGAAACAGCTGAACCAGGAAGAAGCAAAACGCATCTGCGACCGCGTGCTGTCGTTCTCGAAAGCCGACGAATGCAGCGTCGCCATCAACGGCAGCCGCAACGGCAACATCCGCTTTGCGCGCAACAGCGTCTCCACCGCCGGCCTGAACGAAGACCGGCGCCTGACCGTGACGGTCGCTTTCGGCAAGCGCCAGGGCACGGCGTCCGTCAACGAGTTCGACGATCGATCCCTCGAGCAGGCCGTGCGCCGCGCCGAGGACACCGCGCGCCTGGCGCCGGAAAACCCCGAATACGTGCCGGTGCCGGGCAAGCAGGAATTCAAGCCGACCGGCGAATACTTCGCCTCGACCGCCGCCATCGATCCGGACTACCGCGCCGAGGTGGCGTCGCATGCGATCATGGCCGGACGCAGGAACAAGCTGGTCACCGCCGGCTTCTTCACCGACAGTACCGGCTTCGAGACCATCGCCAACTCGAAAGGCCTGTTCGGCCATCGCGAATTCACCGGCCTCGATTTCACCTGCACCGCGCGTACCGAAGACGGCCGCGGTTCCGGCTGGGTGACGCGCTCGGCCAGCGACGCCAAGCGCTTCGATGCGCGCGAAGCGTCGGAAGTGGCGATGGAAAAGGCGCTGCGCTCAAGCGATGCGAAAGCGCTGGAGCCGGGCCGCTACACCGTGATCCTGGAGCCGGCCGCCACCTCCGAACTGCTGGGCCGCATGTTCGGCGGCTTCGGCGCGCGCCAGGCCGACGAAGGCCGCAGCTTCCTGGCGAAGAAGGGCGGCGGCAACCGCCTGGGCGAGAAGCTGTTCGACGAGCAGATCAACGTCTGGTCCGACCCTTGGGACAAGGACGTTCCGGTCAGCCCCTGGGACACGCAGTCGATGCTGGCGCGCCAGCGCCGCGACCTGATCAAGGACGGCAAGATCGTCAACCTCGAGTACTCGCGTTTCTGGGCCCAGAAGAACGGCGTGGCGCCGACGGCGCGTGCCGGCAACATGATCATGGCCGGCGGCAGCAAGTCGCTGGAAGAGCTGATCGCCAGTACCAAGAAGGGCGTGGTGGTCACCCGCACCTGGTACATCCGCATGGTCGACCCGCAGTCGGTGCTGCTGACCGGCCTGACGCGCGACGGCACCTTCTACGTCGAGAACGGCAAGATCAAGTATCCGATCAAGAACTTCCGCTTCAACGAAAGCCCGGTCACGATGCTCAACAACGTCGAGGAACTCGGCAAGCCGGTCATCATCGGCCCGGACGAGGTGGCCTACCAGATGGTGATTCCGCCGATGCGGATCCGCGATTTCAACTTCACGAGTCTGTCCGACGCCGTTTAAGTGCGCATCCAAGTGATCTACGATTTTTACTTCACGCGCCTGATGTACGAGTCGGGCGACTGGGACGTGGACATCCGCATGCCCAGCAACGTGCTCAACTCGCTGGTCGAGTACACGACCCTGCGCGTGGACCCGGCCGAGCGCGTGATCGCGCTGTCGGACCCGAAGATGCTGCAGGCGCCGTTCTGCTACCTGGCCGGGCACAAGCTGGTGCAGTTCACGCCCGCCGAGCGCCGCAACTTCGAGCGCTACGTGAAGGGCGGCGGCTTCGTCTTCGTGGATGACTGCAACCACGACATCGACGGCCTGTTCGCCAAATCCTTCGAGGCCGAGCTGGCGAAGATGTTCGGCCCGAAGGCGTTGAAGAAGATCCCGAATACGCACCGCCTGTATTCCAGCTTTTTCAAGTTCGACGGTCCGCCGAATACCGCGGTGGAGCTGAACGGCTGGGGCGACGACCTGGTGCACGAATACCTGCGCGCCATCGAGGTCAATGGCCGCGTCGGCGTGCTGTATTCGAACAAGGACTACGGCTGCGAGTGGGACTACGACTTCCGCAACAAGCGCTGGCTGGCGGTCGACAACACCCGCTTTGCGGTCAACATCATTCAATATGCGTTAGGAGCGTAGCACCGTGGCACAAGCATGGACTGAGAACGAAATCGCCGACCTGGTGCAGCGCGTGGACGCGCTGAAAAAGAGCATGGGCCAGGTGATCATCGGCCAGAAGGACGTGATCGACCTGCTGGTGACCTGCCTGCTGGCCGGCGGCCACGCGCTGGTCGAAGGCGTGCCGGGACTCGGCAAGACCCTGCTGGTGAAATCGCTGGCGCAAGCCACCGACATGCAGTTCCGGCGCGTGCAGTTCACGCCCGACCTGATGCCCTCGGATATCGTCGGCACCGAGATCCTCGAGGAAGACCAGGCCACGCGCCAGCGCGTGTTCCGCTTCCAGCAGGGACCCGTGTTCACCCAGGTGCTGCTGGCCGACGAGATCAACCGCGCGCCGCCGAAGACCCAGTCGGCCCTGCTGGAAGCGATGCAGGAGCGCTCCGTCACCTTCGCCGGCCAGACGCATAAACTGCCGAAGCCCTTCTTCGTGCTGGCGACCCAGAACCCGATCGAACAGGCCGGCACCTATCCGCTGCCGGAAGCCCAGCTCGACCGCTTCCTGCTGCGCATCGACGTCGGCTACCCGACCGAGATTGAGGAGATCGCGATGGTCGGCGCCACCACCCATGCCGGCCTGCGCGATGCCGAACCGGCGATGACGCTCGATACGCTGCTGCGCCTGCAGCAGCTGGTGCGCGACATCGAGATCGGCGACGCCATGCTGCGCTACGCGACCCGCCTGGTGCGCGCAACGCGCCCGGCCGAGTCGCCGGTCGAAGCGATCCGCAAGCACATCGGCTGGGGCGCCGGTCCGCGCGCCGGCCAGGCGCTGGTGCTGGCGTCGAAGGCGCGCGCGTTGATGCAGGGCCGCCTGGCCGTCACTCGCGACGACATCGGGGCGATGCTGCTGCCGGTGCTGGCCCACCGTGTGCTGCGCAATTTCGAGGCGGAGGCGGACGGCATCGCGATCGCCGACGTGCTGGCCGCACTGCGCAACGAAGTCCGGATCGACTAAGTGACTGTATTGGCAAGCGCCGCACTGGCGGCGCACACGGGAAAACTCGAGCTCGCGATCCGCCACGTGCTGGCGGGGCTGGGCCACGGCATCCACGCCGGCCGCGAGCGCGGCGCCGGTGTCGAGTTCTCGGAATACCGGGCCTATGCACCCGGCGACGAGTGGCGCCGCGTCGACTGGAAGCTGATGGCGCGCGCCGACCGCTACTTCGTGCGCGAGGCCGAGCGCGACAGCCACGTCGCGGTCTGGCTGGTGCTGGACGCGACGGCATCGATGCTGGAACCGAGCCGCCGCATCGCCGGACTCGACAAGCTGAACATGGCCCGGCTGCTGCTGGGCTGCGCGGGCGCGATCGCGCAGCGCCAGGGCGACGCCTTCGGCCTGCTGGTCTGCCAGGGCGAGCGCGCCCATTTCACCCCGGCCGCGCGCGGGCCGCGCCAGTTGCAGCGCGTGCTGGCCCAGCTCGACCGGGTCGATGCCGCCGGCACGTTGCCGGCCGCCGAGGTGCTGCGCGCCAGCCTGCATTTCGCCCGCGCACCCAGCGTCGTCTGCGTGGCCAGCGATTTCCTGGAGTGGCCGTCGCCGCTGTCGGAAGCGATGATCCGCCTGCGCAGCATGCGCCACGACGTGCGCGCGCTGTGCCTGCAGACCGAGGCCGAGATCGCGGCCGACTTCGATGCCGCCCAGGCCTGGCGCGACCCGGAAGGGGATGGCAAGCTGTTCCGCTTCGGGGTTGAGGCGCGCGCCGACTACGCCCGCCGGCGCGAACAACATTTCACCATGGTCGCGCAGCGCTGCCGCGCGCATGACATCCCTTATGTGGCGGCGCCGATCGAGCGCGCACCGGCGGAAACCTTGCGCGCCTGGTTACGCAAGCCGGGAGGGCGGCCATGAATAGTCCATGGTGGTGGGCGCTGCCCATCCTGCTGCTGCCGATCCTGTGGCACCGGCAGAAGCGCGAACAGACGAAGGCAGCGCCGCTGGCGACGGCGCGCTTCCTGCCGCCGTCCGACCCCGTACAGCTGCGCGTCTGGCGCTGGAGCGATGTGCTCCTGCTGCTCCTGCGCTGCCTGCTGCTGGCCCTGCTCATCGCGCTGCTGGCCGACCCGGTGCTGCCGTGGCGCGGCGACAGCGTGCTGGTGGCGCCCGGCGCCGATCCGGCTTTCGTCGACAAGCAGCTACGCGATGCAGGCATGACCGACGCACGCCGTATCGACCTGCCGGCGCGCGATGCTTACCGCTGGCTCCACGCACACGAACGCGAATTCGAAGACAAGGCGCGCCTGCTGCTGGTCGGCGACGTGGCGATGCCGGCCGCGCTGCCGCGCCTGCGCCATGCGGCGACGCTACGCCCGCAGGCCACGGCGCCGGCATCGGCCGAGCACCATGTGGCGGTGTTCAGCCGCCGCGCCGGCGAATGGCGCAAGCTGTTCGGCGCGTTGGCAGGGCCGCAGCGTTATGTGCTGCATGAGCAGGCGGCCGACAATGCCGAGCTGGTGATCTGGGACCTCCCGGAGGCGCCGCCGGCAAACCTGCGCGCGCCGCTGTGGTGGGCCGCCGACGTGACGGCCTTCCCGGAACTGGCGAACGCGCCGCACATCGACGGCCTGCATTACCTGGACAGCCCGCGCGGCCGCCTGTGGAGCGCCGCCTGGCTGCCGCCGCTGGACGCGGATGCCGCGCGCACGCTGTTCGGCGCCTGGCTGCGCCTGCACGCCGGCGTTCGCCCCTACACCGCGCCGCCGCAGGCGCCGGTCGTCGATGCGCGCGCGCCGGCCGGGCCGGACGGCGGCGCCCTGCACGACGTGCTGGCGATCGCACTGCTGGTCCTGTTTGCTCTTGAAAGGTTGTTGACCCATGTCCGCCGGCGCTGAGATCCTTGCCCGTTTCCAGCGCGCCGCGCTGTGGCGGCGCGCCATCCTGTGGTGCATGGGCGCCGTGCCCTGGCTGCTGCTGCGCTCAGGTCCCGGCCTGCTCGCCTGGTCGATGTTCTGCGCCTGGGATGCCGTGCGCCTGCAGCGCCGCGTCGCCTACGGCTGGATCGCCTGGCTGGACGGCGCGCTGCCGGAAATGGAAGACAGCGCCGCGCTGCTGGTGGCGGCCGAGTCGCCCGTGGCCGTGCTGCAGCGCGAGCGCCTGTTCGCGCGCATCGAGGCCAGCCTCACACCGGCGCGCGTGCGGGCGATCGTGCGCGAGCGTCTGCCGCTGGGCCTGCCCTGGCTGGCGGGGAACGTGGCGCTGGCGGCGCTGGCCTGGGGCGCGGCGCTGCTGCCGCACGGGGCGCAGCCGCATGCGGCCGGCTTGCCCGCTGCGAAGGCGGCGCAGAGTGCGGCCGCAGCCACCGAACTGGTCGTGAAACTGGCGCCGCCGCGCTATACGGGTGTCGATGCATCCAGTTCGGCGCCGCGCGATCTGCAGGCGCCCGAACAGACCGTGGTCGCGTGGTGCCTGAAAAACCCGGCCGGCGGCGCCGTCGAGACCATCGAACTGAGCGACGGCCAGCGTCTGCAGGCCGGCGCCGACTGCGCGCGCTGGACCGCCACCGAATCGATCTTCTGGCGCTGGCGCGGCGCCCGCTACACATTGAAGGTCGTGCCCGACCAGCCGCCGGAGATCGTCGTGAGCCAGCCGAACGAGATCATCAAGGAACTGGCGCGCGACGCGACCCAGGCGGCGATGGCGATCTCGGTGCGCGACGATTACCAGGTCAAGCAGGCGATCCTGCACCTGACCCTGGCGCGCGGCAGCGGCGAGAACATCCGCTTCAGCGACAAGGAGATGCCGCTCCCGAGCGGCCGCGATCCGCGCCGGCGCGACTGGTCGAAGAACTGGGCCGTGACGGAACTCGGCATGGCGCCGGGCGACGAGCTGTACTTCTTTGTGCGCGCCACCGACAACGCGGCCCGGCCGCACACGGTGCAGTCGCCCACCTACACGTTGCGCCTGCCGGCGCCACCTTCCGACGACGAACAGGACGTGTCGGCGCTGCCGGTGATGGTCAAGCCGGAAAGCCTGCGCAGCCAGCGCCAGATCATCATCGACACCGAGCAGCTGGTCGCCGACATGCGCGCCAAGAAGATGGACGCGGCCACGGTGCGCGAACGCAGCGAAGCGATCGCCGCCGACCAGGGCGCGCTGCGGCGCCGCTACGGCCAGTTCCTGGGCGAGGAATCGACCCTGTTCGGCAAGGACGATCACGACGACGATCACGGTGGCGGCAGCAACAAGCCGCAGGACGTGCTGCACGAATTCGGCCACGCCCACGACCAGGCCGAAAACGCGACCCTGTTCGACGAGGCCACCAAGAAGGTGCTGCGGCGCGCCCTGGCCGCGATGTGGGACGCCGAGAACGCACTGCGCGCGATTCAACCCCGGACGGCGCTGCCGCCCGAGCACAAGGCCCTGGGTGCGATCAAGGAATTGCAGCAGTCCGAACGCATCTACCTGCACAAGACGGCCTTCGCGCCGCCGCCGATCAAGGAGGACAAGCGCATGACCGGCGACCTGGCCGACGCCGCCAGCAGCAAACGGGCGCAGTCGGCCGCCCCAGGCGGCGTACCGGCGGCGTTGCGCGAACTGGTACAGGCCCTGGCCGGCGACGGCCCGTTGCCAGGCCTGTGGACCCGCACCGCCCAGGACTGGGTGCGCGAGCGCATCCCGCTCGATGAGCAGCGCCTGGCGGCCCAGCGCGCGATCCAGGATGTGGCGGACGGCTGCCTGGCCTGCCGTCCGGTGCTGCGCGCCTGGCTGCGCGGCGCCGTGCGGGATGCGCCGGTACTGCTGCAGGCCACGACCAGGGTCGAGACGCCGTTCGAGCGCGCCGCGCGTGGAGGCATGCGATGAACTGGTTGAGTATCGCCGCCCTCGCGATGGGCGCGGCCAGCATACTGGCTTACGGCGCGCGCCGGCGCTGGCTCGACGCCTTGCTGGCGGCCCTCGCGGGGCTGGCGCTGGCGGGCGCGGTCGGCAGCTTTTCCGTGCCCGGCGATGCCGGCAGGTCGCTGAAGATCGATGCGGCCCGGCCCCCAGCCGCGCTGGATGGCGTGCGCGTCCTGACCCTGGACGGCGACGGCCTGCGCGCCGCCGAGTGGGACGACCTGCCGGCGCGGCCGCTCGCCTGGACCGTTCCAGGCACGCCCGCCGTGCGCCTCGACTTCCCGCGCACCGTCGCACTGGGGCGCCTCTTCACCTTGACTCTGGACCGTTCCTGGAAGGCGCCGGGCAGGCTGCAGCTGCTGGCCGAGAACGGCGAAGTGCTGGCCGAGGCCAAGGGCGAAGGAAGCCTGTCCGTGCAGTGGCTGCCGCCGCTGGCCGAGCGCCTGGTCCTGAAGGCGCGCCTGCTGGATGCGAACGGGAAGCTGGTCGACCAGGGCCCGGTGCCGGTGACGGTGACCGAGCCATCGCCGCTGCAGGTAAGCGGCCGCTTCGGCGCACCGTCCTTCGACCTGCGCACGCTGGACGACCTGCTGGCGGCCAGCAATGCCGTGATCGACTGGCAGGTCGAGCTGGGCAAGAACCTGCGCCGCAGCGAGAGCGCGCGCGCCGAGATGACTGCGCCGGATCTCGAGATCGTCGACGCCGCCTGGTTCGAACGCGCCGGCGACGGGGCACGAAAAGCCCTCCTGGCGCGGGTGGCCGAGGGCACGCCGCTGCTGGTGCTGGGCGCGAACGCGGTCGACGCCGGCCTCTGGTCGCGCAGCGTCCAGCTGCATCTGGCGCCGCAGCCGGCCGACAAGATGATCGGCACGCGCCTGCCGATGGCGTCGGGCGGCCTGAACCCGGGCGGCGCGCAGGCGGGCGCGTGGCAGGGCGCGGAAGGACTCTGGACCCGTGACTGGCGGCAGGGCCGCATCGCCTGGCTGGGCGTGGGCGGCTGGCACCGCCATGCGATCGAGGAACCGCGCGCGCTGGCGCTGTGGTGGCAGGACGTACTCGACCGCCTGCGCGTGCGCCGCAAGGAGGACCTGGCCTGGCTCGATCCGCAGGAACTGCCGCTGCCGGCGCAGCGTCTGGAAGTCTGCGCACGCGGCGACGCATTGGCCAAGGGCGGCGAGCTTGCCATCCCTGGCCTGGCGCTGACGCTGCCGTGGCAGCGCCGTCCTGAGACCGTCGATGCGTCCTGCGTGGCCGTCTGGCCGAAGCAGTCCGGCTGGCTGGACGTGCGTACGCAACTGCCGGGCGGCCGTACGGCCGGCAATGCGGTCTATGTCTATGCCGACGGCGACTGGACCCTGTGGCAGCGGACCCAGCGCCGCGACGCCACCGCGCGCTATGCGGCCCGTACACCGTCGCCGGCTGTCGGCGGCGCGGCCCGGCCGCTGCCGGTGTGGCCCTTCGGCGTCGTGTTCGCGCTGGCCATGCTGGGCCTGTGGTGGCGCGAGCGGCGCTGACGCAGCGTCGCCGGCTCAGAAGCTGTAGTCCGCCTTTGCATACAGCGAGCGCCCGTTCAGGCCGAACGGGCAGGTCTCCCAGCAGTGGGTGAAGCCCATCTGCGGAAAGGGCGCGGCCTTGACCGGGTCCCAGCGGCTCGGGTAGGTGTCGAACACGTTGTTCACCCCGGCGCTCAGCGCGAGATTCCTGGTGAACGCGAAGCGGCCGGTCAGGTCCAGCAGCCATTTCGCTTCCCAGGTCTGGATGAAAGGCGCGGTGAAGCCCTGGCCGGATACCTCGCCATAATAGTTGGCGCGTGCGTTCAGGTTCCATGGGCCGGTCGTGAAATCGGCCGCCACCACGTGGTGCTGGCGCGGCTGGCCGCGCTCGATCAGCGTGACCTGGGCATCGTCGAACAGCTGGGCGCCGCTCAGCACTTTCGACGAGGACGAACGCGAATCGACTTCCGTCCGGTTGAAGCCGAGCTGGCCGGACAGCACCAGGGTGCCGGCCGCGCCTTTCAGGGTGCGTTCGGCGATCAGGTCGAGACCGTGGGTGGTGGTGCCGATCGCATTCGTGAAGAACTGGGCCTGGCCGACGCGCAGCGGATCCAGCACCGCCTTGATCGGGCAGGCAGCCGCGGTGGGGCAGGGGCCGCTCTCCGGCGCGATGGTGCTGGAAAAGACGATGCGGTCGGCGATGCGGGTGCGCCAGGCGTCGGCAGTGAATGAGAAACCGGGAGCGGGACGCAGCACGAGGCCCAGGCTGGCGCTGCGCGAGGTCTCATCCTTCAGCGGCGCGATGCCCAGCAGCCGGGTGACGGCGCTGCCTTCGCGCGCGGTGAGGGTTTCGGTGAGCACGCCGGCCGCGTTCAGGTTGGTCGACACGGAACTGTAGAACTTCTGCTGCACGCTGGGTGCGCGAAAGCCCGTCGAGGCGCTGGCGCGCAGGCCCAGCTCGCGGCTCGGATCGTAGCGCAGCGCCAGCTTGCCGGTGGTGGTGCCGCCGAAATCGGAATAGCGCTCGTGGCGCACGGCGGCCGCCAGCGTCAGCGGGATGGCGAACTTGTGCTCGGCGTCGAGGTAGAGCGCGGTGTTGTGGCGCGCCTCGTTCACCTCCGTCGCCGGCGTGTAGCCCGGGAAGCCCTGGATGCCGGCCGCTGCGATGTTGCCGGTCTGGTCGAGGATGCGGATCGCCGGGTTGTTGGTGCGGCCGTACTGGTAGGACACCGGATCGCCGGCCACGATCTGGTAACCGTCGCGCCGGTATTCGAGACCGGCGGCCAGCTGCAGCGCCAGGCCGGCCAGCGTCAGCGGGCCGCGCAGGTCGAGGTTGACCGTGGTCTGGGTGAAGCGCAGCTTGCCCGTGTCGGCTTCGCGCGGCGATTCGTTCCAGTTGGCGCAGCTGCATTTCGGCTCGTACCAGTAGCTGACGTTGATCGAGTTCCGTTCGTGGAAAGCCAGTTCGCTGCGGCCGTGGTTGACGCTGGCGTCCAGGTTCCAGCTGTTGCCGAGGCCATGGCGGAAGCCGACCGCCAGCGAGGCGTCGCGCACCGTGGTCAGGATGTTGGGCAGGAAGCCGTCCGGATAGACGGCGGGAACGTTGCGTCCATCTTCCTTCGGCCGGAAGAAGCCGGCGGCATCGCCGGTACGGCGCGAGACGCCGCCGAAGGCATACAGTTCGCCGTCGCCGCCGCCGATCGGCAGCATGGCATTCGTCCACAGGTAGGCGTCCTTGGCCAGCGAGTCGCCGATGCGCTGGGTGACGCGCGGCGGATTGACGCGCAGGGTGTCGAGGCCGGCGCGGTTGGTCTCGTTGCGCCGGCGGCCCTCGACCGCCAGGTTCAGGTAGCCGCCCGACGCGCCGAGCGCGAAGCCGCGGCTGGCGCTGGCGCTGACCGTATCGCCGTCGCCTTCGCTGGTCGAGCCGCCGGCCACGCTCAACTGCCCATTGCCCGCGCCCTGCTTGAGCACGATGTTGATGACGCCGGCGATGGCGTCCGATCCGTACTGGGCGGCGGCGCCGTCGCGCAGGACCTCGATGTGGTGGATGGCCGACAGCGGGATCGCATTGATGTCGGTGCCGGCCGAGCCGCGCCCGATGGTCTGCTGGACA
Organism: uncultured Massilia sp.; assembly: GCA_913778765.1. Lineage (GTDB taxonomy): Bacteria > Pseudomonadota > Gammaproteobacteria > Burkholderiales > Burkholderiaceae_D > Telluria. The sequence continues at coordinate 15,713 of CAJYXO010000103.1, read as the reverse complement.
TTGACCAGCGCCTGCTGGTGACGCCGCTTGCCGTTGACCAGCACCAGCAGCTGGTCCGGCCCCAGGCCGCGCAAGGTGGCCGGGCGGATGATGTCGGTGCCGTCGCTGATGAACGTGGTGGTGAAGTTGAACGAGGGGTCGAGCTCTTGCAGGACCTTGCCCAGCTCCGGCGTGCCGGCCGACTGCAGGTCCTTCGGGCCGATAAGGCCGACCGGCACCGCGGTATCGAGCGCGCTTTTGGCGCCGGTGCGCGAGCCGATCACGACCACCGTGGCGGCGCCGGTTTCCGCGGTGTCGCCGGTGGCGCTGGTGGCGGAGTCCTGCGCCAGCGCGGGCGCGCAGGCTGCCAGGACGGCGGAAGCGATCAGGGTGTGTTGCAGGTGAGGGCGCATGGCTGGTCCTTCATGGTTGGGCTTGGTCACGGCCAGCCCATCTTGCGCGACGCGATACGGGCAGGAATTGACCATTGACAAGCCAACCCCTGTGACTGCGCAGGGTTGTATCTGTAAACCAACACACGGATCGGCGGGCCGCCGCAGCTGTCACGCGCGGGAGCGCCTTGACGGCATCCATGTTGCACTGCAAAATAACGGACCATGACTACCGCCTGCCCCGCATCCGACACGATCCCGCGCGCAAACCATGCCGCTGCGTTCGCTTGTCCACGTTGCGGGCGAGATGCGCCTTCCTACCCCGGGGTGGGTTTGCCGCGCGGTTATTTCTGCTCCGTCACTCCTCCTTAAGACCCCTCCGCATCGGCACTTGACGCGATGCCGCCTGGCGCGGCGCCGCGCTCTCGCTGCCTGGTCCAGATCTGCTGCGCGCCAGATGTCGCGCAGCCTTGCTCATTCATCTGTACTCGGCGCCATGCGCCCGGGAAGGTCACCCTATGTCTCTCGAATCGATTCGCCAAGAATGGTTTTCAAACCTGCGTCATGACCTGCTTGCAGGTCTCGTTGTCGCACTCGCACTCATACCGGAAGCAATCGCGTTTTCCATCATTGCCGGGGTCGACCCCAAGGTGGGGCTCTATGCTTCATTTTCGATCGCGACCCTGATCGCCTTCTTCGGCGGCCGTCCGGGCATGATTTCGGCTGCCACCGGCGCAATGGCCCTGGTCATGGTCGACCTGGTCAAAGCCCATGGCCTCGACTACCTGCTCGCAGCCACGATCCTTGCCGGGGTGCTTCAAATCGCTGCGGGATGGATCAAGCTCGGCCGGCTGATGCGCTTCGTCTCGCGCTCGGTGGTCACGGGCTTCGTGAACGCCCTGGCCATCCTGATTTTCCTGGCCCAGTTGCCCGAACTGACCCATGTTTCCTGGCAGGTGTACGCCGTCGCTGCGGCCGCTCTGGCCATCATCTACGGCTTGCCGCGCGTGACGCGCGCCATCCCGTCACCGCTGGTTGCCATCGTCGTGCTGACCGGGGTGTCGGTCGCGCTTGGCCTGGATATCCGTACCGTCGGCGACATGGGGCAACTCCCGGACAGCCTGCCGTCCTTCCTGGTGCCCAACCTGCCTTTCAGTCTCGAGACCTTGCAGACCATCCTTCCCTACTCGGCAACCCTGATGGTGGTCGGCCTGCTGGAGTCGCTGATGACGGCGACGATCGTCGACGAGCTGACCGACTCCAGGAGCGACAAGAACCGCGAATGCGTGGGCCAGGGGATCGCGAACATCGTGACCGGATTCATGGGCGGCATGGCGGGTTGCGCGATGATCGGGCAATCGGTCATCAACGTGACATCCGGCGGGCGTGGCCGGCTCTCGACCCTGACGGCCGGCGTCGTGCTCCTCCTCCTGGTGGTGTTCCTTGGCGACTGGGTCCGGAAAATCCCGATGGCCGCGCTCGTCGCGGTGATGATCATGGTCGCCATCGGCACCTTCAACTGGAAGTCGATCGGCCATTTGCGCGCGCATCCGCTCAGTTCCAACATCGTGATGCTTGCCACGGTCGCGGTGACGGTGGCAACCCATGACCTGGCGAAAGGCGTCCTGACCGGCGTCTTGCTGTCCGGCGTCTTCTTCGCGCAAAAGGTGAGCCGGCTACTGGTTGTCGGCTCGCAGCTGCAGGACCGTGGCCGCACGCGCCGCTACCGGGTGGCGGGCCAGGTGTTCTTCGCGTCCTGCGACCAGCTGGTGCATTCGTTCGACTACGCCGAGCCCCTGGAGAAAGTCGCCATCGATCTCACCGATGCCCATTTCTGGGACATCACCGCGATCGGCGCATTGGACAAGGTGGTCTTCAAGTTCCGCAGGCTTGGCGTGCAAGTCGAGGTGCGCGGCCTCAACCAAGCAAGCGCCACGCTGGTCGACAAATTCGCCGTCCATGACAAGCAGTCAGGCGATGACCTGCTCATCGGCCATGAACATTGACACCCTGGTCGCGCATCCACTCCTTCAGGCCATTGACCCAGCCCTTGGCCGGCAGGTTGTAGCGCCGCTTGATCCCGGCGGCGCGCTCGTACAGCACCGCGAAGTCGATCTGCGGCGCCTGCCTGAAGGCGATGACGACGATGTTGGCGTCGTGGACCTCGGGCAGCCAGACCACGGCGTCGAACGCCTGCTCCATCGCCTGCAGGTTCTTGTCGTAGTTGATGAAGTCGCCGAACACGTTGGCAGTCATCACCCCACCGTCGGTCAGGCAGTCGGCGCAGGCCTGGTAGAACTCGGGCGTGTCGAGCACCGGGCCGCGCGCCTCCTCGTCGTACAGGTCGACCTGCAGCACGTCGAGCGTGCCGTGGTTGGCCGGGTCCATCACGAAGTCGAGCGCATCGATCTCGCGCACGTCCAGGCGCCTGTCGTTCGGCGGCAGGCCGAAATAGTCGCGGCAGATCGCGATCACGTTCGGATTCAGCTCGGCGGCCGTCACCCGCGCCTCCGGGAACTTCTGGTAGCAGAACTTGGTGAGCGCCGCGCTGCCCAGCCCCAGCTGCGCGATGCGGCGCGGCTGCTGCACGAACAGCATCCACATCATCATCATCTGGACGTATTCCAGCTCGATCGCGTCCGGGCGGTTGATCCGCATCGCGCCCTGCACCCAGGAGGTGCCGAGGTGCAGCGAGCGGACGCCTTCGAATTCGGTGATGGTGGCGGGCGGGTGGCCGGGCTGGGAGAAGCGTGGGTCGGTGGGGGCGGGCATGTCAGGATTTTACCGCTGCTGGCTGAACACCGGGCTCTGACCCCTAGCCCACCGGCAGGATCATGGTCACCACCAGTCCGCCGCCTTCGCGGTTGGCCAGTGTGATGCGGCCGCCGTGGGCTTCGGCGATTTCTCTCGCCAGCGCCAGGCCCAGGCCGGTGCCGCTGCGCTTGGTGGAGTAGAAGGGCACCAGGGCGTTGGTCAGCACGGCGTCGTTCATGCCGCTGCCGCGGTCCAGCACATCGATGCGCACCACCTCTTGCACGCGACGGATCTGCAGTTCCACGTGGTCCGGCCAGGAGCCCGATTCGTGGGCGTTCTTGAGCAGGTTGAGCAGGGCCTGTTCCATCTGCGCGGTGTCGACCTGGGCGGGCTCGGGCGGCAGTTCGCCGATCACCCGGAAGCTCACCTGGCCGGCCAGGCGCGCCACCAGCGCGTCCCAGGGCACGGCGTCGATGCGCGGCGTCGGCAGCTTGGCGAAGCGGGCGTAGCCGAGGATGAAGGTTTCGAGGTGGCGCGTGCGCTCGCCGATGGTCTCGAGGATCTGCGGCAGGCGTTCGGTCTGGCCGCGCCGCACCAGTTCGGCGCCCGAGTTCGCGAGCGAGGCCAGCGGCGCCAGCGAATTGTTCAGTTCATGGCTGATGACGCGGATGACCTTCTTCCAGGTCTGCACTTCCTGGCGCCGCAGCTCGGTGGTCAGCTGGCGCAGCAGCAGCAGTTCGTGCCTGCGGCCGTTCAGGCTGAAGTTGCGGCGCGCCAGGTGGTAGACCTCTTCGTCTTCGCCTTCGCCGGCCGTGAACAGGCCGTCGCCGCCGCGCCCCAGGGCTTCGATCAGGGCCGGCGCCGCCGCTTCCAGGATCGCGTTCAGCGCATGGCCCTCCAGCTTGCGGCCCTCCGACAGCAGCTGGCGCGCGGCCAGGTTGGCGTAGACGATGGTGCGCGGCGCGTTGGCGAGTTCCGCCACCAATAACATGGCCACCGGCGTATTTTGAACCATCGTGTCGAGCAGCAGTTCGCGCTGCACGAGGTCGAGGCGTTGTTCGCGCAGCACCTGGCCGAGCCGGTTGTGGGCTTCGATCAGGTCGGACAGCTCGTCGTTCTGGGGCCAGTGCAGGCTGAAGGAAAAGTCGCCGTCGCGGTAGCTCGCCACCGTGCCTTCCAGCGCGCGGAACAGCGACAGGATCGGCTGGATCTGCGAACGGATGGTAATGAGAGCGATCGGCACCACGCACAGCAGGCAGATGCCGAGGACGGCCAGCGGCTGGCCGGGCAGCAGGTGGTCGAGCGCCAGCGCGATCAGGATCCCGACCGTCAGCAGGGTGGCGACCAGCGCCGACCAGCGCGTGACGAGCGAGAGCCTGAAGCGCTTCCCTGAATTCATGAACGCCTCATGCGGACATCACGCGGCGCGCGCGATGCCAAGGCGCTCCATGCGGCGGTACAGGGCCTGGCGCGACAGGCCGAGGTCGGCCGCGGCCTGGGCGATGACGCCGCCGGCGCGCGCCAGCGCCTGCACGATGGCGTCGCGGTCCGGTTCCGCATCGGCGCCGCTGCCGCCCGCGGCTGCGGGGCCCGGCAGCCCCAGCTCGGCCGGCTTGATGACGTCGCCGCCGGTCAGCAGGCTGGCGCGCGCCATCACGTTCTTCAGTTCGCGCACATTGCCCGGCCAGCCGTGCGCCAGCAGGGCCGCTTCCGCCGTCGGGTGCAGGGTTTTACCGGGCGGCAGAAAACTCTGGGCCAGCGGCAGGATGTCGCCGGGGCGCGCGGCCAGCGGCGGCAGCTTCAGCTCGATCACGTTCAGGCGGTAGAACAGGTCTTCGCGGAAGGTCCCGGCGCGGATCATGCCCTGCAGGTCCGCATTCGTCGCGCTGATCACGCGCACCCTGACCTGGCGCTCGCGGTTCGAGCCGAGGCGTTCGAAGCGCCCGGTCTCGAGCACGCGCAGCAGCTTCATCTGCCCGGCCAGCGGCAGGTTGCCGATCTCGTCGAGGAACAGGGTGCCGCCGTCGGCCGCTTCGAACTTGCCTTCGCGCGCCTTGGAGGCGCCGGTATAGGCGCCGGCGTCGGCGCCGAACAGCTCGGCCTCGATCAGTTCGGAGGGCAGGGCGCCGCAGTTCAGCACCACGAAGGGGCCATTCGGGACCTGGGAATTGGCCTGGATGATCTCGGCGATGCGTTCCTTGCCGGTGCCGTTCGGCCCCGTGATCAGGACCGGCACGTCGGCGCGCGCCACCTGGCAGGCCAGGTTCAGCACGCGCTCGGTGGCCGGGTCGGCCCATACCAGGCCGCGCAGGTCGTAGTTCTGTTCCAGTTCGCGGCGCGCGCGGCGTTCGCGCTGCAGGCGCTGGTTGAGGGCGCGGTTGGCCTGGCCCAGCTCGATCAGGTTCGTGACCGTCGCCAGCAGGCGGTCGTCGTTCCAGGGTTTCGACAGATAATCCGCGGCGCCGGCCTTGACCAGGTCGACGGCCGCATCGAGGTGGGTCCATGCCGTCAGCAGGATCACCGGCAGATCCGGGTAACGCTTGCGGATTTCGCGGAACAGCGCCACGCCTTCCTCGCCGGAGGTGGTGTCGGCGGTGAAGTTCATGTCCTGGATCACCAGGTCGACCGGCTGGCGCGCCAGCATGGCCAGCCCCTCTTCGGGCGAAGCCGCGTGCAGCGCCGCGATGTCGTGCAGGGAGAACAGCACGTCCAGGGCGACGCCGACGGCGGCGTTGTCGTCAATGATCAGAACAGTAGGCATGGGCATGGCCGCTAGCATACAACGACATCAGACGCTGCGGGTGGCCGTGGCCGGCGAAATGCTGGCCGCGCGCCAGGCCGGACCGTAGGCCGCCAGGATGCCGAGCGCCCAGAACACCACGGCGCCGCCGATCAGGTAGCCGCCCGGCAGGCGCGCCATCTCGAGCTTGCTGACCAGCAGATGGTTCAGCGCCAGGCCCAGCGCCACGCCGCCGAACACGCCGGCGCTGGTGATCATGAAGTTCTCGGTGATGAAGTAGCGCAGGATGTCCAGCTTGCGCGCACCGAGCGCGCGGCGCACGCCGATCTGCTTGCGGCGCTGGGTGACCCACAGGCTGGCCATGCCGACGATACCGGACGAGGTGATGATCAGCAGCAGGACGCTGACGGTCACCAGCATCCACGACAGGGCGGCGTCGGCGCGGTACAGCTCCTTGCGGTCCTGGTCGAAGGTCTTCAGGCGCAGGATCATCGGCGAAGCCGACGACTTGCGCAGCGCGCTTTCCGCTTCCTTCATGACGCGGTCGCGCTGGCCCGGCTCGGTACGGATCGCATACAGCGCGCCCGGGTTGCCGTACAGGCGCGCCGGCATGATGGCCGAGTACTCGGAACGCTCTTCGAGGTTGACGTGGGCGGCCTGCAGGCGTTCGACCACGCCGACCACCTGCGCTTCCTGGGCGCCTTCGCCGCTGCCCCAGTACATGGTCTTGCCGGCGGCCGGCGTGTCCGGCCACAGTTTCTGGGCCAGCGCCTTGGTGATGATCACCTGCTTGGGCGTCTCGTTGCTGGTGTTTTCGTTGATGTCGACCAGCTCCTGCGGCTGGAAGTCGCGGCCTTCGACCAGCTGCAGGCCGAAGGTCTTGACCAGCGAGTCGCCCGAGACGTAGGTCGAGGCGGTGAGCTTCGAGCCGGTCTGCTTGCGGTCGGCGGTGACGCTGTTGTTGCTGCCGCTGCGCGACAGCGGCATCTGCGACACGTTCGCCACCGAGGCCACACCCGGCACCGCGCGCAGGATGTCGGCTTCGCGCTTCATGCTGGCCAGCTGCTGCTCGGCGCTGTCGTTGTTCAGGGTGCGCGAAATGATATAGAAGGTCGAATGCTCGTCGGACAGGCCGGACGGACGCGCCATGGCGGCGCGGCGCTCGTTCACGATGTGCATGGCGTTGGCCAGGATGGCCAGGCTCAGCGCGACCTGCAGGGCCACCAGGATCGGGCCCGTTTTATTGCGCATCAGCGCGGACAGGATGGGACGGATTTCCATGGATGTCTCCCGATTACTGCGATTTGAGTTGGATGGCCGGCGTCACCTGGCAGGCGCGCCAGGTCGGCAGCAGGCCGGCCAGGACCGCCGCCGACACCGACATCACGAAGGTCAGGCCCAGCATCTGCCAGTCCATGTGGGCGATGGTGGACATGCCCTTGCTCTGCATGCCGATCAGGGCCAGCGCGCCGAAGGCCAGCACCAGGCCCAGCACGCCGCCGACCAGGCCCACCACGCCGGTCTCGATCAGGAACTGGTGGAAGATCTCGGCGCGCGAGGCGCCCAGCGCGCGGCGCACGCCGATCTCGGAGGCGCGCACCGAAAACTTCGCCAGCAGCAGGCCGACCGTGTTCACCAGGCACAGCACCAGGAAGCCGAAGGCCAGCCAGGCCGACAGCTTGCTGTCGTTGCCGACCACCTTGAGCTTTTCCATCCATTCGTTCACGTCGTACAGCTTGTTCGGCGCGTTGCGCTTCATCCGGCCCAGCTTGCGCTGTTCGCTGGCGTAGTTGTCGATCCAGGTCTGCAGCTCGGCGCGGTCGCTTGCGGAGCGGGTCTCGAACCAGAACTGGATCCAGGTGCATTCCGAGGCCAGCAGGCTGGCGTAGCCGGGGTCGCGGTTGGCGTTGCAGCTCATGCTGCCGCTATGCGGGGTCTCGTGGCGGATCGCGGTCGAGAAGGGGATGAAGAATTCCTCGGGCGTGCCGAAGCGGCTGCCGCCGATCAGCTTGTAGTAGCGCGGCAGCGGCGCCCAGGTGTCGGTCACGCCGACGATGGTGAAGGGGAAGCCCATCACCATCAGGCGCTGGCCGACCGGATTGGCGTTCCCGTACAGCTTTTCGGCGGTTTCGCGGCCGAGCACGACGACGTCGGCGCCTTTCGCATCGTCGGCCTCGCTCCAGGCCTGGCCATGCAGGAAGGGCACGTCGAACATGGTGAAGAAGTCGCGCGTCGGCGCCAGGCCGGTGGCGGAGAAGGCCGGGATGTCCTTGCGCGGCGGTTCGATCGCGGCCGGCACGCCATACATCGCGGTGCGGCGCTCGCCCTGGCCGCTCTTGAGCAGGTTGGACGCATCCGGGTAGCTCATCTGCATGTCGCCGGGATCGTCACCCGGGGTGAAGCCTTCGACCGGGCCGTTGTCGAACTGCGGCACGAACAGGCGGCTGCTCTTGTGCGGAATCGGGTCGGCCGACATGACGTGCAGGATGGTCAGCGTGGAGACGCTGGCGGCCACGCCGACGGCCAGCGTCAGCACCATCAGCGCGGTCAGGGCCGGATTGCGGCGCAGGCTGCGCACGCCCAGCTTGAAGTAATAACCGAACATGGCTGCGGCCTCCTTATGCGCTCGCGGCGCTGTTTGCCAGACCCTTGGAATCGACCAGGGTCGGCCCGCGGCGCACCAGGTCGGAGACCTGGCCGTCGATGATGTGGACGTTGCGGGTGGTGCGCACCGCCAGTTCGGGATCGTGGGTCACCATCAGGATGGTGGTGCCGGCGGCGTTGATCTCTTCCAGCAGCTCCATCACACCGCGCGCCATGGCCGTATCGAGGTTGCCGGTCGGTTCGTCGGCCAGCAGCAGCTTGGGGGTGCCGGCCAGGGCGCGCGCGATCGCCACGCGCTGCTGCTGGCCGCCGGACAGTTCGGCCGGGTAGTGCTTCATGCGCGAGGCCAGGCCGACCTTGGCCAGCGCATCCTCGATGCGTTTCTTGCGCTCGGTCGCATTGAAGCCGCGGTAGCGCAGCGGGACGTCGACGTTGTCGTACAGGTTCAGGTCGGGGATCAGGTTGAAGCCCTGGAAGATGAAGCCGAGCTTCTCGTTGCGCAGGCGCGAACGCTGGTTGTCGTCCAGGCCCTTCACGTTGACGCCATCGAGGATGTATTCGCCCGAGGTGAATTCCTCCAGCAGGCCGGCGATGTTCAGGAAGCTGGTCTTGCCCGAGCCGGACGGACCGGTCACGGTGACGAATTCGCCTTCCCGGACGTCGATCTCGAAGCCGCGCAGGGCGTGCGTCTCGATCATGTGGGTGCGGTACACCTTGCTCAGATTGGTCATGCGCAGCATGGTCTTTTCCTTTGGATTTGATTATTGATTGATCGAGACGCGGTTTGCGTTGTTGAATGCATCGGTGCCTGCCACTACCACCTTGTCGCCCTGCTTCAGACCGGAGATGATTTCGACTGCCGAGATGCTGGTCGCGCCCATCGTGATCGGGGTGCGGGTGGCGATGCCGTCGCGGACCACATAGGCATAGCGGCCACCGTCGTTCTCGACGAAGGGACCGCGCGGCAGCATCAAGACGTTCGGCTTTTCCTCGATCAGCAGGCGCGCCGTCACGCGCTGGCTCTGGCGCAGGCCCTTCGGCTGGTCGCCATCGAAGCGCACGCGCGCCAGCACCATGTTCTTGACCACCTCCGGCGACAGCGCCGACAGCTTGCCGGTGGCGGTGCCGCTCGGCAGCTGGATCTCGGCGTTCATGCCCAGGCCGAGGTCGGCCACATAGGTCTCCGGCACCTCGACTTCGATCTCCAGTTTCGACAGGTCGACCAGCGTCATCAGCGGCGCATTGGCGGCCACCACCATCCGGTTCTGCACGTTCAGGGTGCCGATGAAGCCGTCCACCGGGGCGCGCACGGTCAGCTCGTCGACGCGGCGCTGCGCTTCTTCCATCGACAGCTTCGCGCGTTCCAGCTCGTTGATCTTGGTCTTCAGGGCCAGCTGGACGTCGTCGCCTTCCAGCGTGGCGGCCTGCGATGCATGTTTGGCGCGGATCTGGGCCGACTGCAGCGCGTCCTTGGCCTTCTGGTAGTCGATCTTGGCGATGATGCCGACCTGCGCCACGCTGTCGTAGCGTTCCAGGGTGCGCTGGGCCGACAGGCGGTCGATCTCGGCGGTGTCGGCTTCCTTCTGCGCCAGCAGCTTCTGCTTGCGCGCCAGGATATGCTGGCGCGCCACCTCGGCCTTCAGGCCTTCATAGGCCGAGACTTCGCGCTTCAGGACGTCGGCCAGGTCGGGCGACTCCAGCACCGCCAGCACCTGTCCCTTCTTGACGGTGTCGCCGGCGGCGACCTTCAGGTTGACGGTGGACGAAGCCTTGGCATACAGGGTCGGGCTGACGGCGGCGACCACGCGGCCGTTGACGGAGGCGTCGCGCACCAGCGTGCCGCGGGTGACTTCGGCCACGCGTACGCGCGCCGCGCTGACCGAGGCTTCGCTGCTGCGCCAGGTGGAGAACAGGCCGAAGCAGACGGCGATGACGCCGACGGCGCCGCCGATCAGCATGGCGCGGCGCTTGAGCGCGTGCCCGGCCGGCGGGGCGATGACGGCGTCTTGGTGAGAGGTATCGCGAATCATGATGTGGACATTCAGTGTTGGACGGTGTCGTATTTGCACGAAGCGTGCCACCCCGGGTTCGTTTCCCAAGTCCTTGATTTATATAGAGTGGACGGACACGGACGCGCTGTCCGCCGTGTCCGGGCGATCCGTGCTGCGGACAGCTGCGGACAGGGCTTGAAGTTTTGCTAACAGGAACTATCTTGGTTGTCATGAACCTGACCCTCTCCCAGTTGACCGGTCCGTGGCTGCCGGCGGCCATCCAGTTCCTGCGCGGTTTCACGCCGCGCGAGACCGAGCCGCCTGTCCACGCCTTTGCACCGACCGACATCGCCCAGCTGCAGCGGCTCACGGCGCCGGACCCGCAGGCGGCGCTGGACGACCAGACCTGGCGTGACCTGCTGCTCGAGCGTTACGCGGACAGCCTGTCCGGCCAGGTCGGCATCTTCGGGCGCCAGGCGCTGTACCGGCGACTGCGCGGCGGCGTGGACGATGACGAAGCCGCACGCCGGCGCGGGCGCATCGAGCGCCTGCTGCGCGAGCCCGAACAGCTGGAGGCGCTGCACGGGACCCTGCGCGGGCTGCGCCATGCGGAGGTCGAGGTCGCGGAAGTCCTGTTCGATCCGCAGTGGCAGGCGCCGCCTTCGCCAGCCTGGCTGGCCCGTGCCTGGCTGCTGCCGGTGGCGCTTCTTGCCTCGCTGGCGGCGGCGCTGTGGAATCCCTGGGCCTGGATCGCCTTCGGCACCGTGATGTACTGGCTGGTGACGCTGCAGATGCGCTATACCGATCGCGTGGGCGCCTGGAGCCGCACCACCCACGCGCTGAAGATGCTGCTGCGGACGGTGGCGCTGCTGGACGGCAGCGGCCAGCCGCTGGCCGAAGACTTTGCGGGGCAGGGTGTCCGCGCCGGACAGGTCGGCCGCAGCCTGGCGCGTTCGCTGGCGGCGCAGGCCGTGCCGGATGCGGCGGCTTATGGCGACTGGTTCGCCCTGGCCAACGTCCGCCACTATTTCAGGACGCTCCATACCGTGGCGCGGGAGCGCGAATTCCTGCGTACCTGTTATTGGCAGTGTGCGGAGCTGGAGGCCGACGTCGCGCTGGCCCGTCATCTGCGCAGCATGCCCTCATGGTGCTGGGCCGCGCGTGCGGCCGACGGCACGCTGGCGCTGGAAGAGGGCGTGCATCCGCTGCTGGCCGGCGGCAGCCCCCTGTCGCTGGCGCTGGCGGGCAAGGGCGCCTTCATCTCCGGGCAGAACGGGGTCGGCAAGAGCACCTTGCTGCGCATGCTGGGCCTGAACCTGGTCGTGGCGCGCGCCTTCGGCTTCTGTTATGCGCGCACGGCCGTGCTGCCGGCGCTGCCGGTCGTCGCCAGCATGCAGAACGAAGACTCCCTGCTGGATGGACACAGCCTGTACATCGCCGAACTGGCGCGGGCGCGCGAGCTGCTGGCGGCCAGCGAACGGCGCCCGGTCATCTGCCTGGTCGACGAGGTCTTCCGCGGCACGAACCATGAAGAGTCGGTGGCGGCGGCAGCGGCGGTGCTGGACGAGCTGGCGGCGCGGTCGACGGTGGTGGTGTCGTCGCACAACCTGGTGCTGGGGCCTTTGCTGGCGCACCGGCTGGACGCCTGGCGCATCGTGCGCGCCGACGGCGAGGGCTTGCGCATCGAGCCGGGCGTGCTGGGGCAGACCAATGGGGTGGCCCTGCTGGCGCAGTGCGGCTTCGGGCGCGAGGTGCAGGAGAAGGCGGCGCGGGTGGCGGCGTGGCTGGCGCGCCGGCGGCACGGGGAGGTGGAGCCCGTGCTGCTGGCGCAGGAGGATTGACCTGGGGCCCCGCCTGAAAATCAAACCGGGGTCAGACTCCGACTTTTGGCAATTTCTCATCGGCTAATGCGCCCAGCGGGCGGTTGCCGTTGCCGGCTTGCCTGAGCTGGCCCAGCGTGTCATCTGACAACGTTTCGTTGAACAGATGGCGATAGGCGATCTGGCGCGCTGTGGCGTCCTTGCCCAGACGGGTGTAAAGAGCATGCGGCGTCAGCAAACTGTCCTGCTGGCCGAAGGCATTGGCGCGGTGGCTCGACCAGCGATAGTCGGATGGCCCGTCGACCATGCAGGCGCGCACCGGATTGAGCTCGATATAACGGTGGCAAACCATCAAATAGCGTTCGTCCTGGATGAGGCTGGAGCGAAAGCGGCCTTCCCACAAGGTGCCGGTGCGGGCGTGGCGCCGGTTGAAGTACAAGACATAACGCCGGCCCAGCCTTTGCATCATCGTACTGACACTGTCGTCAGCGTCCGGCGACAGCAGCAGATGCACGTGGTTGGTCATCAGCACATAGGCATGCACTGCGCAACCGCAGTCGAAAGCACATTCGCCGAGCATGTCGAGGTAAGCGAGGTAATCGTTCGGGGCCGCGAAGCAGGGAATGCGGTTATTTCCTCGCTGGATGATATGTAGCGGTACCGAGGGCAGGACGACGCGGCGCGGACGTGGCATGGCAATGCGGTCGATGGTGAAAACAGTGACCTTATTCGGTGGCCTCTGCCTCCTGCTCAACCAACATCAATCGTGCGCAATCTTGTTAGAGAAATTTCCCTAAACCGGGGTCAGACTCCGGTTTTAGGAAATTGCCAAAAATCGGAGTCTGACCCCGGTTTGAGGCAACGCATCAACTACGCGGCAGCGGTTTGCCTTTGGAGATGACTTCGTGGCATTCGCCGCGGATGGTGGCGTGGTCGTAGTCGGTCCAGCCGTAGCTGTCGACGTAGCGCTTGTGCTGCTTGAAGCCGGGGTTCACGAAGCTCCATTCGAGCCGCTCGCCCGGGTAGTGGACGTCGGCCAGGTCGAGCAGGGTGTGGAAGATGTTTTCGGTGGCCAGCTTCGCTTTCCGGTGGCGCAGCAGTTGCTCGACCTTGTCCGGATTGCGCTCGCGGTAGGCGTCCGAGTACCAGGCGAAGGCCGGGATGTGGAATTCGTACTGCGTGTTGTGGCCGTGGAAAACCAGACGGCAAGCGTTGTCGAACAGGGTCTGGCCGTGGTCGGCCACGTACAGCATCGAGGCGGGCTGCTGCGTTTCCTTCAGCGCATCGATGACCTGGGCCAGGAACCAGTCGGTGTACAGGATCGAGCTGTCGTAGCTGTTGTTCATCTGCTCCTTGAAGCGGATGTCGGTGTAGACCGGCTTGTCGATGCCGAACAGCGAGGGCAGCCATTTGTCGAACTGCTTCGGATAGCGGTGGCTGTAGTTCCAGTGGCTGCCCAGGGTGTGCAGCACCACCAGCTTCTTTGGCGCCGGATCGTGTAACGCATGCTTCAGCGGCCCGAACAGCACTTCGTCGTAGTTCGAGTTGTCGGTGAAGCCCCCCAGGTTCAGGAAATCGACCACGTCGGCTTCCTTCGCGAACACGGACACCGGTGTATCGAACTTGCCGAAGGAAATCTGGTTCGACAGCCAGAAGGTTTTAAAACCCGCTTCCTTGAACGCCGTCAGGAAGGATTTTTCCGAGAAGCCGTCCTTCAGGCTCTCGGTGGCCGGCTTGCGCGAGATGATCACCGGCACCGACAAACGGGTCGCCGATACCGAGGTGATCACGTCCGGCAAGGCGACCACGTTTTCTTCCCGCGACAGCAGCGGATTGGTCTCGCGCGCATAGCCGTTCAAACTCCAGCGGTCGTAGCGCGAGGATTCGCCGAGCACCACCACCACCAGCTGCGGCTCGTCCGCCGGCCGCCCCGCATGGGCGCCGAAGCGGAACGCAAAGCTGCGCCGGTTCAGGTCGGCCAGGTAGGCGCGTTCCTTATAGAAGTCGACCCCGCGCGCCATCAGGCCGAACGGCCAGGAATGGGCAAAGGCGTCCAGGTCGAAGGGCAGCCGGGCCCAGTGGGGAAGCGGTGGCAAGCGCCCGGGCGCCGGCACGCTGCCCGGGCGCGGCGCGGCAGTCTGCTCGGCGATGCCGCCGGCAGCCCCGGCGCCACCCGTCTTCATTGCCGAGGCCGATACGGATGCGGCCGGCGCGCGGCCCAGGTGCGGCGGTGCGATGCCGTAGGTATGGCCATAGGTGAACACGGCGACGCCCGCGGCCAGCACCAGCAGGACCACGCCGCGCGAGACGTCGTTCCAGTCGAGGTCGCGGGTGCGCCAGGCGGCCACGCCGCTGCCGATGAACCAGGCCAGCACGCCGATGAAGACGCCGATCAGCAGCCAGACTTTGCTGCCCAGGAATTCCAATGCCTCGGCCGGGCTGGTCTCGACGATGATGCCGAGGTGGTGGGTCGAGATGCCCTGGCCGTAGAACGCATATAAATAGAGCTCGACCGGCAGCGCCAGGAAGGCCGGCAGCAGCAGCCAGTGGAAGTACGCCGGACGCTTGAACACGGCCCAGGCGCCGATCCAGCAGACCAGTTCGATGCCCGCCAGCTGGCCCGGATGCGCGACCGGCTGGCCGAACAGCCAGGGCGCGAAGGGCATCAGGGACAGGGCGCAGTAGGTCAGCAGGACGAACAGGTTGCGCGGACGCAGCAGGGAGTGCATTGAAGCCAGAGCAGGGAGGAAATCCACCCATTATCTCCCCTTTGCCCCATGGAAACCAGCGCACAATACATGTGTCGCAAGTACGACATTCTTCTTGCCGTTCAGACCAAATCCACCGATCCCGCTGCCCTCGACGGCCAAGCAGGTTGACCTTGGCCTGTATCGGGTCTATACTCGCGAGTTCTCGAATTTATTCTGCACATCGTATACGCGTAATAGCCGCTCCTGGTAGAGAGTGGCTTTTGTCGCCGCTTGTGTGACTAAATCGAGACTAGGTTTCAGTCCCCGGGCGAGGTAGTGCGGTCCGGGTCATCAACGTAGTATTTTGTTGGATTTAGAACGATGCCAACCATCAATCAACTGATTCGCAAGCCGCGTGAAGCCGCGGTTGTGAAGAGCAAGTCGCCGGCACTGGAAAACTGCCCGCAAAAGCGCGGTGTTTGCACCCGTGTCTACACGACGACCCCGAAGAAGCCGAACTCGGCACTGCGTAAGGTCGCCAAAGTTCGCCTGACCAACGGTTTCGAAGTCATTTCGTACATCGGCGGTGAAGGCCACAACCTGCAAGAGCACAGCGTCGTCCTGATCCGCGGCGGCCGTGTGAAAGACTTGCCGGGTGTGCGTTACCACATGGTCCGCGGCGCGCTGGATACCCAGGGCGTGAAAGACCGTAAGCAAGCTCGCTCGAAGTACGGTGCGAAGCG